>CAZGOQ010000014.1:0-29437 GCA_964527315.1 uncultured Oscillospiraceae bacterium | reverse complement strand
TCCCGGAAATAGGCGTTGCCCAGGCTTTCCGGCGGCTGGTTCTCCCGCTTCTGACGGATAGAAATGGAAATCAACACAATCACGGTGACAGTATAGGGGAGAATCTTATAGATTTCGGTGGGGATGCCCAGTTGGGTGACCCGCATATACATGATCATCAGCGCACCAAAGAGGATCGAACCCCACACAGCCCGCAGAGGTTTCCACAGAGCAAAAATTACCAGCGCCACCGCCAGCCAGCCTTTGCCGTCCATGGCACCGGTGGACCAGTTGCCTCCGGCGGAAACCATGGTAAAATACAGACCGCCCAGACCGCATATGCCGCCCCCGAGGCAGGTGGAGAGGTATTTGTATTTGGTTACGTTGATACCTGCCGCGTCAGCAGTGGCCGGGTCTTCACCTACGGCCCGGAGACAAAGACCGCTGCGTGTCCGGGAAAAATACCAGGCCATGATTACGGCGATCAGCAGCACCAGATAAATCAGGAAGTTGTAGGAAAACAGCATTTTGCCCACCACGGGGATATTCCGCAAAAAGGCGGGGAGCAGAGGCTGGGAGAAAATCTTCCCGGCAGCTTCGGAAATTTGAAGCCGCCCGTCGCCGATCTGACGGAAGTATTCGCCAAAAAATTCGCCGTAGCCCACGCCGAAGATTGTCAGAGCCAGACCGGTGACGTTTTGATTGGCGCGCAGGGTGATGGTCAAAAAGGCGTAAAGCAGGCTTCCAATGGCGGCGGAGAGAAACGCCGCCGCAAAGGCCAGTATCACAGCCACCATGGGGATCGCGCCGGCGCCGGCAATGCGTTCATAGAGGAAGGCGGCGATCAAGCCGGAGGAGCCGCCCATGTAAATCAGGCCCTCCACGCCGAGATTCATATTGCCGGATTTCTCGGTCAGGATTTCGCCCAGAGTTCCGTACATCAGCGTTGTGCCCATCAGGACGGCGGCAACGAAAAAGTTGATGATAAAGTTCATTGTGCCGCCTCCTTTTCCACCTTATGATGTTTCCGAAAGATCATCCGGTACCGGATAAAGAATTCGCTGGCCAGCATACAGAACAGAATCAGGCCCGTCAGCATATCGCTCATGGATTCCGGCAGGGCGTTATGGGTCAGGGTATTGATGGTGGAAGCACCCTTGGTCAACACCGCCAGCAGCAGGGAGATGAATACCATGCCGATGGGATTCAGCTGGGCCAGCCAGGCAACCGTGATACCGGTAAAGCCCACGCCGCCCGCAACAGTGTCAGAAAGCGTATAATTGATGCCGGAAACCACGATAAAACCCACGACTCCGGCGATGGCCCCGGAGACGAACATTGTGCGCATGATGACCTGGCTCACCTGGATGCCCGCATACCGGGCGGTGGCTTCGCTTTCGCCAACTACGGCGATTTTATAGCCTTGCTTGGTAAACCGAAGATAACAGTACATGAAGATCACCAGTGCAAAAACGATAAAACCGCCGACGGTAATGCCCCAGACCGTCGGCATTCTTGCCGCCGGACCGAAGCGTTCGATCATCTGGGTTCCCTTGGGAATTTTTTCCCAGGGACCGCCCTGTAAATATTTCGTTATGCCGATGGCAATGTAATTGAGCATCAGAGTAAACAGGGTCTCGTTGGTCCCCCATTTGGCCCGGAATGCAGCGGGGAGAAGACCCCAAAGTCCGCCGCCGATGGCCGCCGCCAAACACATCACCGGCAGCAACAATGCTGCGGGCCAAGTATCTGCAAAATTGAGGGCGAAATAGGTGGCGAAAATGCCGCCCATAGTGATTTGACCCTCTACGCCGATGTTCCAAAATTTCATTTTAAATGCCGGGGCAATTGCCAAAGCCGCGCCCAGCAGAGGAATCATGATTTTAATGGTTTGCTGAATGTTCAGGCTGTTTCCCAGCGATCCTTTCAGCATGGAGGAGTAGATTGACAGCGGATTGAAGCCTACGGCCAGAATCAGTCCGCCAAAAAGGCTCAGTGCGACGAGAATGGAGCCAATTCGGATGGCCCAGGCTTTCAGAGGGGGCATATCATCCCGCTTGGAAAGCCGGATCAGGGGTTCTTTCTTTTGCATCGATCAGCCCTCCTTGCCTAAGTGTGTCATCATCAGGCCCACCTGTTCTTTGGTGGCGGCGGGGCCGTCCAAAATGCCGCTGACTTTGCCGCTGCAAAGCACAAGGATCCGGTCGCAAAGTTCCAGCAACACATCCAGATCCTCGCCCACATAAATTACGGCAACGCCTTTTGCCTTTTGCTCATTTAAAAGATGGTAAATGGTATAGGAGGTGCCGATGTCCAGGCCGCGGACCGCATAGGCGGTCATCAGCAGGGAGGGGCCGGCGGCGATCTCGCGGCCCACAAGAACCTTTTGCACATTACCGCCGGACATTCGCCGCACAGGGGTCTGAATGCTGGGAGTCACGACCTCCAATTCATCCATGACCCGCTGGGCCAAAATCTCCGGCCCCTTTCGGTCTGACAGGCCGAATTTCCCCGACTGGAAGGAGCGAAGCATCATATTGCCGGCCATGTCCATATTGCCAACCAGACCCATGCCCAGCCGGTCCTCCGGAACAAAGGACAATCCCACGCCCAATGCGCGGATCTCCATAGCGGATTTGCCCACAAGTTCCTGCGCGGAGTCCGGACTTTCATAGTAGACGATGGAGCCGCTTTCCACCTTTTGCAGTCCGGCAATGGATTCAAGCAGTTCTTTTTGCCCGCAGCCGGAAATGCCGGCGACGCCCAAAATCTCTCCGCTGTAAACATCAAAGCTGACACCATCAAGTTTTGTCACACGGTTCTGATCCAACACCGTCAATTCATGCACCCGGAGCCGCAGTTGGGGATTTTTCGGAGGGACTCGTTCAATATTCAGGGATACCGACTCGCCCACCATCATTTCGGTCAGAGACTGCGCAGTGGCGGCGCGGGTTTCCACGGTGCTGATGTATTCTCCCTTTCGGAGGACAGTGACCCGGTCGCTGAGTTCCAGCACCTCTTGAAGTTTATGAGTGATAATGATAATCGCTTTTCCATCATCCCGCATGGCCCGGAGCACTGTGAACAGCTTTTTGGCCTCCTGGGGCGTCAACACAGCGGTAGGCTCATCCAAAATCAAAACATCTGCGCCTCGATAGAGCACTTTGATAATCTCCACAGTCTGCTTTTCCGAGACACTCATGTCATAAATCTTCTTCTCCGGATCAACGTCAAATCCGTATTTTCCACCGATCTCCCGCACTTTTTGACCAATCAGTTTTTTGTCAAACTTGCCGGACTCACGGAGACCCAGGACAATGTTTTCTCCTGCGGTAAGCCGGTCAATAAGTTTAAAGTGCTGATGGATCATGCCAATGCCCAAATCAATGGACTCTCTGGGGGAACGAATCGTGACTGCTTTGCCGTTGACTTCGATTTGGCCCTCGTCCGGGAAATAGATGCCGGAGAGCATATTCATCAGCGTGGTCTTACCACTTCCATTTTCGCCCAGAAGCGACAGGATCTCTCCTCGTCGCACCTCCAGGCTGATATCCCGATTGGCAACGACCTCGCCGAAGGTCTTGGTAATATGACTGAGACGAATCGCGGTTTCCTTTTCCAAATGTATCACTCCTTCGCCGTAATGCATCTGTTGACAAGCCTTGATCCAGCGGAAACCGCTCCATCTCTTACGGAGGCGGGTTCCGTTCCATCAAAGCCTGTTAAAAAGTGTGCCAGCCGAAGCCGGGGATCCCCGGCTTCGGCTGGCGTATCGATCAGTTACCTTTTACAGTGATCACACCGTCAATGACATAGCTGAAAGCAGGCGCGGACTGCGTTGCATTCTCGTCGAATCCATCCTTCAGATCAATTGTCTCGCCGCTGTAGGGGTCAGTGGCAGTATAGTCGCCCTGAAAGACGTCTGTGGCCTTCATGGAGCCGGACTTGAAGGCGTCGATGGCCTCGTCCATCTTCTCCTGCGTGCCTTCGGCGGCGATGGCGGTATTCAGCGGAGTCATTGCAACCCAGCCCTCCTCAAAGCCGGCCCCCTGATCCACGGGGATCTCTGTGCCGTCCATGACCGATTTGACTGCGGCAATCTCATAGGGAGCATAATCCTGGCGGGAGGAAATCAGGCAGGTGTTGGGGGCTACGTCGGTCATATCCTGATTATAGGAGACACAGTAGACCTCAGTGCCGGCGGCGGCGGCGGCTTCACAGGCTTCGGCGGGGCCTTCGGTATCAGAGTGCTGGGAGATGATGACGCAGCCGTCCTCAATCAGCGCGGTCGCCATGGTTTTTTCAATGTCAAAATCGCCCCAGGTACCGGCGTACTGCACATCCATTGTCGCTTCAGGCACGATGGAACGAACGCCCATCAGAAATGCGGTATAACCGGAGATGACCTCGGCATAATCAAACGCAGCCACATAACCGATTTTGGCCTTGTCGGCAGTGATGCTTCCGGCGTCGATCATTTCCTGAAGCTTCATGCCCGCAACGATACCGGCCACATAGCGGCCCTGATAGATATGACCCATATAGTTATGATAATTGGCAACCAGGGGTTCAACGGCAGCGTCCGCACAGGTGGCCTGGCAGAATTGAATATCGGGGTACTGCTGGGCAATCTCCTTAACGGTCGCGCCGTAGCCAAAGGAAGTGGTAAAGATAATGCCGCAGCCTGCTTCGCAAAGCTCCTTGACGGGATCTTCCACAGCATTTTCCTCTACATTGTATTTGGCGATACACTCGACCTTGTCGCCGTACTCGGCGGCGACGGCCTTTTCAGCGGCGATAAAATTGGCGGTATAGGCCTCGCTCTCGTCACCGATGTACACAAAACCGACCTTCAGCACGTCAGTGGCGGCCGCACTGGCAGAGCCGGCGGAGTTGCCGCAGGCACAGAGGCCGAGAACCAGACACAGCGCCAGCAGCAGGGCAAAGATTTTCTTCTGCATTTTTGTATTCCTCCAAACATTTTTTTCAGAGCCGGAGTTCCGGCAAAATGAACAATAGCTACCTGCTCCATAGAATTTTGATTTCCGATGGACCTGAGTAGCTAGCACTATCATTTTACAGGAAAACACTTTTTTCGGCAAGAGGATACGACGAAAAAAATGTTGAATTTTTGCTTCTTTTTTTGTTGGTTTTCACTTAGGGACAAGGTTCAGTGCGCCAGAGCGCGGGATGGATCCATAAAATTGTGCCGCACAGGGTGTGCTTGTCGTTTCTTTATGCCGACAAAGAGCAAAATTGCATTTTCCATTGCATTTTGTGGAAGATAAGAGTATTATTATGGTAAGAATTGTGAAGAAGCAGCGGAATCATGAAATCATGAAGGAGAGACCGAACAGATATGATATTGTACATTGACCCTGGCACGGGCAGTATGCTCTTTACCGTTTTGATCAGTGTTCTGGCGGCGGCCATGTATTCCCTGCGGATGCTGCTGATTAAACTGCGGCTTAAGCTGGGGGGCGGAAAAGTGGAGATCAGCAAAGGACAGACACCCTTTGTGTTCTTCTCTGAAAGCAAACGCTATTGGACGGTATTTGAACCTGTCTGTCGGGAAATGGACAGAAGAGGCAAAGATATTTTATACATTACCGCTTCTCCGGACGATCCCGCGCTGGAAGCGGATATAGAGCATATGAAGGTCGAATGCATCCCCAAAGAGAATAAGCTGTTTACCCGGCTCAATTTTCTCAATGCGGCGGTGGTACTGGCCACAACGCCAGGGTTGGATGTATACCAGTGGAAGCGCTCCCGGACGGTGAAACGTTATGTCCACATCCTCCATGCGCCCGGCGAGGTGGTGCTATACAGGATGTTCGGACTGGACTATTATGACGGCATCCTGCTCTCCGGCGCGTATCAGGCCGAGGACATTCGCCATCTGGAGCAGCTTCGGTCGCTGCCGGAAAAAGATCTGGTTCAGGTGGGGATCCCCTATATGGACGAAATGGCGAAGCGGCTGCGGGAAAGCGGCCCGGTTGAGGAGCATCCGCGGACTGTTCTGCTGGCGCCCTCCTGGGGCGACAGCGCGATGTTCGCGGTATACGGCGGAAAGATGATTGACGCTCTGCTGGAAACGGGCTATCATGTGATCGTCCGGCCCCATCCGCAGTCCTTCACCTCGGAAGAGGAACTGATGCAGAAACTGATGAAGAAATACCCGGAGTCGGATCAGCTGGAATGGAACCGGGATACGGATAATTTTGAAGTGCTTCGCCGGGCGGATATTCTAATCTCGGATTTTTCGGGCGTTATTTTTGAATTTGCATTAATCTACGACAAGCCGGTCATTTATACAGACCCGAAGTTTGATGTGGGACCCTATGATGCATGGTGGCTGGATACGCCCCTTTGGACCGCTTCAGCGCTGCCGAGACTTGGGGAGCAGCTGACGGCGGAAAATATGGCGTCCTTAAAGACGCTGATCGATGCTTGTCTGACTGACCCAAAATATGCAGAAGGCCGCCGAAGCGTCAAGGAGGAGACCTGGGCTTTCCCCGGCGAGGGCGCCAAAAGAACGGCGGATTATCTGATCGAAGCATACGAGACGATTCACAATGGCGAAAAGGAGGCGGCGCAATGACAGTGCTTGAAATCATTGGGAAACTGCTCGTTGGGCCGCTGAAGCTGCTGTTTGAGTTTATCTTTGTAATCGCCAATCGGTTTGTTTCCAATCCCGGCGTTGCCATTATTGTGCTGAGCCTGGTCATGAACTTTCTGGTGCTTCCGCTGTATCGGCGTGCGGATGCCATGCAGGAGGAAGCACGTAATATCGACATGAAACTCCACGACGGCGTGGCACAGATCAAAAAGGTGTTCACCGGTGACGAACGAATGATGATTTTGCAGACCTATTACCGGCAGAACAATTACAAACCCACGGATGCGCTCAAGGGTTCGATCTCACTGCTTTTGGAGATCCCGTTTTTTATTGCGGCCTATCAATTCCTGGCCCATCTGGATCTGCTGACCGGCGTTGCCTTTGGCCCAATTGAGAATTTGAGCGCACCGGATGGATTACTGAAAATTGGCGGCACAGCAGTTAATCTGCTCCCGATTTTCATGACGCTGATCAATATTGTGTCCTGTGCGCTGTATTTAAAGGGCTTCCCCATGAAAACCAAGGTGCAGCTTTACGGCATGGCGGCCTTTTTTTTGATCTTTCTGTATGGATCTCCCGCCGGTCTGGTGTTTTACTGGACGCTGAACAATCTGTTTTCTTTGGTCAAGACCATTTTCTACAAACTGAAAAATCCAGGAAAGGTTCTGAGAATCCTTGCGTCAGCGGCGGGGTTGGCGCTGATTGTGTTTACAGTCGTGTTTTACCGGGATGCAGCGGCGAAACGGATCGTATTTCTGATCGGTGTCGGGCTGCTGCTCCAGTTGCCTCTGCTGCTGCCGATGGTGCGGGCAAAATTACCGGCGCTTCCCTCCGGGAAGGAGCCCGCATCCAGCAAGAAGATATTTCTGCTGGGCTGCATTTATTTCACAATCCTGCTGGGACTGCTGATCCCATCGGCGTTTATCGCTGATTCGCCCCAGGAATTTATTGATCTGACCTATTACCAAAGCCCTATTTGGTATCTGGTCAGTTCCGTCTGCCTGGCTGCGGGAACATTTCTGGTCTGGATGCAGGTGTTTTATGGGTTGGCAAGCGCCAGGGGCAAGGCGGTCTTTGACAAGGTCATCTGGATCCTCTGCGGTGTGGCGCTGATCGACTATATGTTCTATGGCACCAATTTGGGACTGCTCTCCTCGGCCCTGCAATATGAGAATGGCATTTCCTATTCGCTCCGGGAGCAGATTTCGAATCTGGCGGTTCTGGCAGTTGTTGCGTCAGTGTTCTATTTGATTCTGGCAAAATGGAAACGGCTGATCCCGCTGATCCTGGCGGCGGCGCTTTTGGCCCTGGGCGTTATGGCGGGGATGAATGTGTCCGCCATCATTGCCTCTTCCAACAATGATTCTTTGCTGGATGCTGTTCAGGCACCCTCGTTCCAACTCAGCAAGACAGGAAAGAATGTTGTGGTGATTATGCTGGATCGGGCCATGGGGGAATATATTCCTTTCTTAATGGAAGAAAAACCGGAACTTAAGGAACAGTTTGAAGGCTTTACCTATTATGACAATGTGATCTCCTTTGGCGGGTTCACCAATTTTGGCGCGCCGGCGCTGCTGGGAGGCTATGAGTATACCCCCATCGAGATGAACAGGCGGGACGGTGAATCACTGCAGGAAAAGCACAATGAAGCGCTGAAAGTCATGCCGGTGATGTTTTCGGAAGCGGGATACGATGTAACAGTCTGCGACCCGATTTATACCAACTATCAATGGAACCCGGATCTGTCGTTTTATGATGAGTATCCGGATATCCATACCTGCACGGCCAAAGGATATTTCAGCGATGTAGACTTGAAAGCGGAAACAGTGGAAAATAACAAACGAAATTTCTTCTGTCTCAGCTTGACAAAGGTTGCTCCTTTGTTTTTACAGCCGACCATCTATAACAACGGAACCTACAATCATGCGGCAAAATCCTCTGTTCAGACAGTCAGCAGCATTTCCGAGGCCGAAGGACGGTATGCCCCTTTTCTGAATACCTACAGTTCTCTGGTACACATGAATGATATGACGGAGATTACAGCAGACAATACCAACACATTTTTATTCATGGTCAATGATACCACCCATGAGCCGATCCTGCTGCAGGAGCCGAATTATACGCCGGAGGAATATGTGGATAACCGGGAATATGATGCAGAGCATCAGGACAGGTTTTCGGTGGGTGGTATGACTCTGCATACGGATACGCCAACGCAAATGTCGCACTATCAGTCCAATATGGCGGCGTTGTTGCAGCTGGGGAAGTGGTTTGACTATCTGCGGGAACAGGGCGTTTATGATAACACAAGAATCATTTTGGTGTCCGACCACGGCGCTGCGCTCACACAACTCAAGGAACTTTGCATGGGCGGGGACTACAATACGGCAAAGGATACAGGCTGGTTTTTCCCGCTGTTGATGGTCAAGGACTTTGACAGTCGGAAGTTTGCGGTATCCAGCGAGTTTATGACCAATGGCGACGTTCCGGTGCTTGCCACAGATGGATTGATTGAAAACCCGACAAATCCGTTTACCGGCAATGCGATCACCAGCGCGGAAAAAACTGCCCATCCTCAGTATATCATCGTGTCGGCGGAGTGGAATGTGAATGAAAATCATGGAAATACGTTTCTGCCGGCCTGGTGGGCCAGAGTGGAGGATAATATCTGGGAAAAGGAAAATTGGGAATTTTATGACGAATCCTCCGTTTTGAAGGAGTACGCGTTCCCGGAAAAGGCCGGAGGGAAATAAAAATGGGATACAAAGTGGATAATGCGGTGGTTCTGGCTGCGGGCACATCAAGCCGCTTCGCACCCATCTCCTATGAGCGGCCAAAGGGCCTGATCGAGGTCAGAGGCGAGATCCTGCTGGAACGACAGATCCGACAGCTTCAGGCGGCGAATATTCCGGAAATTATCGTTGTTGTGGGATATATGAAGGAAAAATTCGAATATCTCAGGAATCAGTTTGGCGTGACGCTTGTGGAGAATCCAGATTATTTGACCCGGAACAACAACGCCAGCATCCAGGCGGTACGGGAGTATCTGGGGAATACCTATATTTGCTCCTGCGACAATTATTTTTCGGAAAATCCCTTTGAAAGCGAGGTAGATGAAGCCTATTACGCAGGGGTATACGCAGTCGGTGAGACGGCCGAGTGGTGCATGACTGAAGACGCGGAGGGCTATATCCAATCGGTGTCGGTGGGCGGAAAGAATGCATGGTATATGCTGGGCCACGCCTTCTGGTCCCGGGAATTCAGCCGGAAATTCCTTGAAATTCTGGACAGCGTTTATGACCTGCCGGAGACGGCAAATGCGCTTTGGGAGAGAATCTATGTGGATCATCTCGGCAGCCTGAGAATGAAACTTCGGAAATATCCCAGGGAAGTGATCTATGAGTTCGATACGTTGGATGAACTTCGGGAATTTGACACCAGCTACCGGGAAAATACACGTTCGGGTATTTTAAAAAGTGTTGCCAAGACGCTGGGGATTCGTGAGAGCGAGATCACGAATGTGACCGCTTATTATACAGAGGATAACGCGGCGGCCGGATTTCGATTCCGGGCGAAGGGCGCAGGCTATCAATATTATTATCAAACTGGCAAACTGCAGAAGGAGGAGAAGACGTGAAAGAAATTGTAAGAGAGGATGTCATGCAGATCAAAAAGCTGCTGGAGCAGGTGCTGGGCACCGGCGACTATCAGCAACTCAGCCGTATGGGAGGATTGACCAACCACACTTATCATGTGACCATGAAGGATGGACGGGAATATGCCGTGCGGCTGCCCGGCGAGGGCACGGAGGAGATGATCCAGCGTAGCGATGAAAAGATCAGCACAGAGTTGGCCTGCGAATTGGGCGTCGATGCGCAGCTTCTGTATTTTGGGGACAAGGGCGAAAAAGTGACGGAGTATATTCCCAATGCGGTCACCATGTCGGCTGAAGCGCTTCATAAGGAAAAGCATATCCGCCAGATGGCGGAAATTCTTCAAACCATACATAAAAGCGGCAGAGATACCGGCGTACCCTTTGAGGTATTTGACATGGCGGCGGAATATGAAAGCCTGCTTGAGAGCCTGAAGGTTCCGATGTATGCCGATTACCCGGAATATAAGGCGAAGGTCATGGCGCTGAAGCAGCAGATCGATACGGAGATCCATGCGCCGAAGGTGCCCTGCCATAATGATCCGCTCTGCGAAAACTGGGTTGAGGGCGATGGCCGGATGTATCTCATTGACTGGGAATATGCCGGTATGAATGACGGTATGTGGGATTTGGCGGATGTTTCGCTGGAAGCGGAATTTGACGAGGAACACGATATGAAGTTCCTGGCGGCCTATCTCGGGAAAACGCCCGACACAAAGGAAATTAAGCATTTCCGCGCCAGCAAGGTTTATGTGGATTACCTCTGGACCATGTGGGCCAAGGCGCGGGTTCCCTACGACGGCCAGCCCATGGAGGACTGGGCGCGGGAACGCTATGACAGAATGAAGGCAAATCTCTTGGCTTTTGAAACCCGGGAGGGCACATTATGATATCAGGTATAATTGCAGGTATGACATGGGGGCTGGAAACCGTGATTCTCGGCATTGCCCTGAATATGACACCGTTTCTTTCCACAGAGCAGGCTGTGTTTCTCGCGCCCTTTGTGAGCACATTTTTGCATGACGCCTGCTCGGCGATATGGGCGCTTCTCTACAACGCCATACGGGGAAATCTCAAAAACGTATGGAAAGCATTTCGGACGAAAAGCGGAAAATTCGTTGTTTTGGCGGCAGTCATTGGCGGCCCCGTCGGCATGACCGGCTATGTGCTGTCAGTCAATTACATGGGCGCGTCCATCGGCGCCATTGCCAGCGCCATTTTTCCGGCGATTGGTTCCGTTTTGGCGTACATCTTCCTGAAAGAGCGGATGAAATGGCATCAGTGGGTGTTCTTTGTGCTGACGATGCTGGGCGTCTATGCGCTGAGCTATTCCCCCACACTGGATATCCGGAATTTCTGCCTGGGGCTGGTGGGAACGCTGATGTGCTCCTTTGGCTGGGGCATTGAAGCGGTCATTCTGGCCAGGAGTCTGACAGACCCGGAGGTGACCGACGAATATGCGCTGCAGATTCGCCAGACCACTTCGGCCCTGACTTACGGCATTATCATACTGCCCATTATCAGAGGCTGGGGCTTTACGGCAGAACTGTTTACATCCGGTACCGGCTGGCTGCTGCCCACCATTGTCATTGCGGCCTTCTGTGCAACGGTTTCTTATCTGTTCTATTACAAGGCCATATCCCAAATCGGCGCCACCAAGTCGATGGCGCTGAACATTACCTATTCCGCATGGGCGGTTGTCTTTACGGTACTGATCCTGCGGGATACCAGCGTGCTTTCTCCACTGACGATTCTCTGCGCCATCGTTGTGGTGGTCTGCGGTATTTTTGCGGCTGCGGATTTTCGCGAAATATTCAAAAAGCGGGGCGATTCAGCAGAATAAAGCGGCTCCATGACGGCTGCGTTTTGAGAACGGTAAACGAATGTTCCCGGCGCCCATTTGATCGGCGCCGGGAAGGTTCTATTGATTCCCGTTCAGAATAAAAACTTATTTACTCCCTGTGCGGTGCGTCCGACTGCATGGGGAGTTTTTCCATTTCCTGCTGCACAGACTGCGAATATTGATGCCTTGACTTTCGATTCTGACAGTTGAGAGGAGGAGATTGTTTTTGGTAAAATATACGCAGAGAGTTTCATATTTTCAGAGGATTCCTCTTGAAAATCGAAAAGATTTTTATTGTTTGAAAGGAGCGATCCAATGCGCACGACACTTGAACTCACGGAACGGTTTGAGGACCGCCGTGAAATCAAAAACCTCATGGGCAAATATGTTGCCAGCCTGATTCTCAAGCGCGAGGGTACCATCTTTGCGGACTTCTGGAGCAAGGCTGAAGACGTCTGCCTGGGCTTTAACCATGGCTATTATAAAGGAGCCGACGCCATTACCGGCTATTATGCCGCTGTGGCGGAGGCTACCCGGCTCAAGGGAAAAGCTTTGCAAAAAAAATTCCCCGAACAGCTGGGTTCCCTCTCCGATGAGGAACTTTACGGTACCGGCCCCTATGAAGCAAAACCCCTGACTTCTCCCTATATTGTGGAGGCAGAGGATCAAAAAACGGCCAAGGGGCTTTGGATGGTGCAGGGCATCGACACGGATATCACCACCGCCGGCCCGGTCACCTACTGGACCTGGGGTTATTTTGCCGCCGACTTCATCAAAGAGGACGGCGGTTGGAAGATCTGGCATTTGCAGTACGTTGAGGATGTTCACCATCTGTCCGGCCAAAACTGGGGCGCGGAAGAGACGCCCTATCCGGAACTGCCGGAATTTTCCTGTCTGAAGGATATTTCGATTCCCGCCCCCAATGTGCCTGCAACGGTTCGGGAATACTACAGTGCGGATCGAAACTATACTGCCGCGCCGCAGATTCCGGTGGCTTACAGCACCTTTGCTGAGACATTCAGCTATGGCGTTTAAGAAAGGAGAGGTTTTGTATGCCAAATTATCCGTTTCCTGTTTATGTGAAAAATACAAAGATCCGTCAGTTTAATATGCCGGACAAGGACGACGATGGGATGATCCGAAACGTCTGGGACATTGAAGAGGTGCGCGATCTGATGAGCCTCCGGGCCTACTATCAGGCCGGTGACCTCCGCCAGAAGGAATTGGATGAACTTTGGGTATCCAAGCCCGAAAATGCCAAAAAGGCTTCCTTTGGCTCCAACTGGGGCTACTATGTGGGCAAGGATGAGATCAAGCGCTGGTATGTGGACGAGTTCAACGTCAAGCGTCAGGAGCAGCTGAAGGTATTTCAGAAAAAGCATCCCGGCGTAGACGCTAAGCCCGGCGCCGGCTGCATGTATATGTGCCCCCTATCGACACCCATCGTCCGCATTGCGGCGGACGGGCAGACCGCAAAAGCCATCTGGTATGTGGTTGGACAGGAGTCCGATCTCCAGCCCGACGGCACTGCCAAGGGCCGCTGGATGAATGACCGGCTGGCGGCTGATTTCATCAAAGAGGACGGCCAGTGGAAAATCTTCCATGTAATGGTTGCCAACGACCAGAGTTATTATGCTGGGGAAAAGTTTGATATGCCGGTCTATCTGGAGCCAGGACAGGATCCGCTGGAGGTGGAATTTGGAAATCCCACCATTCAGATGACCGTCCATGACAATACCTACAACTGGACCGGAGACTATCCGGAGATCCCCTTCCCCTATACCACCATGGGGGAAAGCGATGAGGCCAAAACCTATGGCCCGGAAGATCATCCCATGTATGACGGAGGTGCGAAAGAATGAACAGAGAATTGAGTCTTTCCGCGCGCATCCATAACTGCGCCGCAACCCAGGAGGTGGAATTCCTCCACGCAACCCACACCTTCTATCATGCCCGTTCCTACGCGACTGAGGAATGGAGCCAGATCTGGGCTTTTGGCAATCCTGATAAGAACGCGTTCGACACCTGCTCCTGGGCCCATGCCTTCGGCCGGATGCGCGGGTTTGAGAGCGTATGGTACGGCAGTGTTGCCCTGTATGATACCTCCTGCATGATGAGAGGCCTTCGGCTGATTCAGACCATGCCCGAGGTGGGCGGCCTTGACCCGAGACCCTTATCTGAGGTGTCCATGCATACGCTGGCGACGGATGTGATCGAAGTAGCGGACGATGGTCAGTCTGCCCGCGCCTTCTTCCTGACCCCCGGTTTTATTACCTCTAACTGCACCGGCGGCGAAAAGCGTCGTGCCGGCGGTTTGTGGGAGCGCTACGGCGCAGATTTTGTCTATGACAAAGAAAACCGCCGCTGGCTGTTCCTCCATGAGCATGTGTGCCCGGATATGGGCGTCAGCTGTGATGACGGCAATCCCGGCCATCAGAAGTATGAGAACCTGATCAACCCGCCCAAGTTTGGCTCCGGCGGTCCGGGTGGACCGGGTGGTCCCGGCGGCGCGCCCAAGGAGCCGATGATCGGCCCCGATGGCCGTCCGCAAATCGACCTGAACTCCATCAACACCCGGCCTGACTGCGAGGATCAGGGGCCGCTGCATAAGGACTGGACACCGATTCAGCCGGTGCAGAACACCGTGCCCTGGCCAGAGCCTTATAAAACACTGGACAACGAGAATTCTTATACGAAGAACAAGGAATAGAAGCTGGGCCGGCCGCATTGGGGATTCCCGATGCGGCCGGCAATAAAATGCCCTGTCTTGACAGTGCATTTTTGGGTGTGGTACAATTATTTTAAACGCACAGCATTCCTTCGCGGCGTTCTGCACGGGCGTCGCTGTGACACCAAACGAACTTGATCAGGAGGAATTCGCATGATTTACAAAGAACTTTGCGGCGAAAGAATATCCCGGCTCGGCATGGGCAACATGCGTCTGCCCACCAAAGGAGAGGGCATGAATGCGCCCATTGATGAGGAAAAGGCCCAGGAGATCATTGACTTTGTTTTCGCAAACGGCGTGAACTACTATGACACGGCGTATATGTACCATGGCGGTGAATCGGAACGGTTCATTGGCAGGGCACTGAAAAAATATCCCCGGGAGCGTTACTTTTTGGCATCCAAGATGCCCAACGGCCCGTTGGAAACCCGCACGCCGGAGGATGTGTTTGAGGAACAGATGCAAAAGTGCGGCGTTGATTATTTTGACTTTTATCTGGTACATAATGTTTCAGAGGGAAGTATTGGAACCTTTACTGACCCGGAGAAGGGCGTGATTCCGTTCCTGATCGAGCAAAGGAAGAAGGGTCGCATCCGGCATTTGGGATTTTCCAGCCATTCCCGGCCGGATACGCTGGAAAAATTTATGGATGCATATGACTGTTTTGAGTTTACGCAGATCCAGTTGAACTATTTAGACTGGGAACTTCAGGACGCCAAGCGGCAATATGAGATCATTTCTTCTCATGGGATTCCGGTCTGGGTTATGGAGCCGTGCCGGGGCGGAAGGCTGGCCTCCCTTTCGAAACGGGCGGATGCGTTATTAAAGGCGGCGGAGCCGGAGCGCTCGGTTGCGTCCTGGGCTTTTCGGTATGTGGCTTCTCTGCCTAATGTGGGTGTGATTCTCAGTGGTATGACTCAGTTGGATCAGGCTCGGGACAATGTAAAAACCTTCTCCGAGGAGCCAGGACTGACCGAGGAGGAGCAGGCAACTCTGGCAAAGGCGCTGGATATGATGCGTTCAGAAATCAATGTGCCCTGTACCGCCTGTCACTACTGCGACGGCTGCCCCATGGGGCTGGATATTCCCACGCTGCTTTCCGTCTACAATGCGCTGGCCATTGACGCAAGAAGTTTTACCGCTATGGCACGGCTGGAGCAGCAGCCGAAGGATCGCCGTCCGGACGCCTGCATTGCCTGCGGCGCCTGCAGGGAAAAGTGTCCCCAGCGAATCGACATTCCTACGGTCATGGGCGAATTGAACGAAAAGCTGGCACAGATGCCTCGGATGCCTGAGCCGCCGAAAAAACCTTAATGTATTTAGAAAAGGCGCGTTGCAAAATAGACTTTTCTGAGTTTGACCGGTATTGAAGCGGGAGAAATCACAGATTTTTGCGATTTCTCCCGCTATTTCTAACTTTTGGGGTAGACATTTTCTGCAAGGACTGCATTTTACAACAGACCCTTTAACTATATGCGTTATGCTTCGGTCACATGGATCCGGCCTTCATAATGGCCCGGCTTTGTGACGGCGGCACCGTCTACGGTAATGCGGCCGGAGATGTCAGAGGTTTCGTCAAAGTCCAGCATATCCAGATAGCTTTCGCCGCAGACAATCCATTTTGCTCCGTTTTTCAATGTGAGATTGACGGGATTGTTGATGGAGGGGGCGGGGGTATTGCCGACGCGGCCGATACCGAGGTGCTCGTCCTCTTCGCCGAACTTGGAATAAGAGGTACCGGGCGCGGCCTGCCTGCCCTCAGCGTCAACATGGAAGGTATATGCGCTGGAAATCGTACCCGTAACGACGGCGTTTTCCAGCGTTACCTCCAAAACCTGAATGCGCTCATAGACGCCGTTGAAGATATTGCCCTCGGTGGTCAGGTTTTTCAGGGTGAAGGTGGCGGGCGAAATGCGGTAGGGCGCGTCGTACATGGCCTTTTCCGCAGCGGGGTGCGCCCGTAGAAAAGCTGAAACATCCTCCTTGACTGTGACCTCCTCGCCGTCTACCAGATAAATCGGGAACTTCTTGATGGGATTGACCGCAAACATTTTCTGCGCCCGATAGGTTTCCGGCAGCTTTTCCGCCTTGCTGAGATCCGCTTCGATCTCCGGCACGGTATACGTGCTTGGCCCCATCAAGCCCACATCATCGCTGGTCATAAGCTGATACAGGACGCCGCCCTTGCCCAGTTTGATTTCTGTCCCATCGCAGATGCTGTGGCAGAAGCAACCGATGGAGTCCGTAGAGGAATAACTCTTGGTCAAAAACAGGGTATCCTCAGCGTACCATCTGCCGCTCTTGAGGGAGACGGTACCACCGCTGTTTTTATGCCACAGGACGCCGATCCGGCCGGAGTGGCAAAGACTGTCGCCCTCCACATCGATGGACGCCTGTTTGGTGGAGAGAATGAAAATATAGTCCGGTGCATAGAAGGTCACATCCCGGAAGCTGTTGTGGAAACCGGCGTCCGCATAGTTTACATAACCGCATTCTCCGATGGCGCTGTTGCCCATGGTAAAGCCATATTTTTTTCCGCCACACTCCGGCGTGGCGGTATAATTTTCCGTATGCGCTTCATTGTATGGCTCCAACCGGCCGATTCCCGCAAACAGATTTTCGCCGGTCAGCCGAACGCCTTTACCGGAGTCGGTAGAAAGAGCCGCCCAGCTTTGGGCCACAACAATGCTGTCATGGTAATCGACATGGGCATAGTCAATGGCATTGGTGAGACGGTTATTGCCGTTGATACCCAGCACCCAGGGGCAGAGTTTACCTGCGGAAAAGTCCCGGGCGCCATAGATCACGCTGTTCATAATCTCAACTTGGCTGTGACCGCTGGCAATGATGGCGCTGAGGGGGCCGTAGTTCCAGAATTCTACGCCGTCAAGCTTGACGTTGGCATTGCCGACCGTCATCACACAGGCGCCCCGGCCCTCGCTGGTGCCGCTGCCGCTGCAGTGGAAAGTACTGTTTTTAATGATGTAAGGAACCGCGCTGCCTGTATCCGCTGTGATGATAATACCGTTCATATCGTTGATATTGGTGGTCAGATCAATGTGTTCCAGACAGTTTTCGCCAGACCGGAACGCACCGGCGGCAGCTTCCAGCCCGGTGGGGATTACGGTTCCGTTTTTGACAAAGAGACTGGTGCGGAAATCGCCGGTGCTGAGTTCCGCCTGATCTTCCGGAATGTTGATGAGGGAATAGATGATCAAATCCACTTTGCCAGGATAGACGCCTGGCTGAATTGTGGTTACGACGCCGTTGACCAGCATCAAAATGGCTTTGCCCTCCGGCGCGGCCGGCAGACTTCCTTCTTTCAGCAGCAGGCCATTTGGATAGGTGACGGATTTTTCCAGAATCCAATCGGTTTCCGGCCTGTTTTCCGTATAGCCGGCTTTCGGTGGCCCTCCCGGCCCGCCGCCAGGCCCGCCGGGTCCGCCCATTGGGCCGTTGATTTTCAAATGATCCATGAATATACTCCTTTCAAACGCCTATGGCAAGGCTGCTCCGCAGCCTTGCCATGTTTTACGGTATTTACTTTGTCTGGTCGCCAACCTTGCGCTCATCGCAGAAGCTGGCAACACAGGTGTATAACTCATCGCCCTGCGGGATCATGTTGATGGATTTGCAGCGGCCGCAATAGCTATAGGCCAGCGTTGCCTTCAGGGGGAATTGACCATTGCCCTTAATGTAGACATGCTGGTCAGGGGAAACCTCCGGCAGCACCTCCAACGCCAGCTTGTTCTCAATATCATAGTTGTGGGGGCCGTTGACTGCGGGCTTGCTGGGATCGTCCGCCTGATAGTCAATATAGATGTGATCGCCCTCTTCCCGCACAGTGAACTTGATGTCGCCCCTGGGATTATCCTTGCCCATGGGCAGGCGAAGCACCTTGAAGTCCTTGCCGATGGCAGGGATGGAATACATGGCCTCCTCGGGATATGCCACGCAGGCCATAGCGCCGATGACCGCTTCGTTGCCGACGCCGGTGATGACGTGGAGCGCTCCCTTTTTGACCTTGCCGCTGGCATAAATCACAGCGTTACGGAGATAGGTTGCATTCCAATTTTCTTTGGCGTCACCAGGCCCGCCGGGATCACCAGGCCCGCCGGGACCGCCGGGACCACCAGGACCACCAGGACCACCAGGACCCCCCGGGCCTCCTTTTCCACCGCCGGGTGCACCGCCGCCGGGACCACCGGGGCCTTTTCCCTCCGGCGCAGCGCCACCGGGTCCACCGGGGCCTTTTCCGCCGCCGGGGGCACCACCGGGGCCGCCCATTTGCATGGGGACTTCCACAGCGCCCACATACTTGCCAAAGCGCTCAATGTTCAGGCTGACCTTCAGCTGCGCTTTTTTGGTATAGGTGTTGTCATCATCCATGGTCTTGTAGGGAACCGGGAAGGGAACCGAATTCTGGATCGTTTGCACCGGGGTATAATCCGTGTGCAGCGGACCTTTGTCCTGCAGCCATAGACCGGTGCCGGATTCCGGAGGATCCAGAAGCGGCTCCGCCGCAGCGCCGCCGGGCGGGGGGCCGCCGGGACCGGCTTGCGGATTGACCATCTGTTCGTATTTCTGCTGGGCCGTGTTGGCTTCATCGAAGGAGCCGCCCATATCCGGGCAGACCTGCTCATGGAGATACTTCCACTCGCCGTCTTCAAAGATAAAGTCTGAGCCATAGCGCTCCCATAGGGTCATGCAGCGGCATTTCAGATTGGCGTTGAGCGTAGAGAACAAAACGCCGGGGGTCAGGAAGGAAGCACGAGCCGTCTGACCGTCGTCGGCAACCTCCACGATGTCGGTTGCCAGCGTGTGCATGGCCACCTCACGGCAGGCGCGGGCGTCAAAATGGCCGATCTCCGGCAGGAGGTTCAGCAGGCTCTGGTAGCCGCGCTGACCGCCGCAGTTGTAAGTTGTGACGTTGTTATAATAGACGCTGTCATAGCCGCGCATCCGGCCAAAAGAGTGGGCCCAGGAGGTGTCGTCGCTGTGAGACCAGACCTGACCCCACTCTTCGTCGCCAAAGGATTTGGCGTGCAGATAGGCGTGCCGGGCGTGGAGGACCTCCGCTGCCTGAGCGCCTTCCGCGTTATGGATTCTCTGTTCCAGAGTCAAATGTTTTTTTCTCATGTCGCCGTCTCCTTAACCGTCATATTTGGGATGCCCCTCAGGGCCATAGCTGATCTCGTCGGTGAAGGTCTCATAGGGATCGTTCAGCGGCGGATAGTTGTCGCACCAGGAATAGGTGGGGTCATGGGCCAGCATGGGGATGGTGGGATTGCCAAAGTCAATTTCATCCCGGCCCGTACCGCGGATATAGACGGTTTGCAGTTCGCTGACAGGATGACCGGTACCGATCATAAAGTCATTGGAGAATACCACATGCCAGATTTTCCAGCCGCCCGGCTCTTTGATGAAGTCCGCACAGATTTTCTGGCAGTTCCACATACAATCACCGGTGCCGTCAGGGTTTGGATAGCAGTCCGCACCGATGGAATACCAGGTGCCCTGAGCGGTCTTTCCGTCCTCAGCCAGATTGACGTTGGGGGTGGACAGGGGATGGAACATAAAACGTCCATAGCCCAGTTCCTCCTTTTCCACAGCGGGATTCTCTTCAGCGACGGCGTCTTTTTCCGCCTGCTGTTTCCGATTATAGTCTATAACATAGTAGCGCCGGATCTCATTCATGCCCACATAATAGCCCCAGTTGCGACCGAAGGAAGCGGTTTTTTTGTTTTCAGGCGTTTGTACCCAGAGTTCATCCAGTTCCTCCTGATGCCAGCCGTTGCAGTCATAGACGGTGCGGCGGCTCATCAGATCCTTGATCTGCTCGATATCCCAGACCCGGAGGATCCGCTCTTCGTTGGAACGCAGAACTTTCTTTTTCTTAGCCATGTTTGTCCGCCTCCTTACATTCCATAGCTGAAGGTCTCAGCAAAGGTGACATAGGGCTTTGGCAGGGCCGGCAGAGGCGCCGCCCTGCGGCTGCCGCTATAGCGTTCCCGCAGGACGCAGGGCTTGCTGGGCGCGGGGGGAACAAGACCTTTAAGCGACGCAAATTCGGCAAGTTCCGGGAAGGCTTTTGGCTCCTTTGCGCCCCAGTCAGATCCTGCGGGTTTATTGATATCCTCCAGATACTGCATATGCCAGATCCTCCATTCCTCATTTTCATAAAGGAAGTCCACCGCTACGGTACCCAGGATCCAGTTGGAAATGGGGCCGCGCTCATCTACGGTGGTGTTATAGCCAAAGATGCAGCAGAAGGCTTTCGCGGTTTCGCCGTCCTCGGCGACTTCGATGACATAGTTGCTGATGGACTTCAGTTCCATCAGTCCAATGCCGAAGATTTCTTCGTCGGTTTTCTCCCCCAGCTTGTCGGGGAATTTTGCTTTCAGGCAGGCGGCCACTTTAGCGGTATAGCCGGGGAACCAGCCAAAAAAATTCCGAACGGATGCTTGGCCTGCATACCAGCCCTCATTGGTGCCATAGCAGATGTCATCCCGGCTGGACCAGAGGTCATCAACCATCTGCGCTTCTTTTTTCAAAAGCAGATAGTGGACAAACTTGCCCAGCTGGTTTTTAACGTCGCGCCGATCCTCCCAGCGCTCTACCAAATGCTCAAGTTGTAGATTTGTCATAGATTCCTCCTGTTTTGTCAGTTTCCGCAGCGGTCGGGACCGCTGCGGAAACTGAAGATTTGATTACTGTTGTTCCAAATAGCGGTTATAAGCGGACTGCATGGCGTCCAGCGCGTCCTGGAGACGCATTTCCTCAACGTCGGAGACATATTTGTCATAGTTCTCCTGATTCAGTTCTGTCACACCGGTGACAAACTTCAGCGCCATTTCCGCCACATGGGTGGTGATATCGCTCATGACATTGGCAACGGTCGTCGCTTCATCCACCGTCAGTTTGGCGCCGCCGGGGATACCGGAGGTTTTGACAGTCGATTCATCCGCCGCAGCATTCAGCCAGGTCGTATAGGCATCCAGCTGCAGATCCGTATATTCGAGATCATACTTGTGGATATCATAGATGAAGCCGCCGCTGGTGCAGAGGAACACACCGTTGGCCATCTTCAGGGAGGGCAGACCCAAATCGTTGTTGACGATGCAGCCGCCCAGAATGGGAGTGCCGGATTCATCATACTCAAAGGTTTCGCCCTCATAGCCGTAGTTGATAAACTGAGTCAAAGAGGGGTCATACCAGATATCGCACCAGCGAAGCGCCAGTTCAATGTCGTTGCAGGATTCCGAGACAGAGAATCCGCCGGAACCGGCAGCTGTGGTAACATCGGCGATATAGCCGGTCTTTTCATCGTCGATTCCAGGATCGCCCATCAGCGCCAGTTCTGCATCGGAATTGACCGAGGCCAGCAGATCCTGATAGGTTTTGATGTAGCTCAAATCGGAGAACCAGATGCCGGCCTGCTCTGTGGAAATCAGGGATTCATCGGGCAGGTTCATCTGATAAGAGATAAAGTCAGAGGAAATCAGGCCCTCGCTGTACCAGTCACGGAACATGGAGAGGTAGTCATAGTAAGCATCGGAAATGGTGGAGAGTTTGATCTCATCGGTTTCCAGATCAACATAAAAGTTATTGGACTCCGCAACCACGGAGATACCATAGCCGCCGGCCATCAAACCCCAGGGAGACAGAACCTGATAGGGCATTACATAGGGATCGGAAATCTGGTAAGCATCCTTGAACGCAGTCAGAACGTCATGCATGGCGTCATAATTTTGGGGGACGTCCAAGCCCAACTCATCCAGCCAATCCTTCCGAATCAGGAATCCGGAGTCCGCCGTCTGCCCCAGAGGGATGTCGATGCGGGGCATATTCAGAATACGGCCGTCCAGCGTCAGCAGATCGGTCTTGATCTCAGGATATTCCTCCATCCAGTCAAGAAAATGGGGCACGCAGTCCGCATATTCCAGCAGGTCGACTGCAAGACCGTCCTCATACGCCTGGTCCGGGGTATCATAATAGTTCAGAGCATCGTTGATGATGTCGCAATATTCGCCGGATGCAATCATCAGCTGGAAGGTCGTGGATGCATCCATCATGCTGACCATCTGAAAATCAATATGGACATTGGTGATTTTTTCGAAGGTCTGATAGAGATAACTCTTATCGTTGGGGGTATCCATAATCGCGGCCAGCGGTGGGGGCTGGGTATAGAACATGGTCAGTGTGGTCTGGTCTTCGGTCAGCGGTTCATATTGAGACCAGTCAAAGTCTTTGTCTCCGGCTACGGGGCCTTCGACAAGTGGTTCCGGCTCTTCCGCAGCGGAAACAGGTTCCTCCGCAGACAGTTCCGGTGTGACTGGGGCCTCCGCCTGCTCGGAGATTTCGGTCGCTTCCTGACTGGATACGGGAGTACTGGATTCGGCGCTGCTCTGATTTCCGCAAGCGGCGAACAGAGAAATAACCGTCAGCATAGCAAGCAGGAGACAAAGATGCTTGGTGTACTTTTTCATTTCTTTTCGTTCCTTTCCACAATATTGCAAGATAAATTTGCACAATAATTATACAATATGATAGAAAGGCCTGACCAATGCTTAAAAATCATAAGCCATAACCAAGGGTTATTTGCAGCCCGAAAAAGGAAGGGCCTCAAAACGCGCCTATTCCGTAATATTACAAGCATCTGGCCAATAAAAATTCTGGAGAACCGCCTGTTACAGCAATTTTCCAGAATTTTTTAGATCAATTTGTTTGGGGGAATTTAGTTTTTAGACAACTTCGTTCCTATTTTGCTTCCGGATCAGAGGATCATTGCTCTGGAATAAGCCTCCCGGTTGCAGACCTCCAGATTGCCTGCGCCGTTGCAGTCGCCAATGGCGTAAAACACAGGGGTCAGGCCGGAATAAGCCAGCGCCGCATCGGTCTGGGGCGTCATACCGCCGCAGATTACAATGCTGTCACCGGAAATAGTTTTTTCGCCTCCTGTAGTTTTGTATGTGACGGTATTGCCTTCTACTTTGACGGTTTCCGCGCCGGTAATGCCAGTCAAATTGTCGTAGGCTTCCCAGGCTGCGGCATTCCGGGCTTCGCCGTTGGGACCGGCTTTGACAAAGGCCATGGTAATGTAATGCAGACCGGAAGCGTTATGGGCCAGCTTATCCTGACGGGTCAGGACAGTAACATCGTGATCCAGACCGCAAAGATACATAGCGGTCTCCACGCCAACCTCGCTGCCGCCCACCAGAACCACATGCTTGCCCAGCTTCTCCGGGTTCCGGGTGGCGTCCGCCCAAGACATGTATTCCGGCTTCAGATTGCCGCTTTCGTCCTTGAGACCGGGAATATTGGGGATGTTGACCGTTGCGCCGGTGGCGGCCAGCACTGCGTCATAGCCGCCTGCGGCAATCATCTGGGCGGTAGGCTCCGTGTTCATTATGACCTTGACACCGGACTTGCCCAGCTGATAGACCAGCCAGTTTTTAAAGTTTTTCACTGGCCACTTGAAGGGGAAATAGTCGCTGTGGAAAAGTTGACCGCCCAGGCTATTCGTCTTTTCATAGAGGGTCACGTCATGGCCACGCTCTGCGGCATAGATGGCTGCACGCATTCCCGCAGGGCCGCCGCCGATGACAGCCACCTTTTTAGGGGAGGTATCGTCCTCCACCAGCCGGTGGATCTTATGCCCCAGGCCATGAAGGGGATTCACGGAACAGACAGAAACCCAGGGGCTTGGCTCCGGCAGCATCACGCCATGGCACTTGTTGCACTTGAGACAGGGAGTCACATCCTCGCCCCGGCCCTCATAGAGCTTTTTGCCGTACTCCGCATCAGCCATAAAGCCGCGGGCAACACCAAAGAGGTCGCATTTGCCCTCCACCAGATACCGCTCCATCTCGTCCGGCTCCTGAAAGCCGCCGATGGGTTTCATCAGCATTTTGATGCCGGCTGCTTTTGCCTTGACGCAGAAATCCACGGAAGGATGCACACCCTGGGTGAAGTTATAGCCGGTGGGATGGGACGCACAGCCGTCATGCTCCCGCACCTCCAAAATATCCACCACGTCGTCGAAGAGACGGCAGAATTCCAGCGCGTCGTTTTCATCATAGCCGACGCCCATTTTGGCATTGCCGCCATAACCGTTATTCTGCTCCCAGGCGATCACCGCTTCAATGATAAAGCCCTTGCCAAATGCCTTCCGCATGGCGGCGCAGAGTTCATGGAACAGTCGGGTGCGTCCCTCCACCGTTTTCCCGGAATACGCGTCATCCCGCTGGCCGCCGGGCGCCATCATCATATCGCAGCGGAAGCTGACGCCGTCATAACCGAGATTTTTATAGCGACGGATCCTGGCAAGGGTCAGATCAATGACCTCCTGCATTCTTTCTCCGGGCAACTTCTCGGTAGGCTTTCCGTTGGGACCCATACCCCGACCTCCGTACAGACTATAGCCATCCGGATAGATCAGATTTGTTGTCACAATGATTTTGGAGCCGTAAAAATGGACTTCTTCGCACATCTGAGAAACATAGTTATGTACCGCAGGATCCGTCATATCAAAGGCCTGCATATGAGTCATATCCATATCCATTGGCCCTTGGCGTTGCTGAGGATATTCCGCCCACTCGGCAAAGTTTACGATGGCTGCGCCGTTTTTCGCCAAATTGGCAGCAAAGGCACGGTAACCATCCGCGGGGAAGGTCTCCGGTCCCTGGAGAAAATGAGGCGAGGCGTTGGGGTAGGTCAGCCGGTTTTTGATGATTTTTCCGCCGATGTTGATGGGGCTGAGCAGCTTTTGATAGCGCATATTGGGATTCCTCCTTAAATCACGTCCAAATTGTTTTTGGTTCTAAGCGAATCATACCATGTTCAGGCACGAATTGCAAGCCGGCTTTCCAATGAGATCACATTTTTTCGTGCAAATTTCAGAGACGGAAATATCGTCAGGGCATAGCGGCCCGGACGGCATTATTGTAAATACGTTAAATTGCTCTGGCAGCGCTTCGGAGCCATGCCCTTTCCGCATCGTCAAGCCATGGGGACAGGGTTTGATAGACCGTTTCATGGTAGTCATTGAGCAGCTTTTTCTCCCGCTCCGACAGTTCCTCCGCGCAAATTGCATCCAACTCAAAGGGGCACATGGTCAGCGGCTCAAAGCCCAGGAATACACCATATTCCGTTTCCTCTTTTTTGATGCACAGTTCCAGATTTTCCAGCCGGATCCCGTACTTTCCTTCCAGATAAAGGCCCGGCTCATTGGAGGTGATCATGCCGGGTTCCAGCGGTGTGTCAGCATGACAGCCATAGCGGATCCGCTGCGGGCCTTCATGAACGCTGAGCAAGTACCCAACGCCGTGGCCGGTGCCGTGATTGAAGTCCAGCCCCTGCGACCAAAAGGGCGCCCGGGCCAGAATGTCCAGTCCCGCGCCGCCGATGCCCGCTTTAAACACTGCGCCGGCCAGATTCAAATGGCCCCGCAGTACGGTAGTATAGTCATGGCGCATTTCTCTGGTCAACGGCCCCAGAACAAAGGTGCGCGTCACATCCGTAGAGCCTTCCAGATAGTGCCCGCCGGTATCCGACAGCAGGAATCCCTCCGGCTTTAGCGCCGCACAACTCTCCTCTGTGGCGGAATAGTGGATAATCGCGCCATGGGGACCATAGCCCATAATAGGGTCAAAGCTTGGTCCCTGATAATGCGTCATCTGTCTCCGGAATTCCTCCAGCTTTTCCGCAGCGGAGAGCTCCGATACTGTCGCTGTTTTCACAGTCTCCTTGAGCCATTTCATAAATCGAGTCAGGGCCACGCCGTCCTTGATATGGGCCAGCCGCATATTTTCGCATTCCGTCGGATTTTTCACAGCCTTTTTCCGCTCAGTGGGATTTGATTTTCGCAGGGTTTTTACTGACTTCGGGAGACTTTGCAGCACGGAAAAATTCACCTTTTGAGGATCCAGTAGCACGGTGCTGTTTTCCGGAATGTGCCGCACGTCCTCATAGAGGTCAAAATAAGGCCGGAATGTAATGCCGTCCGCCTCTAATTTTTCCTTCAATTCCAGCGAAAATTTCTGCTGGTCGGCATAGAGCCGGATCCCGTTTTCGTCCAGAAGCAGACTGCTCAGCACTACGGGGCAACAGGCCACATCGCTGCCCCGGATATTCAGGAGCCATGCCAGATCATCCAGCGATGTGAGGATAAACGTATCTGCGCCCGGATCTTTAACCTCCTGCTTCAGCGTATTCAGCTTTGTCCGTCGGGAACATCCTGTATATTTCTCGTCCAGTTCCCAGGCAGACGCCGATGATAACGGCGGTCGATCCTCCCAAATTTCCCCCACCAGATCCAATTCGCAGCACAGCTGCGCACCGGCCTTTTCCGCAACATCTCTGAGCCGTTCGCCTTCGCCGGCGCTCATGGTTCGCCCGTCAAAGCCCAAGGTCATGCCCGCTTTCAGTTCCGCTTCCAGCCATTCTTCCAGGGTGGGAACGCCGGGCTGCTCCATTTTGCACAGCGCAATGCCGGAATCTTTTAATTGTTCCGCAGCCTGCAAAAAATACCGGCCGTCCGTCCATAGCCCGGCCCAGTCCTGACTGACCGCCAGCGTTCCGGCGGAACCGGTAAAGCCGGACACATAGGCCCGGCAGCGAAAATAGTCCCCTACATATTCCGAACCGTGAAAATCGGCTGTGGGAACCACATAGACATCCACACCCCTGCGAGCCATGGCGTCCCGCAACGCCAGAAGTTCTCTGCGCATCATATCAGCTTCTTTCTCTTTTTTAATAAGTAGTATAAGCGGAAACTGCCGCAAAGGCAAGTGCTTTCTGAAACTAAATTCTTCCATTACTTTGTGGAAAGATTTTGCCCTCAAAAGGGAAAAGCCCAGTATGGAGCGGCTTGCAATAGAAGAGAAAAAATAATTTTCCATGAAGGGCTATGGAAACTATTGCACTTTTCTGTGCATTGTGCTAAACTAATAAAGTACGAAGATATCTTCGCATCGGAATTTTGTTTGAAAGGAAGTCCTTATTATGGCCAACTACAGAATCCAGAGAAAAGAAGGCACCGAGGGCAGCACCATTTATGAGTACACCGCTCCCGGCCACAACATCTGTACCCCAACTCGTCTGTTTGATCCCGATGGCGGCCCCAGCGGCGTTGACGGCACCAAGATGATTATGGGTATCACCCATTTTCAGCCAGGCGGCGGCTGCGACTATGGCGCAAACCCCCTGGAGTCCATTTACTATATTCTCTCCGGTGAAATGACCCTTAAGACCGAGAGCGAAGAGACTGTGCTTCATGCCGGCGACTCTTTCAAATGCGCTGGCGGCTGCCCCAAGAGCGTGACCAACACCGGCAAGACCGTTACCGATATGCTGGTTTGCCTGCTGCCTCCTCAGGGCTAATCTGCTGAAAAAGCCGGAGACGTTCCAAGCGCCAAGCTTTGCAGTCTGTTGTGCGATTCCTTTGGGCACACTGTCAGACCGAGCGGTATTTTTCACAATGCGTTTGTTCCCCCGAAAAATAAGTGAATTTTATTTCTCCGCTGGCGCGGAGAAACTCTGCGAGACATTCTCGTATTTTTGGGATTCATCTGCCGGATTTCCGGCTCTGAATACACTATACTAATTCAAGGAGTTGTTTTACAATGCCCAAGGTTTATAACGGCGATCTTACCAAGATGTTTGACATTTCCGGTAAGAAAGCAATGATTTTCGGCGGCGCTGGCGGCTTCGGTGAGGCAATCGCTGAAGGCTACGCTGCAAACGGTTGCTCTGTCTGCATTTCTTCCCGCAGCGAGGAGAAGCTGAAGGCTGCCAAGGAGAAGATCGAGAAGGTTGCCGCTCCCGGCGTTAAGGTCATGTATGTGGCTGGCGACGCAGGTGACGAGGAGTTCGTGAAGAAATGCGTGGCCGAGGTGACTGGCCCGAACGGTCTCGGTGGCTGTGATATTCTGGTCAATGCACAGGGCATCAACAAAAAGATGTGGTCCTGGGAGATCGATACCGATTATTTTGAGAAGATGCTTCACACGAACATCACTTCTCTGATGCTGACCTGCCGTTACTTCGGCAACTGGATGAAGTCCAACAATGTCGAGGGCGCTGAGAAGATTCCACAGGAGAAGTTTGAATCCGGCAAGGCCAATCCCAACCAGGGCTATGGCAAGATCATTAACTTCGGTTCTGTCCGCGGCATCCGTGCGGTCGCCAACGGCGGCAACGGCAATGTTCCATACAACACCACCAAGGGTGCTGTTGAGATGCTGACTAAGGCTTATGCCGCTGACCTGCGCCCCAACATCCAAGTGAACGCCATCGGTCCTACCATTACCTATACTCCCATGATGGTTGGCCTGCTGCCCCCCGATGAGACCACTCGTAACAACATTGCCGGCTCGCTGCCCGCGCAGCGTATTGGCTACGAGATTGACGTTGTTGGCCCCGCCATCTTCCTGGCTTCCGCCGCTTCCGATATGGTCACCGCTACCACCATCTATCCGGATGGCGGTCTGGTTGCTACCTCGTAATTTTATTCTCGTAATCAAAAGCCGCGGCTCCAAGGAGACACGGCTCAGACCGTAGACAAAGTACCCTATGTACCGAAAAGAGGCGCATAGGGTACGTTTTTATTGGTAC
>CAZGOQ010000013.1:0-29686 GCA_964527315.1 uncultured Oscillospiraceae bacterium | reverse complement strand
AGCCATTCAATCCCATGGAGGTGCTGGCTCGGGTCAAATCCCAGCTGCGGCGGTATCTTCAGCTGGGCAGCGCTGTGGTGCCGGAGACGGCGCTTTCCTGTGGGCCTGTGGTTATGGATGACAAAGCAAAAACCGTCTCTGTAGACGGCGCACCCATCAATTTGACGCCCACGGAATACGATATCCTCAAACTGTTTCTCCTGCATCCCGGCCAGGTCTTTTCCATGACAGAGATCTATGAAAAGGTCTGGAAGGAAGCGCCTCTCGGCTCTGAGGGAACCGTCGCCGTGCATATCCGACACCTGAGAGAAAAAATTGAGATCGACCCGGCCAATCCCCGCTGCCTGAAGGTGGTCTGGGGACAGGGCTATAAGCTGGTCTCGGACAGAAGGTCGTGATATTATGTCAACTTTTATTCGCAAACTGTCTGTAAAAGTGATCGCCGCCATTGTCTGTATTTTGCTGCTCATCAGCGGAATGCTGTGCGGGTTTCTGACCATTCTTCTTGGCTGGAGCGGCGGCTTCCACAGTTCCACCGCCCTTTATGATGAATGGCTTCCCCATCAGCTTTCTGAAGACGCGGCCCAAGTGCTCTTCAACTATTTTGACCCTGAGGATCCTACCCATCCCTGGGTCTCCTATTATGAAGGCGGTATCTATGACGGTACCGGCAGCAACTTCCGCTATCAGATTACCGATAACGAGACCGGCAATGTCGTGTTGGGTACCTATTCCAAACAGGAAGAAGCGGACTACCAGACGTCGGAAACCCATACCTGGAGTGTGGTCAAAGAGGCGGAAGCGGACTACAGTCATTTTTTTACCCTGGAAAATCCGCTGTTTACATACAATGAAGACTATTATCTCTATGACGAGGAGAACGCCTGCTTTGGGATCGTCTTCCAAAATGTCGCCAAATATCTCGCGCAGGATACTGCTATCCTTCAGCTGAGCGAAGATGTTGTTGAAACGGGCTTTTTCTATGAGGATATATTTTACACCTTCAACGGCGATGAATTTCTTCCCTCGGTTCTGCCGGAGGGGACAGTTGAGGCGGTGGAAACGCGGAAAAGCTATACCATCGACTGCTATCTTTTGACGGGTTTGCCCCACCGGGATATGTACCGGGAGATGTATCACTACTCCCATGATCTGAGTTATTACCGCTATGAGTTCCTGTTCAGCACCATCGCCTGTCTGGCGCTGGGCCTGCTGCTGCTCATCTACCTCTGCTGCGTTACCGGACGGCCCGCCAAAGGTGCGGAAGCCTGTCTGGCCCCGATCCACAGGTTTCCCGGCGATGTGGCGCTGCTGGCATTGATTATCATTTCATCAGCTGTGCTCAGCGAACTGAGTTCGCGGATTCGTTCCGGTTCTTCCTACGATGCTGTTGCCCTCTTGATCTGTCTTTCGGCGTTTCTTTCGGTCATGTTGGTCTATCTGTTGGTATCCCTCTGTGCCAGGGTAAAAAATCACAGCGTGCTTCACACCACCCTCATTGTTTTTGTGTGCCGGCACGCGAAAAGCATCGGAAGGTTCCTCTACACCGCCGGGAAAAAGCAGATCGTAAAGCTTCCGCTGATCTGGAAGGTCATGGTCTGCTATGCCGCGCTCTGTCTGGTGGAACTTATCTTCCTGCTCTGGCTCAGCTGGAGTTTTAACGATTTCCTTATATTCCTCTTCTTTGTAGAAAAGCTGTTGCTGGGCGCTCTGGTGGCCTATGTGGCTTTGAGTTTTCTGCGGCTGAAAAAGGGCGCGGAAGCCATCGCCAGGGGCGATTACGACACAAAGGTCTCGACGCAGTATCTGGTGCTTGATTTTAAGGATACCGCCGATACTCTGAACCACATCCGGGACGGTATGAATGACGCGGTGGAAAGCCGGATGAAATCCGAGCATCTGAAAACAGAACTGATCACCAATGTATCCCACGACCTGAAAACCCCCCTGACCTCTATTGTCACCTATGTGGATCTGCTCAAGAAGGAACCTGCCGGTTCGACTGCGGCAGAAGAGTATATTAAAATATTAGACCGGCAATCTGCTCGGCTGAAAAAGCTGGTGGAGGATCTGGTGGAGGCCAGCAAAGCTTCGACTGGAAATCTTCCGGTGCAGAAGGAAGTGCTGGACTTCGGAATGCTGTTGGGGCAGGCTTTGGGCGAATACCGGGAACGGCTGGAACAGGCCGGCCTGACGCTGGTGGCAAAGCTACCGGATTACCCGGTCATGATCTCCGCAGACGGGCGGTATCTATGGCGGATCCTTGACAATCTTCTGGGCAACACCGTCAAATACGCCATGCCCGGCACCCGGTTCTATGTGACCCTCACCGCCGGGACCCATGCCGCTGCTACCTTCCGGAATATTTCCAAAGAAGAACTGGATGTACCTGCGGATGAGCTGCTGGAGCGGTTTGTCCGGGGCGATTCCTCCCGGCATACCGAGGGCAGTGGTCTGGGGCTTTCCATCGCCAAAAACCTGGCGGAATCCATGGGCGGAGACTTTGTGCTGGCCATTGACGCCGACCTGTTTAAAGCCGCCGTGATCTTCCCGCTCTTGCAGCAGGAGGAACCGGAGGAGACGCCCTCCCTTTCCGTATTTGACTCTTCCGACAAAACAGAATAATCGGACGGGCGCGCTGCAAAACCGCTTTTGCAGCGCGCCCCGCATATTGCACAAACACTGTCTGTTCCGCACGAAAAAGTTCTACGGCACTTTCGAGATTTACAGTATAAAAGCGTTGCGTTTCTTTCATTTCTGTGCTAAAATCGTGTTAAACATTTTTACAGAAAGGCAGGCATTCCATGAATACCTTGAAAAATATGAACTTTTTGCGGCAGCTTCCTTCCACTGAGACGATCTGCAAAGACTATCCCCTCTCCCATGCCGGTGCGGAAATAAAAGCACAGCGCGATCGGGAAATCGCCGATATTTTTGCCGGAACAGACAACCGTAAACTGCTGATCATCGGCCCCTGCTCTGCCGACCGGGAGGACGCGGTTCTGGACTACATCCAACGGCTGGTTCCTGTTCAGGAAAAGGTTCGGGACAAGCTGCTGATCATTCCCCGCATCTATACCGGGAAACCCCGAACCACCGGAGATGGATACAAAGGTATCTCCTCCCAGCCGGATCCTACCGAACGGCCGGATATGCTAAAGGGGCTGATCTCCATGCGGCAGCTGCATGTGCGCGCTGTCAATGAGACGGGCCTGACCTGCGCCGATGAGATGCTCTATCCAGGCAACGACGGATATCTGGCGGACGTGCTCTCCTATGTGGCGGTGGGCGCTCGGAGCGTGGAAAACCAGCAGCACCGACTGGTCGCCAGCGGATTGGCTGTTCCAGTGGGTATGAAAAATCCTACCTCCGGCGATTTGAGTGTCATGCTCAACTCGATCACAGCTGCCCAGCATCCCCATATATTTTCCTATTGCAACTGGGAGGTGGAGACCACCGGCAATCCCCTGGCCCATGCGATCCTGCGCGGCTTTGTGGACAGTACCGGCCGTTCCTGCCCCAACTATCACTATGAGGATCTGATGGGGCTTTATGAACAATATCAGGCAAAAGGACTCCAAAACATGGGCGTGATCGTGGATGCCAACCATGCTAATTCTGGCAAACGCTTTGCCGAGCAGCCACGGATTGTCAACGAAGTGCTCCATGCCTGCCGCCATTCCAACGAGATTGAACAACTCGTCAAGGGCTTTATGATCGAAAGTTATTTGGTGGATGGCGCACAAAAGATCGGTGAAGGCGTTTATGGAAGATCCATTACCGATCCCTGTCTTGGCTGGGAAAAGACCGAAACCATGATCTATGAGATTGCTTCACAGCTTTAAATTCCATACCATTTCCCACCGGCGTTCCTGCAAATTCAGGAACGCCGAATGATTTCTCTTTTTCTGAATATAATCATAAAAATTATTTATCATAATTATATTGTTGACTTTATACAATTTTTGATGTATAGTTTTAGTATCTCCAAGAAAGGTGGTCCTTATCATGAAAGAAAAATACGGCGAAAAAGGAAGAGATCCCTATGACGGTCTCCGTCCCTATTCCGCGCTGACACACGGAGTTGGTATCCTGCTGGCGCTGCTGGCGCTGGGCATCCTGCTGCATATAACGATCTCCATGGGCGCCGCTGTCAAAACGATCACCTCGGTGTCGATTTACGCGGGCAGTATGCTCTGCTTATATACCGCCAGCACCATCTACCACAGTCTTCATACCGGCGTACAGGGCCGACTGGTTCTCCGGAAGCTGGATCATGTGATGATCTATTTTCTTATCGCTGGCACCTATACACCCATCTGCACCATTTCCCTGGGCGGCATGATATCCGGACGTATTATGCTCGCAGTCATTTGGTCGATGGCGCTGTTGGGAAGCGCGTTTACGCTGTTTTGGATTAAAATGCCCCGGGCTTTGACTTCTGTGATTTATCTGGTCATGGGCTGGACGGCGATCTTTGCCATCTATCCGCTGCATTCGGTTATGAATTCCCTGAGTTTTACCATGTTGCTGAGCGGTGGGATCCTCTACTCCATTGGCGGCATTCTCTATGCTCTGAAGTGGCCCGGAAGAAACAACAAGTACTTTGGATGCCATGAGATTTTTCACGTGTTCATTATTCTGGGCAGCATCTGTCACTTCATTATGATCTATCAAATCATCCGTTGATTTCAATGGGACTGTCTCAAAACGCTTCTGTTTCCATCAGTTGTAATCGCCTGCTCAATAAAAATTATGGAGAACTGCCGATTCCGGCAATTCTCCATAATTTTTTAGACCGGTTTATTTGGAAGAATTTAGTTTTAAAACAGTCCCTTTACCCGTCAATATCTCTGGTATCATAGACCTTACTGGGCAGTGCGTCGGATAGTTCCACCAATGTAACGGGAAAACCGCCAAAGGGGATCGGTCGCTTCACGGGACTGCGCAGTCCCAACTGCGGATTTTTTGACATACGGGGCAGATAAAGGTATACTGTGGTTCCCTTTTCCTCCCGAGACTGGATCATAAATTTCCCATCGTGCGCCCAAACGATTTGTCTGGCAATGCTGAGTCCAAGGCCAACGCCCTGTCTTGGATCGGGAATCTGTTCCGTTCTGTCCGCCGTAAAGATTGTGCCCATCCGTCCGGGCGATATACCGCAGCCGTTATCCCTGACCGCAATACACAGCTGCTTCGTCCCCACCGCCTTCAAGGAAATCTGGATTTTGCCCTGCTTCCCCGTAAATTTCAGCGCATTGGAAATCAAATTCAAAAGGGCCTGCTTGAGTTTATCCCCGTCGATACATACCATATAATCCCGGGGCGGAAGTTCCAATGTCAATTCCCGTTCCGCCTCCGCCGCCAAAGGCGCAACCTCATCCGTCAGTGTGCGCAAAAAGGCGCCGATATTTTCCGGCTTCTGATTCAGGACCACAGTGGTCGTCCCGCAGCCGTCTTTCAGGTGATTGGCAGTCCGGAGCAGAGTAAAAAGGCCGTGGTTCAGTTGTGCCGCCCATTTCAACGTTTTTTCGTTTCCCTCTGTAATCAGCGGGAGCAGCTTCGGGGTTACCGCCATCACGCTGCTCAGGGGCGCTGAAATACTCCTGGCCGTTGCCTCCAGGGCATAGGAAACGCCGTGGATGCTGTCCAGCACAGAAACACGCAGATAGCCATTCCACGGAGTAACCTGAAGGTCCCTTTTTGCACCGGCAAACTCCGCCGAAAAAACCAAACTGCCCTCAAAACCGTCCAGGGCCGCCGCGTCAGATCCAAATATGCGGTCTGCATTCATGCCTGGCTCGGCCTCCGGCCAGAGTGCCCGGAGCGCACGGTTGCAACGCTGAAGGATCCGTCCTTCGAACAGCATCTGCGGCTGACTTTCTCCGTCCATCCATGCCTGGATTTTTTCCAAATCAAACGATTCCATTCGCTCCCTCCCCCAGCTACTAGCCTTACCAAATTTTTATGAAACAAGCGAAGTAAAATCTGGAACTTTCTTTTGTATCATACCTGAATTTTTGCAGAAAAGCAACGACAATTTCGACGGATTTCGACAAAATCGGAAAATGAATGAATTTCCTTCCTTCTTTTTGCTTTACCTTTCCGAGAGAATGCGATATAATGTTTTTGAATCTATCAAAAAAGGAGAAAAACTGGCAATGAGTGTGAAAATTGGCATCAACGGCTTTGGCCGAATCGGACGTCTGGCAGTCCGTGAGGCCGCATTTCGCGATGATATTGAAATCGTTGCAATCAACAATACCGTTACCCCGGATTACATGGTGTACAAGCTGAAATATGACTCTGTACACGGCATCTTCCCCGGTGAACTGAGCTATGACGATACTGCAATCTATGTTTGTGGGGAAAAAATCGTGACCTCTCGGGAGAAAAATCCGGAAGATATTGATTGGACCGCTTCCGGCGCTGAGTACATTCTGGAATCCACTGGTAAATTCACCACAGCTGAAAAATGTGCCGGTCATTTCAAAAGCGCATCCGTAAAAAAAGTCATTATCTCCGCACCGGCAAAGGACAACAGTCCCATGTTTGTCATGGGAGTAAACAACGAGAGTTATAATCCCAGCATGAAGGTCATTTCCGGTGCGTCCTGCACCACAAACTGCCTCGCTCCGCTGGCTAAGGTACTCAACGACAACTACGGCATCGAAATGGGACTGATGACCACCATCCATTCTACCACCGCGTCGCAAAAAACCGTTGACGGTACCTCCAAAAAAGATTGGAGGGGCGGCCGCGCATCCGAGGGAAATATTATTCCCACCACTACCGGCGCTGCAAAGGCCGTGGGCCGGGTCATCCCGGCTCTGAACGGAAAACTCACCGGCATGAGTTTCCGGGTTCCTACGCTGGATGTATCGGTGGTCGATTTGACGGTTGAACTCAAACGCAAGACCAGCTATGCAGACATCTGCCATACGATCAAGGAAGCTTCAGAAACTTACATGAAGGGCATCCTGGGCTATACGTCAGATGATGTAGTTTCCATGGACTTTGTGGGCGACAAGCGCACCTGTATCTTTGATTCCAAGGCCGGCATCGAATTGACCAATCAGTTCCTCAAGCTGGTGGCCTGGTATGATAACGAAACCGGATACACCAGCAAAACGCTGGATCTGGTGGCCTATATAAATAAGAGAGATCAGGAGGCGGGCATTTAAGCCGTTCCATAACAAAAAGGCAGCAGACACGTTTTTGTGTGTCTGCTGCCTTTTCTCGATATCGAGACAGGATCCTTTTCACTCCAGCATATGCTGTCCGGTATACAGTTCGTAATACCGTCCACCCTTCTGCAAAAGTTCTTTATGGTTGCCAAACTCAATGATCTCGCCACCCTCGATGACCGCGATCTTATCTGCGTTTCGAACCGTGGAGAGCCGGTGGGCAATGATAAAGACAGTCTTTCCACGCATCAGGCCGTCAAGCCCTTTTTCAATCTCCTTTTCAGTACGGGTATCAATGGAGGAGGTGGCTTCGTCCATGATCAGCACCGGCGGCTTTGCCACTGCGGCTCTGGCAATATTCAAAAGCTGCCGCTGACCCTGGCTCAGGCTTCCGCCGTCGCCGGTAATATAGGTGTCAAAGCCTTCCGGCAGGGAGCTAATAAATCGGTACGCATTGGCCCGCTTGGCCGCCTCTATGCATTCTTCATCCGTGGCGTTGAGCCGTCCATAGCGGATGTTCTCCATAATTGTCCCGCTGAACAAATGGGTGTCCTGCAAAATGACAACCAGTGAACGGCGCAAATCATCCTTTTTGATGTCCTTCACATTGATACCGTCATAGAGGATCTGCCCTTCCTGCACATCGTAAAACCGATTGATCAGGTTGGTAATGGTGGTCTTACCAGCGCCGGTAGAGCCTACAAAGGCAATCTTTTGTCCCGGCAGCGCTTCCACAGACAGATGCTTCAACACCGGTTTCCCTTCTACATAATGGAACGAAATGTCCTGAACCTGAACATGGCCCTTAAGGGGCACCAGTCCATTCTTGGTCTTCCAAGCCTCTCCCACGCAGGTCAGCCAATCATCGATCTCCTGTCCCTGATCATTGACCGGGACCATGGTGATTTCGCCCTCGTCTACCTCCGGCTGAGAATCCATGACCGCAAAGATCCGCTCCGCGCCGGCCACAGCAGAGAGCAGCGTTACGACCTGGTTGGAAACCTGGTTGATGGGCTGCGCCACCTGCTTGGTATAGGTGAGATACACGCCCAGAGAGCCAACAGTAAAGGTCACGCCGCCCATGGCACCGGATCCCATCAGGACGAACAGACCGCCCATCACCGCCGTGATTGCGTAGCAGATACCCATGACCTGGTTCAGGATTGGCATGATGATCATGCCCACATAAGTAGCTTTCATGGCGCTGTTGCGATAGGCAATATTTTTCCGGTTGAATTCCTCCTTGATCTGCTCTTCATAGTTGAAGGCCTTGACTACTTTGATGCCCTCAATCATTTCCTCCACATATGCATTGACCAGACCAAGATTCCTCTGCTGCTGCTTATAGAGTTTCTTGGACCGTTTGCTGATCACTCGGACGATCACATAGTCTACTACCAGCACTGCCAGTGTGATCAGGAACAGGATCCAGTTCAGGCGAATCATCATGAAGATCGTCCCGGCAAAAGTCAGGATAGAGGAGATCAGCATGGTGACCGTTTGCTCCATAGCCATCTGGACGTTATCCGCGTCGTTGGTAAATCGGCTCATGATTTCGCCGTTTCCGTTGGCGTCATAATATGAGATCGGCATTTCCTGCAGCTTGTCAAATAAGTCCTTGCGGAGTTTGTTGATGGCCTTCTGACTTAAAAAACTCATCAGGATGCCCTGCCCATAGGAAGCTGCGGCGCCGGCCAGATAAATCCCCAGCAGCTTGAGCAGCTGCTTGCCAAGGTTCAGCCAGCAGCTGGAGTCCCACGCCTCGCCAATATAGGGTACAATGTAGTCGTCTATCAGCGGCTTCAAAAAATAAGTTGCCGCCAGATTTGTCAGCGTAGAAATCAGCATCATGCAGAGTACCGCAATCAACAGCAGCTTATTGGAAACCACATAGTTCAGAAGCCTGAGCAGTGTGCCCTTGGTGTCTTTAGGTTTTCGGAAGTCTTTGGCGCCGCCGGGGCCTTTTTGACCGCGCATGGAGCCGGTATAGCTGCCCTCTTCGTCCTCCTCTTCCTCCTGCTTCTTGTCTACAGCAGGAGCAGTGTCCTTCTTTTTACGCACTCTGCTCGCCCCCTTCCTGCTGAGACGCATAGATTTCCTGGTAGACCTTACTGCGGGCCATCAGTTCGTCATGAGTGCCCATATCGCTGAGTTTACCATCTTCCAGCACAATGATCTGGTCTGCATACTGCACAGAGGAAATTCTCTGGGCAATCAGCAGCACAGTTGTGCCCTTATACTTATTGTAGAAGGTTTCTCTAATCTTTCCCTCCGTCGCGGAATCCACCGCGGAGGTTGAGTCATCCAAAATTAAGATGGAGGGCCTTTTCAGCATAGCCCGGCCAATGCAGAGCCGCTGCTTTTGACCGCCGGACACGTTTACGCCGCCCTGATCAATGGCCGTATCCAAACCATCTGGAAAGCGGGAAATGAACTCATAGGCCTGAGAATCCTTCGTGGCTTCCAGCAATGTCTCGTCTCCGGCCAGTGGATCGCCCCACTGGAGATTTGACCGGATGGTGCCGGTGAACAGCACGTTGTTCTGGAGCACCATGCCGATACTTTGACGGAGATGGTGCAGGTTGTAGTCCTTGACATCCTTGCCGTCCACATAGATCGTACCGGACGTCGTATCATAAAACCGTGGGATCAGGCTGACCAGCGACGTTTTCCCCACGCCGGTGGATCCAACGATTGCGACAAAAGAGCCGGCCGGAATGGTAAAGCTAATATTGTCGAGCACCATGCCCTTTCGATCCGACTGGGGATACCGGAAGGAGACGTTCTCAAACCGAATCTCACCCCGAATCGGTGCATTGTGATCGGTTTCTTCCACGCTATCCTGAATATCCGGAACATGGTTCAGAACCTCCACCACACGGTTCCCGCAGGCACGGGCACGAGTCATACCCATAAGCACCATGGAAAACATCATCACGCTCATCAAAATATTATTGATATAAGTAATAAAACTCAGCAGTTGACCCTCCAGCAGTGAACCGGCGCCGACCATATGGCCGCCAAACCAGTAGATTGCCAATGTTGTGCCATAGAGCACCATCATCGTTGCGGGCTGCATGATACTCAGGCGGATGGTAGCGGAGATAGACGTTCGCATCAAATCGTCATTGGATTTCTTGAATTTGGCCTTTTCATAGGTCATACGGACAAAGCTTTTGACCACGCGAATGGCAATCAGATTTTCCTGAACCGATGCGTTCAAATTGTCGATCTTCGTTTGCATGACCTCAAACAGATAGGTTGTAAACTTCACGATGATTATTACCACAGCAAGCAACGTTGGGATCGCCACCACAAAGGTCATGCTGAGCCGCCAGTTCATCTTAAAGCAGATGATCATGGAGATGATCAGCAGCGAAGGGGCACGGATCAATACTCTTGTCAGTTCCATTGCCGTCTGCTGCAGCTGTTTGATGTCCGTAGTACACCGGGTCACCAAAGATGCGGTGGAAAATTTGTCCACATCGGCAAAGGAGAAGGTCTGCACCTTTTCAAAGAGCGCTTTCCGCAGATTATAGCCAAAGCCCTGGGACGCCTTCGCTGAAAACTTTGCGGAATAGACGCCCGTAATGATGCCTAAAATCGCAATCACAACCATGGCTGCCCCAAGTTGGAACATCAGCGGCTTGTTGCCGGTGCTGACGCCCTCATCCACGATCCTGCCCATGAGGTATGGCAGGATCAGTTCTGCAACAGACTCGCCAACCACAGTCAGCGGCGCAAGGATGAAGTACTTTTTATATTCACGAATGTACCCCATCAGTTGTCTGAACATATCACGGTTTCCTCCTGTCTTTCAAATGAAGTAGAACCAACAGCATCCAAATTGTCGATCATGCGTCGGTACAGGGAAGCGATTTGCTCCCGTTCTGACCGGGAAAATCCCTGATACATGCTATGGTCCAGAGTTTCAAATACCTGGTTGATTCGTTTTGCAGCCTGCTTTCCCTTTTCCGTAATGCAAATCGGTTTCCGGCGCAGATCCGCGCTGTTGGAAAGTTTTTTTACATATCCATCCCGCTCCATCGATTTCAGGGAAACAGTCATCGTTGACGGAGAAACACGAAGCCGGTTTGCAAGCGCTCTCTGAGATTCAATGATGCCGGATGTTTGCTGCGAAAGGATACAAAGGATCATTGGCTGCCCGATTCCTGATACGCCGTTTTTAGCCAGCAAATTATCCACTGCAGCATGATGCTTTCGCTCCAACGCAAGAAACAGCTGCTCCGGGCTCCCATTCTTAAAACGTACACCCAAAAAACAAACCTCCTATCTGTTTCATTCGTACACTGACTGTTTGTCTGCAAACAATCGTATATGAAATAATACTGTTCCTTGATGGAAATGTCAAGAAATTTTTCGGTTTTTTCAAAAATTTTTTCTTCTAACCATTTGAATACGAATTTTTTGTGTATTTTGTGTGTGATTTTCGATCTATCTACCATATTTCGTTTTTATTGTTAACTTATATTATAATGATCTGGTTGACATTAGCCTGATTTCATGGTATACTTTCTCAATATGGGAGGGTCGTTCTATGAAACAAAAACAATTTCTGAGTGTTCGAGATCTATGCATCTGTGCCATGGGCGCGGCGCTGATTTCCGTCTGCGCCTGGATCTCTGTTCCTCTTACCAGCATTTCTTTTACCATGCAGAGTTTTGCTGTCTTTTTTCTCACAGGGCTGCTGGGACTCAAACGCGGAATGATGTCTCTTGTGGCATATCTGTTGATTGGATTTGCCGGGATACCGGTTTTCTCAGGCTTTCGAAGCGGCCCCGGTGTTCTGCTCGGCGCAACTGGCGGCTATTTGATCGGCTTTTTGTTTGCCGTCCTGATTGTTGGCCTACTGACAAAAAAATTCGGACGAAGTTTTCGGATCCTGGTACTCTCCATGGTAGTGGGTGCGGTTGCATACTATGCTTTTGGTTCGGTCTGGTATCTCTTCCTCTATATGGACGCCTTTGACTGGACGGCCATTTCAACTGTTTTCCTGAAATGTGTGGTTCCGTTCCTGCTCCCTGATTTTCTCAAAATTCTCTGTGCCGCAGCACTGATTCGCCGGCTGGACGGACATCTTCAGTTATAACCGCAGGTTATCGGCAATAGGCAGGTTTTATTGGTCAAACACACCTTTTTACATTATAATATCCACAAGCGGTGTGCTCCGTACACCGACCCGCCACTGGCGGAAAACAAGTGCAAAAGGAGTGCTATTTTATGGCGTATATCCCCAACGGCGGACAAACCTATCTGCCCTTTCAGGAAAACATTCATGTTCCCACGCTCCCCTTTACCCTACTTTCCCAGCCGTCTCCCTCCTACCCGGCACTGGAGTTGACAGAGGATGCAAAAAGCAAGGGCTATGTGATTACGACTCAGGCCCAGCATTTCCTTCCCGGCGTAACAGCTAAAATGATGGACTGGTGGTGGGCCAATATGGAGAAGGGATACTATCTTTGGGCGCCCGGCTCGCACAAACGCTTCAACTGGGTCAGAAGTCCCGGCCAATACGGATTCCTCCATTCCGCCCATATGATCTCAGAAGCAATGGCGCCAGGAAAGCCTGTATTTGGCGGAGATGGCATTCAGATTGACCGGATGGATCTGAGTTGGTATTTCTTCACCACCCATCTCTCCCACCTGATTATAGAAGGCGTGTTTCATGACAGCGGAGAGTTTGTGGATTCCACTATTCATATGTGGGAGGATGCCGAGGGCGGCTGTAATCACATCGTCGCCGCCGTTGCCAACAGCCGCTGTTCTGCGCCGCCCGCCTTTGTCCTGACAGACCCGGCGTCTGCCCCCAGCCCGGAGGACAGCGCGGCGCATTCAGAGTATGAAGCCAGCCGCTGGCCCGTATTTCTCCCTGCGCTGTATCATCTCTGGGAAGGCCATCCTGACCCCAGTCAGAATATCTCCTGTGATCTGACGGTAAGAGAAACGCCCCATGGATTGGAGTATATTTCCCAAAATGGCCCGGTCAGCTTTTGCTAAGAGAAAAGAAAAGGCGTCTCACTACCAATTCGCGTAGTAAGACGCCTTTTTTTAAAGCAGCAGGAATACTGCGTGAACGCCCATGCAGAATACTGCTCCGATGACGGTCGGCAGCACAATGGCAAACGTCGTCCATTTTTTGCTGCCGGTTTCCTTATAGATCGTCAGACAGGTGGTGGCACAGGGCCAATGAAACAGGAAAAAAATCGCGGTACAGAGCGCCGTCTCCACAGTAAATCCAGCGGCGGACAATCCGGTGGCCAGCGCTGCGCTGTCTGTTTCCAAGCCAAAACTGCCGCTGACGATCAACAGGATAATCGGCAGAACAATCTCATTGGCCGGAAAACCCAGCAAAAACGCCAGCAAAATCGGTCCGCTGAGTCCCATACGTCGGCCCACCGGCTCCAGCCACTGAGCTGCCGTCACAATCAGACTATGTCCGCCAATTGTAGCAGTCGAAAAGAGCCACAGCACCAGTCCCGCCGGCAGCGCCACGGATGCAGCGCGTCCCAGCACAAACATTGTTCGATCCAGCAGTGAGCGTACTACCACCTGCCCTACTCTGGGCTTTCGAAAATGCGGCAGTTCCAATACGAATGATGACGGCATTCCTTTTAACACTGTGCTTGAAAGGAATTTGCTGACCAGCATGGTCATTCCAACGGCCAGGACCAAAAAACCGGTCAGGCCTATCGCCGCGGCAGCGCTGCCTCCGCCGGGCAGTAAAAAGGCGGAAAGCAGCAGGATTAGTGCGCCGAACCGACCGTTGCAGGGCATGAAGCTGTTGGTCAGCACACCCAGGGTTCGCTCTCTGGGAGAGTCTATGATCCGGCAGCCGGTCACGCCCACTGCGTTACAACCCAGTCCCATGCACATGGTCAGGCCCAATTTCCCGCAGCCGCCGCACCGTTCCAGACTGTGATCCAGATTATAGGCCACTCGCGGCAGATATCCCAGATCCTCCAACAGCGTAAACAGCGGAAAAAAGATTGCCATGGGCGGAAGCATGACTGCGATCACCCGGCCGGCCGTCAGCAGCATTCCATCCAGCAGCGCACCGGTCAGCCACCAAGGCGCGTTTAGGTATGCCATAGCGGACTGCATCCAGCCATAAAGCCGGAACACGCCGTTCCAGAGCCAGTCAGAGGGTGCATTGGCTCCGAAAATTGTCAGCCACAGGATGAGAAAGAACAGAAGGATCATACAGGGAATCCCTGTTTTTCGCCCCGTCAGCAGTCGATCCCAGAACAATTGCCAATCCTTTCCACTTTTCCGGACTGTCACAACTTCCTTTGCCGTTTCCTCGGCCAGACGGATACGCGCCCGACGTTCCTCCGGAACCGCACAGGGGTGCGGACGCGTATAGTCCTCGCAGATCATACGGATTTCCCACTGCAGTTCCTCCAGTCCCCGCTTTTGCCCTGCCGACGCCGAGACCACCGGTACGCCCAAATTTGCAGAAAGCTTACGGCAGTCAACGAAAATGCCCCGCCGCTGGGCCTCATCCATCAGATTGACCACCACCACAACACGGCTGACCTTTTGCAGGATTTGATAGACCAGGATCAGGTTTCGCTCCAGGCAGGTTCCATCGCAGACAATCGCCACACAGTCATAATCTTTGCTGCTGATAGCTTTTGCCGCCACCTGCTCTTCCTGCGAACGAGCAGACAGGGAATAGGTGCCGGGCAAATCGGTCAGACAATATTCCTGTCCCATATAGCGGTAGGTTCCCTCTGCCAAAGCCACAGTCTTTCCAGGCCAGTTTCCCGTATGCTGCCGAAGCCCGGTCAATGCGTTAAAGATTGTGGACTTTCCAACATTGGGATTTCCTGCCAAATAAACCCGTTTGGCCCTCATGGCGTTGTCTCCACCTGAATCATATCTGCATCCCCGCGGCGAAGCGCCACCGCTGCGCCGCGAATTTCATAGGCCGCAGGGGATCCGGCAGGGCTTCGATGGAGACACATTGTTTCCATTCCCTCGCTGAGTCCCAGATCCTCCAGCCTGATAAGCAGTTCCGGCGGGCATTGATTGCTCAGCACCTTGCATTGCTTTCCTGAGGGAAGCTGAGAAAGCGGTATTACCATAATAACTCCCTCCCTTCTGGCATTGTGACCTTCGTCACGCTATCTCAGATTATGCCCGACGAAAGGGTTTTGTGTCTCTTTGTTTCTACAAAAATATCCCGGACTTCTCGTATGAAGTCCGGGATATGAGACTGTCAAGGAAACTCTTTGAACAGGTTCAATATACCACAACCATCGTTCCGACCGTGAGGTTCTCCGCCATCCATGCAATATCTTCCTCCAACAAGCGGACGCTGCCGCCGGAGGCAGGCTTTCCAATGGTATTCTCCTCGATTTCCTGCGTTCTGGTGCTGTAAGGCAGACTGGTAAAGGCCTCGCCGCCATTGTAAATCAGGACCGGCTCCACATATGTGGTACCAAGATCCCAGCGATCTTTCTTTTCATTGTAGGTATAAATGCCAGTGGTCGTGGGGGTATGATTGGCGCCGGTAGAACAGTCGAAGGATTTCTCCAGTTCCCATGCACCATCATAGCCGGTAAAGATATTGACCGTTTGCGTATACAGGCTGACCCAGACCAGATATCTGGTATCGCTGCTATAGTTCATGGAGTTGACAAACCGCTCCTTCACCTCCGGACTGTAGTCTTCGTCCGTGGTGCAATCCTCCTGCGAAATCTCCATATCTTCCGCCGGGACCCACCCGTCTTCGCCGTTTTCCAGCTGAATCCTGAGAGCTTTTAAGCCGCTGTTATCCGTGCTGTAGTCAAGCATCAGGCCGCTGTCTCCCTTCGCCATAGAAGCAAGTACATCGGAAAGATCTTTGTCGGAATAAATCGTAGTGTCCCGTTTGGCCGTTGCGGGGATCTCCTCTGTCTGGATGACAATGCTGCCCTCGCTGCCCAGACGCTCAATCTCCACCGTTGTTTCACCGGAAATGGTTTTTTCTCCAAATATGATGTTGAGGGAAACATCCGCCGTATCCGCTCCATCCTCCGTCGGGTCAATCTCCACTTTACAGTTAGCTGTCGCACCGTCAACCAAAAGCTGCTGGGACGCCCGGCTGATCTCCTCTCCATCCACATACCAGACCAGTTCCGCCACCACACTGTTGGTAATGTCGCTGAAGGCGGCAATAACGGTGGTATAGGGATGGTTCACTGTGATGCTGCCATTGTCATATAGCACCACTGTGGGATTTTCATCTGCGTCGGACTCAGCCTCCGCCCGGGCCAGCACATCCGAGACCGTTTGGTCCATCTCTGCCGATTGTTCTGTTACGGGAACTGCGCCCAGAAGGGCTTCCCGGGAGTGGTCGTCATTGATATGGAGCAGACAGCGAATCAGAGTCACCGCCGCTGTGAGGATCACAGTAATGCAGACAATTCGATAAATCCATGCAAGTTTTTTTTTCATATCCTCACCATTTATTTCTTATTATGGGCTGCCAGCAGCCGTTGCTTCATGCAGTCATGGGCGCTGTTTTCCAATACATCTTCCAGAGGCGGAAGCGAATAGCCAGGATATTTGCGTTCCAGCGCCCAGGAGAGCAGCAAATCCGCTATCCTCGGATTCTTTGGCAGGAGACAGCCGTGGCTATAGGTCGCATATACGTTTTTATATCTGGCGCCTTCATAGCCGTCCTGGCCATTATTGCCATGACCAAAAAGTACCTTTCCCACAGGCCGGACGCCGTTTCCAAGAAAAGTCTGTCCCGCGTGGTTCTCAAAACCGACCACTGTCTGACCGTCCAGATCGTCGCAGACATACAGATAGTTGCCGATCATGCGCTCTTTTTTCCCGATGGTATAGAGGTCCAGCGCACCCAGAAAATCACACTGCTGTCCATCCCAGGTCTTATAGTAATTTCCCAGGATCTGATAGCCGCCGCAAATCGCTAAAAAAACTTTTCCATCCTCAATGGCCGCCTTGATTTCCGCCGCTTTTTGCCCGGAAAGATCCTCCAGAAGAACCTCCTGCTCAAAATCCTGACCGCCGCCGATAAAAAAGAGATCATATTTTCCGACATCGAGCGTCCTACCAATGGAGACATTTTCCACATGGCAGTCGATCCCGCGCCATTCCAGCCGCTTTTGCAGGCAGATTACATTTCCCCGATCTCCATAGAGATTCAAAATATCAGGATACAGGTGGCAAATGTTCAATTCCATCGCTTATGCCTCCCAATATTCCTTAAAACCATAGGTACGGCTGATCTTATGCCGAAGTTCCAGCATGGCGGTGTAAGTGGGCATCACATAGACCGGCGAGTCCTGATTGGTCACCTGCTCCATGAGCGAGCCGTAGTCCTTTACCACAAACAGTTTTTCCATTTCGATGCCCGCATACCGGAACCGGAGAGCCATATCCTCCGCCCGAATACCGGAGACATAGACCGCTTTGAGCCGATCTCCCATGACCGTGAGTTTTTCAAAGTCTACATCCCAGATCCAGCTGACGTCTCTGCCGTCCTGGTCCAGATCGTTGAGACAGGCAACAAATACAGCCGGTGTAGTGGTATTCGTCAAAAAATTCAGCACCTGGTTGCAGCCCGCCGGATTTTTAATCAGGATCATCCGCACGGAGGTTTTACCGATCTCAAACCGCTCCATGCGCCCAAATCCGCACTGGAACCGGTTCAGACTGCGCGCTACCTGCTCTGGATTAAGCCCCAGTGCCTTGCCAGCCGCCATGGCGGCTGCGGCATTGTAGATATTGTAGCCCCCGGGCAGATTGATGGTAGCCGGGAAGGTCTGATCGTCAACGGAAAAAATCACACTGGAATGCTCCGCATCCGAGAAAATCACCTGTTGCACCGCCACCTGTGGCGCCGGCCGCTGATATCCGCAGCTTGGGCAACGATACCCCCCCAGATGACCGTAGGTCACATAGTCATAGATGTATTCGTGCTTACAGCGGATGCAGTAAGGCGCGTCGGAAACCTCCTCCACCCGGCTCTGATAGATGGAAGTATTGACCCCATAGAAGATCACCGGATTGTCCACATCCCCATGAAGTGACGCCGAGAGAGAATCGTCCGCATTGAGACACAGCACCGCCTCCGGACTGTGGCTGATGCCAATACGGATGTTATCCAGGGTATGGGTCACCTCGCCGTAGCGATCCAGCTGATCCCGGAACACATTGGTAACCACCACGATTTTGGGCCGCACAGAGGTGGAGATGGATTTGAACGCCGCCTCGTCCGCTTCGATCAGGGCGTATTCATACCTGCATGTTCCGGAACGAATCCCGGAATGCACCGCAAATTCCGCCGTCACCCCGCTGAGCAAATTTGCGCCGGACTTGTTGGCAAAGAAAGAAATTCCGGCTTCCTCCATTGCCTCCTCGATCATGCGGGAGGTGGTTGTTTTGCCGTTGGTACCCGTGACGATCACTGTCGTTACGGACTTTGCCAGCCGTCCAAGCAAATCCGGGCAGATTTTCAGGGCAATTCTGCCCGGCATACCCGTTCCGCCCCTGCCCAGCTTTCGAATGATTGCTCTTGAGAATTTGCACATAAAAATAGCAAAAGATGTTTTCAAATTCATAACCCGTGAATTATACCACGTTTTTAGAAATTTGGCAACATTTCGTTATGGAAAAATATTATATTTTTAAAAGTTTTTTCGGTTTTCTCTTGTAATTGCCCCAGGGGCAAATGTTATAATAATCAAGAAAACGATTGCAATCGCGTGGTATATGTTTGAAATCTTGCAGCTGCGCACTGTCCAACGATAGGGAGGTTTCCTGTTGAAACGAAAAGAAGTATGCGAAAGAACCGGACTGAGTCAAAAGGCCCTGCGGCTTTATGAGGAAAAGGGATTGGTGCAGCCCCGAGTGTCCTGCAAGGACCACTATAAGACCCGGGATTACACGGAGGAAGATATTACGCGGCTGTTTACCATCATCACGCTCCGGAAAGCCATGTTCACCATGTCGGAGATCAAGGCCATGCTGGAAGATCCTCAGTCGATCCAGACCATCTATCCGCAATATCTAAGCTGGCTCCAGCTGCAAAGGCAGCAGCTGGATCGGCTGATACAGGCGTCCTCTGCAGTAGATCTCGCTTCGGTCCAATCCGCGGAGGAATTGACTGTGCAGATCCGATCCGCCGCAGACCGCCTTCCCATTCCTCCCGCTGACATCCACTTCAACTTCCGCAAGCTGGATGAATTGGAGGAAACCTGCCCCTCTGTTCCCGCAGCAGAGGACAGGGTCTACCGGCAAATCTATACTGCAATGAGCAGAGAAGATTGGGACAACAATTGGGCGCGATGGAACCAGCTTCTTGAGACAAGAAGGAGCACATTGCCGGAGGACAGCCCAGTGCCGACGCCCCCGGAAAGCATTGGCGCAGTGTTCCATCGGTTTGGGGACTATATCAGAGCGCACAAGCGAAAATGCATTGGCATTGCTGCCGGAGCCGTGCTCCTGATTACTCTTTTGGCTGTCGGTATTCCCATCGGGATGAACGCCCTTTGGCCGGTAGAATCCATGGACGGCCCCTCTACGGAGGGCATGGATGAGGGTCTGGTGCTGCAAAATATCAACGAAATGATGGTGGGCAAAAAAGGCGGAATGACAGATTATGCCATTGCCCCAAATAAAATCTATTTCATTTGTGACAATACCCTCTGCTCCATAGACCGGGATTACACAGATTTTATGGAACTGGATCACAACTGCTTCAATCCCACGGAGGATCTGGGCTACCAGGATGAAAGCACCTGCGTTCTTATTTACCATGAGGGATATGTATACTATGTGACAAAGGAACAGGGCGTGCGCCATCTCATGCGCCTGAAAACCGGCACAAAGGTCCAGCCGGAGATGCTTTGGAGCGGACAAATTAGCTGTTTCGGTCTCAACGGAAACAAGGAAATCATCTGCCGGTATTATGCGGACGCGGTATGGACGGAAACTGCCCGGATTCCGATTTCATAGAAAACAGGAACCGTTTTGCCGTCATCGCGTCCTTTGGATGATGAAAGGGGAATTTTTGAATGAAAATGAAACAGAAATGGCCCGGGGTCTGTGCGTTTGCGATGCTGACCCTTATCCTGCTGTGTGTCTCCTGCGGGGCAAATCCCACAAATACGCAAACCGCGCAGCCTGCGGCCGCTGAACACACCGAAGCCACCGGAACCATGCCGGTCACGCCTACGCCCGAACATTGCGGCGACTACTTCCGGGACAACACCGAATATGCAGGTGAATATACGCAAATATGCTACGCGATGGCGCCCTATGCTGAAAGCCGGGATTTCTCCGACCTGCGAGCCGCGTTGGAAGCCGCAAATATCATTCCAGCCCTACCCGGCTATGAGGATTTCGGCTGCACTGCGTGTTACTTGAAGGACAGCGGCTTTTATGAAATTCATATACTCTGGAGGAATTTCCCGGAAGAAGGCATCAGAAAGCAACTGGAACTGCTGGTGATCCCAGAAACTCTCAGCGACGAGGAAAGCCTGCGCGCACATGACGGTGCATTTATATATGACCCGGAGATGGTCACAGAAACGGAGGTAAACGGGATCACGGTCTATGGCAGCGGCACACAGGCCCTGACGTCCCTGGGGAATGATCTTGTTCGGAACAACACTTTGGTGTTCACCAAAAACGGCTGGCGCTATCAGATCGACGGCTGTCTCGGAACGACGCTGGAGGAAATGGACACGGTGCTCAATCACTTTCTCCAGCAGGGTCTGGATGAAACCGCCTTTGCCATGGAGAAGGGCGACCATTTCACAAGTGAATATCTGTACGAAAACCCAAATGCCTTTCCCGGCTGCCTGCCGGATGCGGAAACCTTCGGGTTGCGGATGGAAAACGGGCTGACCTATATTTTGAAAAACGGCGATCCCTACAGCTATGAGTGTACATTCCGTGACCCGGGGACCGACGCCTGTTTTTCCTGGCTGATCAATCCGGCGGAACAGACATCTGACCCGCTCTGCTCTGTGGCGGAGGTGACGGAAGCGGAATTTCGCGCTGCATTGACAGAAACGCACCGCATTGAGGGGCATCATATTACGCTGACCCAGGGGGATTTTCACATACGTCTCATCTCCTATGACGAGGAAGTTCCCGTTGATTTGATGTGGAAGCTGGTTTCCTCTCTGCCAAAAATACCGGAGGAAACGCCGGATTTCTTTGGGAATAACACAGTGCTCAGCGGGGAACTTTCCGCGCTGAGCAGCGGCAACAGCAATGAATCCCGGTTCTTTGACGATCAGCAGCAAAGATTGATAGCGGAACAGGCGCTTCCTCCGGTGCTCTGTCAGACGGACTGCACGCAGCTTCCCTATGAATTTCACTGCGGCTGTGATTACAGCAGCAGCGGTGCGCCGGTGTCATTGTCCTTTACATGGTATGATACGCGCAAAGAGTCCGAGCGCAGTGCCTTGAGCATCAAACTGTTTTCCGAAAAGCCGCAGGCGTTGGAAAAAAACAGTTATGGCATATTGGACAGGGGGATTGGCGGCTATTTCATCCCAGATCCCCTGAACTGCACCACCATCGAGCGGCAGGGCGTTAGCGTCTATGGCGATGGCACAAGAGACTCCGACACCCGCTATCTCTGCTGTCAGCTGAAGGACGGCACGTGGCTGCAAATTGAGGGAGCGCCGATCCTCCGTGACAGCGTTATGTTGCAGGCGCTGGACTTCTACCTGGAACACGGCATGAACTGGGACGCGGTGTCCATGGACAAGGGCGATGTGATGACCTCGGAGGAACTCTCTCTTTGGGCGGACGCATTCCCCGGCTGCATCCCGGAAGTCGAGGAAGGGAAAATCGTCCAGAAAATAAAGGGTACCGACTTTAGACAGACTTCCGCAGTTGCCAGCCTGAAAAATGGACAGTTGCACTGCGGCCTGCTCAATTATCAGATCAAAGACGACCAGATCCTTGTGAAACTATGGCCGGCGGGCCACGAGACAGATGTAAGCCCGGGCTATACCATTGATCAGGTGACCGATACCCACGTCCAATACAATCTGCAAAACTCCAATACCTTCGGCTTCTGGATCGGCGATACCTTTGTAGAAATCCGGGCCATGAACTGGGACGAGGATGCATGGGAGGAGGTTTGGAAACTGATTCAGACCTTTCCCACAGCGCAATAGGCAACGATTCAGGCCCCATCGGAATGTACGGTTCCGATGGGGCCTGAGACTGTCAAAAAAGCCGTCCGGCTTTTTTGACAAAGGACTGCGGCCTGACAGCGCGCACACTTGCAGACCGTAAAGCGTTTTCTGCGATGCACATGCAGAAAACAGATTTCAATTTATTTCGCCGCCTGCGGGCGGCGAAACTCTGCGAGGCGTTCCTCTGCGGAGAAGTTTTTTGACAAGCTGATATTATGTCAAAAAGTCTTTCAATTTATTGGAGCGGTTGGGGTTTCTAATTTTTCGGAGTGCCTTGGCCTCGATTTGCCGCACCCGCTCCCGAGTGACGTTGAACTCCTTGCCCACTTCCTCCAGCGTTCTGGGCCGTCCATCATCCAGACCGTAGCGCAGACGGAGCACTTTGGCTTCCCGGTCGGAAAGAGTATCAAGAATCTCGTAAAGCTGCTGGCGCAGCATGGTTTTCGAAACGGCCTCCGAGGGCTGAGAATTGACATCATCCTCGATAAAATCCCCCAGATGGCTGTCATCTTCCTCTCCCACCGGGGATTCCAGCGACACTGGTTCCATGCACATCTGCCGGATCTCGCTGATGCGCTCCGGACTTATATGCATGACCTGGCTCAGTTCCTCCATGGTTGGCTCCCGTCCCAGTTCCTGCTGAAGCTTCCGGGAACTCTGGGTCAGCCTGTTCATAGTCTCCACCATATGAACGGGGATCCGAATGGTTCTCGCCTGATCGGCCAGAGCTCTGGTGATAGCCTGTCGCACCCACCAGGTGGCATAGGTGGAAAATTTGAAGCCTTTGGTATAGTCATACTTTTCCACGGCCTTGAGCAGGCCCAGATTTCCTTCCTGGATCAGATCGAGCAGCTGCATTCCCCGACCCACATAGCGTTTTGCGATAGATACCACCAGTCGGAGGTTTGCTTCCGTCATCTCCTTTGCGGCCTCCTGATCTCCCTGCTCGATGCGCTTGGCGATCTCCAACTCCTGTTCGCTGGTCAGTAGCGGCACTTTCCCGATCTCCCGAAGATACATCCGAACCGGGTCGCTGGTAGAGCCTTCTGTTTCCAGGCTTTCCGCTGCCTCAATATTTTTCTGTTCCTCATCCAGTTCTTCCTGAAGCTGGCTGAGTTCTTCCACACTGGGCTGAGTGTCCTCTGTCCCCTCATCAGAGGGCAGCACGTCAATTCCAGCATCTGACAAAACCTGATACGCCCGCTCGATCTCGGTCATGTCCGCGCCCAAGGGGGCCAGCACTGAGACAAGATTGTCCATACTGAGATTCCCTGTCTGCTTCCCCTGCTTGATCAGCTTTTGCTCCGCCTCCTGAAACACATTCTCTTCAACTTTTCTGGTTTTGCTCATGCTGTCAACCTCCATGCCCGTTTTTGTTCCGGCGGCGATCCAGCGCCGCCATCAGATCCTTGCTGTCGTGCTTTGCCGCTTCTGACCGGATCACAGCAATGTAATCCCGCACCGCTTGTTCATTGACTTGGTTCTCTCCTTTTTGCACAATCCTTGTGATTTGGGACAGTTCTTCAGAGGAAAACGTCCCCTCCATAGCTGGAATGCTGATGCTTTTGCCTGCCTGCCACCGCCTGCACAGCCAGTCAAAGACGCTTCCCAGCAACGGCGAGGAAAAGGACTGGGCGGATAGTTCTCCGGCCATTTCTATCAATCCCGGCTCCAAAAGAATTTGGCTGAGCAGGCCTTCCTCCGCTACAGCGGATCTTATATTTTCGTATTTCAATCCGGAAACTGTCGGCTGAATCTTTTCCGCTGGACGAAGTTCCTGACGTTCCTGACGTTTTTTTTGGGCATTCAGCCGTTTCCGATAGGCCCTTGTGACCTCCAGCTTCATTGCATCCGGCTGAACCTTCGCGATTTCTGCCGCACGGGTGCTGTATACCTCCCGCTCCACAGCGCTTTGCATGGAAGCAATCAGCTGTGCGGCCTCCTGCAAAAAAGCGATCTTTCCCTCGTCCGTACTGAGATCGTGATTTCTTTTGATGGATTCCAGCTGATAGACTGCCTGATTTTCAGAAGCCCCTAAAAGCTGGCGGAACCGGTCCGGGCCATATTTCTTCAAAAATTCATCCGGATCCTTGGCTCCCTGCATCCGGAGCACGCGAACAGTCACATCCGTCTTCTCCAAAATGGAAATGGCGCGCTTTGCCGCATTCTGTCCTGCCTGATCCCCGTCATAGCAGAGCACCAGTTCTTTGGTGTATTTGCTCAACATCCCTGCCTGTTCCTGAGTCAGGCTGGTTCCCAGAGACGCAACGGCACAGTCAAAGCCATATTGATGCATGGAGATCGTATCCATATATCCCTCCGTCAGCACCAGCATATTCATCTTTGTTTTTTTCGCCACATTCAGGCCAAAGAGATTTTTTCGCTTGTTGAAGATCATGCTCTCCGGGGAGTTGAGATATTTTGGCTCAGAACTGTCCATGACCCGGCCGCCGAAGCCGATGACATTGCCGCGAACATCAATAATAGGGAACATGACCCGGTTGCGGAACCAGTCATAGGTGCTCTTTTCTTCGATGGATTCGCCCTCCTCTCCCTGCCTCGTCCGGGTTTTGGTTCGAACCAGACCGGCATCCTGCAGATCTTGAACGGTATAACCCTTTTCCAGCATTGCCTGTTTCAGCCCATCCCAGCCGTTGGGCGCGAAGCCCAGGCCAAAGGAGATGATGGTTTTTTTTGTCAGACCGCGGCGGAGCAGATATTGCAGTCCGACCTGCCCCTGCGGGCTTTTCAGGGTCTCATGGTAAAATTTTGCCGCATCCCTGCATAATGCCCAAAGCTTTTCCTTCCGCCGAAGGGAGGAAACCTGCCGCGGATCCTCTTCCGGCACCTGCATACCAGCCCGCTTTGCCAAAAATCGCACCGCATCCGGGTAGTCCAGCCCTTCGATCTCCATAATAAAATTCACAGCGCCGCCGCCCTTGTGACAGCCAAAGCAGTAATAGATCCCTTTTTCCGGAGCCACAGAGAAAGAAGCAGTTTTTTCATTGTGAAAGGGACACAGGCCAAAGAGGTTGCTGCCCCGGCGGGTCAGGGACACATACTGCCCCACCACGTCCTCAATGGGGTTTTTCTCCCCCAGTTCTTCCATAAAAGAATCTGAAAATGCCACTGGCTGCGTCTCCTTTCCAATGATTTCCAATCTTATGGGAAATTATGCGTTTTATCGCAGCTGCCAAGCCGTTGGGACAAAAATTTCACCGAATTTATAGACTGCATACTGGTCTGTCATGCAGGCAATATAGTCCGTGATCGTTCGCTGAATGCCATCAAAACTCAACTGGGGCTGAAAGTCTGCTGGAAGTTTCTCCGGGTACTTTAAATAGTATTCATAGAGCATTCTGATGATATCCCGGGCCTTATGCTCCTCCCCTTTTGCAACGGGATTGCGGTAAACCCGCTCGAACATAAACTCCCGCAGACGTTCCATGGCGTCCGCCACCTCAGGGTCCCGCTCCAGCTTTGCTTTTCCTGCGGAATGCTCCACAATATCCTGCACCAGCGTATTGATGCGCTGGGCGTGCGTCTCTCCCAGAATATCTGAAATATCTCTGGGAATATCATTATTCTTGAGGATTCCAGCTCGGCAGGCGTCGTCGATGTCGTGGTTGATATAGGCGATGCGGTCTGCCAGACGGATAATCTGCCCCTCCAGCGTTTCCGGGATAAAATCCCCGGTATGTCCGATAATGCCCATACGGGTCTCATAACAGAGGTTCAGTCCCTCGCCGTCTTTTTCCAGCACATCCACCACCCGCAGCGACTGCTCGTTATGGTGAAAGGGCGTTCCGGTGATCTCTGTCAGAGCCTTTTCCCCTGCGTGGCCAAATGGCGTATGGCCCAAATCATGACCGAAGGCAATGGCCTCCGTTAAATCTTCGTTGAGATGCAAGGCCCTTGCAATGGTACGGGAGATCCGCATGACCTCCAGAGTGTGGGTCAGTCTTGTGCGGTAGTGATCGCCTTCCGGCTGCAAAAACACCTGGGTCTTGTGCTTCAGCCGCCGGAAGGACTTGGAGTAAACGATTCGGTCCACATCCCGCTGATAGCAGGTTCGAACCTCACTTTCCATCTCCGGCTTCATCCGCCCTTTGGTTTCTCTTGCCTTTGCCGCCCAAGGAGCCATGATTTGATATTCCGCCTGTTCCAGTTCTTCTCGAATCATAGATACACCCCTTTAAAAAGCTTCTATCCGAACGCTTCGGAATATCTGTCCCATTTTTTCGCCCTGGATTTTTCCGCCGGTCATTTCCGTTAGTCTGTCCAGATATCCGGCGGTCACTTCCTCCGGAGCAAGGACCGTCATGGTCACATCCGCGCCGAATTCCGTCCCGTCAATGATGCCGCCCATGTTCTCCGTTTCCTGCCGAAGCCGGTCGTAGAGACCGTAGGGGCAGACCACAAGAATTTTATCCCAGCACCGCTCGACGCTGATCCCGGCGGCACTGAGGGCGTCCTTCGCCGCCTTGCTGTAGGCCCGGACCAGCCCTCCTGTGCCAAGGAGTACGCCGCCAAAATACCGGGTCACCACACAGAGCGCGTCAGTAATACCCGATCGGGTAAAGACCGTCAGCATGGGCTGGCCCGCTGTGCCCTGTGGCTCGCCGTCGTCGGAATAGCGCATTGTACCGTCCCGAAGGCAAAAGCACCAGCAGCTGTGCCGGGCATCGTGGTATTTCTTTTTCACCTGCTGAATTTTCTCCCTGGCTTCCTCCTCTGATAAGATAGGCCAGACCTGGCCGATAAACCGGGATTTTTTCTCCACATGCTCCGCTGTGCCGTAGCCTGCGGGGAGATAGTATTCTGTCATTCTCTCCGCTCCATCCATTCATCTTTCAATATGCCATACCAAACCGCGTCGCAAATCCCCTGATTGCACCAGTCTGACTTTCTGAGCGTTCCCTCATACCGCATACCGCATTTTTTCATGGCTCCGCCGGAATTGGGGTTCTCCACCGCATGGCGGGAATCCACCCGCAGTACTTCTGTTTCTGTAAAGAAATATTCAATCACTGCGGCAAGGGCTTCAGACGTGATTCCCTGATGCCACCACGTTTTTCCAATGCAGTATCCCACATGGACGCTTTTCGCCGCCTCGTTCACGGAAACCACGCCGATGCTGCCAATGACCTGGCCGATTTCCTTCAACGCAATAGCCCAATCGCTGATTGCGCCTTTTTCATACTGGTCAATCATAAAACGTATCCGACCCACTGCCGTTTCCTCACTGGTATATGTGGGCCACTGCAAATACTTTGTGACTGCGGGGTCAGAGGCCCAGTTCCGATACATGGCTTCGGCATCTTCTATCCTGAATTGACGCAAAATCAGCCGCTTCGTTTCTATGGTTTTGGTTTGCAGTTTCAATATGGTTTCCTTCTTTTCCAACTTTCTTCGACAGTAGCTTCCGCCGTCTGAATGTTCAAAGAGTCAATTTTCGATCACTTGCTGGCTCATGTTTCAACAATATATTCCCGATACCGCCCCTGCAATTCGGGATTCAGGGCCGCATCCACCCGAATGCCCTCATTTTCATACGCTGCGGAAAACACTTTTGCCTCCCGGTGGAGCCGATCGAGTTCTCCGGCCTTGGCATAAGGCAGCAGCATCATCACCCGCTGGACGCCAGTATCAAGATTTTTGTCAATCAGCTTCAAAAGTTCCTCTAAATGTTCGCCCCGGGCAGCAGAAACCGCGATCCTGTTTTCACCCGCCGGAAGCAGATCCGCCGATACCAGATCGGCCTTGTTGTAGACCTCAATCACCGGCACGCCCTGGGGCGCAAGTTGGGCTACCAGTTTTTCCACCACTGCCATATGATCTTCCCGATCCGGGTCGGATGCGTCGATGACATGGAGCAGCAGATCCGCATATTGCAGTTCTTCCAGTGTTGCCTGAAAGGCTTCCACCAGATGATGGGGCAGCTTGGCGATAAAACCAACCGTGTCGCTGAGCAAAACCTCCAGGGTATCGGAAACCTTGAGCCGCCGTGTGGTAGTGTCCAGGGTGTCAAATAATCGGTCATTGGCGGGGATTCCCGCCCCGTTGGTGTAGCCCACCAGCGCCACCACGGGCACGCTGTTTTTCTCCCGCAGTTGACGCTGTACGCCCCGAACTCGTCGCACTTCTTTCAGTTCCTCCCGCAGCCGGGCAATGCGGCTTCGAATGTGCCGCCGGTCGGTTTCCAGCCGGGTCTCGCCGGGGCCTCTGGCGCCAATGCCGCCGCCCTGCCGTGAGAGACTTTTTCCCATGCCGGAGAGCCGGGGCAAAAGATACTGATACTGGGCCAGTTCCACCTGCAGCTTGCCTTCCCGGGTCTTAGCCCGCTGGGCAAAAATATCCAGAATCAGTGTACTGCGGTCAATGACCGTAACGCCGGTCATTTCCTCCAGGGTGCGGATCTGAGATGGGCCGAGATCGTTGTCGAAGATTACCATGTTTGCGCCGGTTTCCTCTACTGCTGCCCGCAGTTCTTCCGCCTTGCCTTCGCCTAAGAACGAATGAGGGTCGGGCGCAGGCCGGGATTGCAGCAGCATTCCCACAGCACTTCCGCCTGCTGTTTCCAAAAGGGCCCGCAACTCCTCTAAGCTGCGCTCTGTCGCGGTTTCCTCTTTGGAAAACACAGCCGCGTCCAGGCCCGCTAAAATCGCTTTATCAATTGCAACTTTTTCTTCCATTGATCCTCCAAATATCTTAGACATGACCGCACGATCCGGCGGCGAGCAATTTGCGAGAGATTTCTTCTCCTGACAGTAAAAAACGCAGGAATACTTTGTGCTTTTTCAGTTTTTAAGACGCAGTCACGGCGAAAAAATCCGCAAAGGGCCGTCGAAGTATCATGAGGTCTTGCCAAAAAAAGCAAAAAGGGGCTGTTCCACGCAGTGAAACAGCCCCCTTGACGGGATACTTACTTCAGACCGAATTTCTTGTTGAAGCGTTCAACACGTCCACCAGTGTCTACCAGCTTCTGCTTGCCGGTATAGAACGGGTGACACTTGGAGCAGATTTCAACTCTGATATCCTTCTTTGTAGACCCGGTCTCAAACACGTTACCACAAGCGCAGCGGATAGTGGTCTGCTGATAATCGGGATGGATGCCCTTCTTCACGTCTGTTCACCTCTTTCGGTCCATAGGTAAAGGCGCAATACGCCCGTAATTTCAAGCCCGGTTATTATATCACAGGTTTTTTCAAAATGCAAGAGAAAAAATTAATTTCTTTTCAAAGGTTTTGTAGGTGTTACAATGATGTGTGACAAATAAGGAAAAAAGAATAGCGAATAGAG
>CAZGOQ010000012.1:0-32280 GCA_964527315.1 uncultured Oscillospiraceae bacterium | reverse complement strand
CATAAAAAATCCCTGGTTTTCGCTCCCTGAAAACCAGGGTTCTTTGACAGGCTGAGAAGTAACCGCCTGGGTTCCAAACCAGGCGGTTACTTCTTGTAACCTGTTTGATGGCCAACCGTTTACCGGCAACGTTTTTTTGCCGGTCGGTCAGTTCCGTATGTTTTCCGCTTCCGTGTTGATCACAAATTCCATAGTGACCGGCTCTGTCTGGGGCGCGGAAACAGTGAGCGCGGCGTGTCCGGTGGTTCCGGACGTCCGGAGATAGCATCCGCAGGCGCCGCCCTCAGCGGTAACCACATCGGGGCCGACCAGCGCCAGCGGTCCCTGGACGGAAAATGTCACCGGAGGCTGCACATAAGGCGCGGCGGCGCCGTTTTCGTCTAAAATACGCACCCGGACCGCAGCCATGTCATAGCTGTATTTCTCCGTGAGAACGGTATGGCTGGGCAGGACCTCCAGATGCAGCCGGGTGCAGGGGGAACGGGTCACGCTGCCGACTATCTGACCCTCCTTTTTGGCGTCAAAGCGCCAGACGGTGGAGGAGCCGCCCCAGTTGCTGACGTATTTGCTATGGAGCGCCACAACATCGTCAAAGGTCATGTGATATCGCACCATGCACCAAAGCAGCTTCAGCCTATATTTCAGCGGAAGGCCGGAAAGCCCCTGGGTTCCGGCGGCCAGCAGACATACCCGGATCAGCGCAGCTTTTTTTTTCGAAAACCCCTCCTGAGTTTCCAGCAGCGTGCCAATGGTATCGTCCACCACAAAGGGGGGATGCGGGAGATCCCGCCATGGGCTTCTGGAAAGGTTGGTGACAAACAAGCCGTTTTTATATAGCGCAATTTCATCGGCGTTGGAAAATACATAGGTTTTGCCGATCTGCCCGCCGGGATAGTCTCCGATGTCCATGGAGGAACCCACCTCCAGCACCGGCGTGGCATCCGTCTGACTCCGGTAGGCGGCGGCAGCCAGTTTGGGATTGCGGAAGGCGTCCATGACGCCGTGATAGCAGATGCGGTCTCCGGAGCCAAAGTCCTTATGGGTCGGATAGTCGAACATACACCAGCCGAAGCACCCGGCGTGTTCCCGGAGAGCAGCGTTCTGAACGCGGATATGACGCAGCGCCTGTTCCTGCCGGCGGTCCCAGGTGTCATAAGGCTTGGTAGGGAACATATGGCCGTTGCACTCTGAAATCAGCAGCGCTTTTGCCGGATCAGGGGTCACATCGGCCTTTCTTCTGGCCCCGGCGTTTTTCCCGGTATGGGAAAAATCATTATAGGCATAGACGTCCTCCAGAAGATGGCTTTTTTCCAGATATCGTACCCCCGAGGTCTGGCGGCTGGGATCCAGCTGATGAGCAATGGCGTTGGTGCGGGTATAAAACGGATCGTCATCCTGACTTTCGTTGATGCGGACGCCCCAGAGGATAATGGAAGGGTGATTTCGGTATTGGAGTACCATCTCCCGGACGTTCTCCACAGCCTGATCCTTCCAGGCGTCGTCCCCGATATGCTGCCAGCCGGGCAATTCTGTAAATACCAGCAGGCCGCGTCTGTCACATTCGTCCAAAAACCAGTGGCTCTGGGGATAGTGGCTGGTGCGGACGGCATTGCAGCCCAGCTCTTCCTGCAAAATGCGGGCATCCTCCCGCTGAAGGCGTTCCGGCGCGGCATAGCCCACATAGGGGAAGGACTGGTGGCGGTTGAGCCCCCGGAGGAATACTTTTTCCCCATTTAAATAAAATCCGTCTGTCCGGAACTGGGCGGTGCGGAAGCCAAAAAGGGTTTCCTGCACATCCAGAATACTGTCTTCGGCATCCAAAAGAACGGCCCGGCAGGTATAACGGACAGGATGCTTGCAGTTCCATGGATGGGCCTGGGGAACAGAAGCTGTGACTGCGCCCTGTGCGGCGGTCCCGTTCCAGACTGTTTGCCCCAGACTGTCCAGAATGGAAACCTCCACCCGGCTTTTCGACGGAGCGCCGTCCAAAGTGACCTGGATTTGGGCAGTGTGGAGTTCGGGTGTGTATACGAAGATATCGTCGATCCGTCCCTGTTCCCGCACATCCAGCCAGACTTCCCGGTAAAGTCCGCCGTAGGTCAGATAGTCGATGACATAGCCAAAGGGCGGGATCGTCGGGTTTTCAGAGGTGTCCAGCTTGACCGCGATCCGGTTGGGCCGATCAAAGATGGCGAGCGGGGTGATCTCTACACGGAATGCAGTGTACCCGCAGCGATGGGTAACGGCCTGCTGCCCATTGACATATACTGTGGCGATATGGGCGGCGCCGTCAAACTGGAGAAAGAGCCGCTTGCCCTCCCATTCCGGGGAAAGCGTCAGTTCCCTGCGATAGCCGCAAAGCATCTCATAGTCTGCAGGGTCAATGCTGTGCAGGGACAGTTCCCGGCAGGTGTGGGGCAGCCGAACGGCCTCGGCGGGGGTGATCCAGTTCAGAAAATCCTCGTTCCATGCCGTGGTGAATTCCCATTCATTGCAAAGGCTTTGCATGATAATCCCTCCTGATCTCCATACAGTTTCGCTTGCTTTGGCAGTAATCATTCTTTTTTCTCAATTTTCATTATACTGGAGGAGCCGGAAAAAGGCAAGTGGTTCTGAACGAGCGGAATTGGCAGTTACCTTTGGGAAAGCAGATGACTTTACAGTGCCTTCTTCCAAAATGGAAAAAAGTATGCTATAGTGCAAATACCATAATTGAGAGAAAGATAGAAAGGATGTAATCAATGACCTGCACAAAATATCCCCATATGTTTACGCCCATGACCATTAAGGGCGTCACTTTCAAAAACCGTGTCTTCTGTTCTCCTATTACCACCAACCGGATCGTAGACCACGGCTATCCTACCCCCGAGGGCATCGACGTTTATGAGACCAAATCCCGGGGCGGTTTTGCGCTGGTGACGGTCACGGAATCCTTCATCGACCATGACCGGGCCTGGCGGCATGAGCACGGGCTTAACGTTTGGGAGAAGCCTATGACCACTTTCCATATGGAGTCCATTATGACGCTGACCGAGGCCATCAAGGCGCATGGCGCGGTGGCGTCCATTCAGCTCAATCATGTGGGAGCCATGAACCATCCGGATACCATTTCCAGCGGCCGGAACCCCATCGGCCCTTCCGCCTATGTGCGTGATGATGGCGTACAGGTTGAAGAAATGACTGTGGAGATGATGGAGGAGACTGCCAATCAGTGGGCGGAAGCGGCCTGGAACTGCAAGGCCCTTGGTTTCCAGATGGTAAACCTTCATGGCGGCCACGGCTGGCTGCTCAACCAGTTTATTTCGCCTCTGTTCAACCACCGTACCGACGAGTACGGCGGTTCTATGGAAAACCGCGCCCGGTTCCCCATTATGGTCTGCAAGAAGATCAAAGAGGTCTGCGGCGACGATTTCCTTATTGAATATCGGCTCTCCGGATCTGAGCGCATGGAGGGCGGAATGACCATTGAGGACGGCGTGGAATTTGCAAAGATTATACAGGATTATGTGGATATTATCCATGTGACCTCTGGTACATATCAGGATCATGTCAATACCAAGGCGTTTTCCTCCATGTTCGACAAACACGGCTGCAATCTGGATCTGGCGGAAGCCATCAAAAAAGCGGTCCATGTGCCGGTTACGGCGGTGGGCGGTTTCAATTCTCCCGACCAGATCGAGGAAGCGCTGGCTTCCGGCAAGTGCGACTTTGTGGCCATGGGCCGTCAGCAGTTTGCGGATCCCGAATTTGTCAATAAGACCCTGATGGGACATGAGGATCAGATCGCGCCCTGCCTGCGCTGTTCCTGTTTTAATCCTCTGGCCTCTGATCCCGGCGCCCGGCCCATCCCTGAGTTGTGGCACTGCGCCGTCAATCCCTGGGGCCAGCGGGAGCTTCGCTGGCGGAACGCGCCCAAGCCCAGGGGCAAGCGGAAGGTTTTGGTCATCGGCGGCGGCGTCTCCGGTATGTATGCGGCCCTGACCGCTGCGGAGCGGGGCCATGATGTGACTCTGGTGGAGAAGGAAAATAAGCTGGGCGGTCTTTTGTGGTTCACTGAGGTGGACACCGACAAGGAGTCCCTGCTCCGCTTCCGGGACAGCCTGATTGCTCGGTGTAAGTATAACGGCGTCCGTATTCTGCTGAATACCGAGGCCACCAGGGAAATGATCGAACTCATGGCGCCCGACGCGGTGATCTGCGCCGTTGGTTCCCACCCTCTTGTGCCGCCGATTCCCGGCGTAGAACACGCCCGGCACGCGGTAGAAGCCTATAGGGATATCGAAAAACTCCGGGGCAAGAAAGTCGTCATCATTGGCGGCGGCGCCATTGGCTGCGAAAGCGGCTACTTCTTTGCCAGCAAATGCGGCGCCAGGGTACAGATCCTTGAAATGCGGGATGAAATGTGCAAGGACTCCTATCCCTCCCAGCGGGCGGCCCTGCTGCCCCGGATGGAAAAGGCGAATATGATCCTGAACTGCTCCGTCACTACCAGGGAGATCACCCCCGATGGGGTCGGGTTCCTGAATAAGGACGGCAAGGAGCAGTTTGCGGAAGCGGATATTGTCTACTACTGCTGCGGCAACCGGTCCAATGATGATATTGTGAAGCGCCTGGAGGGCGTATGCCCCTGGTTTGTGGTCACCGGAGACGCAGTCCGGGCCAGAACGGTCAAGCAGGCTACCTATGAGGGCTTCTGCGCCGCTATGGACATCCTGTAAAAGAAGTGCTCCGGGCGCACTCCCGGTCAGTCGTGCGCCGCTATGGACATCCTGTAAATATGTAAATATAAAAAAACGATACGCTGGTTCGTTGGGGATCAGCGTATCGTTTTGAAATCAACATTCATGGTTGCGCATACATCTGATTATTCTTGCGTATCATCTTTTGTATTTATGGCTTTTCGATGCAAGCAGACGAATTATTTTTAAACAAATTGTAAAGTTTAACAAAAGAACATAATGAAAGCGGGAAATTTATCGTCAGGTTAGTAGTTGACACAGGGTGCATTATTGCGTATAATACTTTTATTATGTCCATACTGTGTATTCATCTGTTTTTCCACAGAGGACGTGATTGGTACAAACAAAATTGAAAAGGAGAGACACACATGAAAAAGCTGCTTGCACTTCTGCTGGCGGCGGCCATGGTTCTGTGCTGTGTGGCCTGCGGCGATACCGCTGCGTCTACCTCCGGTTCCAACGCTGCTTCCGGCGCTGAGGCAACAACATCCGCGGAGGGTTCCTCCGGCGGCAATGGTTATTTGAATGTTATGGTCGAGGTCGAGGTTGCTTCTCTGGATCCTCAGGAAGCCACTGACGGCACTTCCTTCGAGGTCATCGCGGATTACACCGACGGCCTGATGCAGATGGACGCGGAAGGCGGCGCCATTCCTGCGATCGCCGAGAGTTATGACCTTTCTGAGGACGGCAAGACCTACACCTTCCATCTCCGTGAGGACGCCAAGTGGTCCAACGGCGATCCGGTTACCGCAGACGACTTCGTCTTTGGCTGGCGCCGTGCAGTCGATCCCGAGCTGGCTTCTGAGTATTCCTATATGCTCAGCGACATCGGCCAGGTGGTCAACGCGGCTGAGATTATCAGCGGAGAAAAGAGCGTAGAGGAGTTGGGCGTCAAGGCTGTGGACGACAAGACGCTGGAGGTTCAGCTGAATGTTCCCGTTTCCTACTTCCTGTCCCTGATGTACTTCCCCACGTTCTACCCCATCAACGAGGCTTTCTTTAACTCTCTGGCGGAAGGCACCTTCGGCACCAGCCCCGAGACGGTGTTATCCAACGGCGCGTTCATTCTTGAGAACTATGAGCCTGCTGCGCTGAGTTTCTCCCTGAAGAAAAACCCTGATTACTACAATGCCGATTCCGTTTCCCTCAGCGGTCTGAACTATCAGGTCATCAAGGATTCTCAGCAGGCACTGATGAGTTATCAGTCCGGCGATCTGGATATCATGAAGCTGTCCGGTGATCAGGTGGATCAGGTCAAGGACGATCCCTCTTTTGAGGTTCATGGCGCCGGCTATTTGTGGTATCTGACCATGAACAGCCATGATGTGGAGGCGCTGAATAACGTCAATATGCGTATGGCGATTACCAACGCGCTGGATCGCGAGGCCATTGTAACTGATGTAGTGAAGGATGGTTCGGTTGCTACATTTACTGCGGTTCCGCCTCAGTTTGCTACTGGCCCCGACGGCTCCGACTTCTCCGCCGATCAGAGCAAATTCTCTGATTACTGCTCCTTTAACGCGGATTTCGCCAAGGAGTGCTATGACAAGGCCTGCGAAGAGTTGGGACAGACCGAATTTACCTTTGAATTCCTCTGCGAGGATCAGACGGAGACCCAGAATGTTGCGGCTGTGATTAAGGAGCAGCTGGAGAGTACACTGCCCGGCCTGACCCTGAACATCAAGGTCGAACCCAAAAAGCAGCGTGTGGAGGATATCCAGAACGGCAATTATGAGGTCTGCCTGACCCGCTGGGGTCCTGACTATGCCGATCCTATGACATACCTGAATATGTGGGTCACTGATTGCTCCAACAACTATGGCCTCTGGAGCAACAGCGAGTATGATGCAATCATCGAAAACTGCACCACCGGCGACCTCTGCACCGATCCCGAGGGCCGCTGGAGCGCACTGTATGACGCAGAGCAGATCATCATGGAAGAGGCGGTGATCGCGCCTGTTTACACCAAGGCTGACGCCTGCATGATATCTACCGATGTCAAGGGCGTTGAGTTCCATCCCTGTGCTTTGAACCGTGTGTTCAAAAACGCCACTAAGGGTTAATCAATATTCCTATGAAGCGAAGACCGCGCAGTGGTGAATATAATCCCGCTGCGCGGTTTTGCTATCAAACCGCTGCGAAAGGAAGGCGGAAGATGTGTTAAAGTATATCCTAAAACGAGTGGCTATGTCGATTTGTACGCTGCTCGTGATTTTGCTGGTGCTTTTTACGCTGCTGCAGCTGATGCCCGGCTCTCCTTTTAACGATGAAAAACTGACAGACGACCAGAGAGCGGCGCTGGATGCAAAATATGGCCTGGACAATCCTCTGGTGGTGCGGTTTGGCCGATATGTGATTAATATGGCCCGGGGCGATCTGGGTGTCAGTTATAATATCAGTAAAAATACACCTATCAGTCAGCTGATTCAGTCCCGGCTTCCGGTTTCCATTCGAATTGGCGGACAGGCAGTGCTTCTGGGCGCGGTCGTAGGGCTTTTGCTGGGCATTATTTCAGCACTGATGCGGGGAACCATTGTGGATTCGCTTTGTACGCTGTTCTCGGTCATTGGCATTGCGGTGCCCTCTTACGTGTTTGCTCTGGCGCTAAGTTATACCATGGGCTTCAAGGCCGGCTGGTTCCCCATGCTCTATGATATGGCCAGAGCGCTGAAATCCTCGGTGCTGCCCTCAATCTCCCTGAGTATGTTTACTATGGCCTCCATCGCCCGCTTTACCAGAAGTGAAATGCTGGAGGTCCTGGACAGCGACTATATGCTTTTGGCGGAGAGCAAGGGCGTCAGCGGCGCGTCTCTGATTTTCCGACACGCCCTGCGAAATGCGCTGATTCCCATTGTGACTGTTCTGGCGCCATTGATCGTCGATCTGATGACAGGCTCTCTGGTGGTGGAAAAGATCTTCTCCATTCCCGGCGTCGGCAGCCTGCTGGTGACGGCCATTCAGTCCAACGATTATAATGTTGTTATTTCGCTGAGTTTCATCTATTCGCTGATGTATATTGTGATCATGCTGGTGGTGGATGTCCTCTATGGCATCATTGACCCAAGAATCAGACTTGCAAAGGATGGTGACTGAGCATGGCAAAGCAAAGAGCAAGGCCCATTGTGGCTTCAGGGCCGATAGACCTTAATACCGTTGAATTCCGGCCGGATGACTTTCTGAGGAAGGAAAATCAGGAAATCATTCAGGTAGACAGCAATTTTTCTTCCCAGAATTACTGGAAAGATGTGCGCCGCCGGTTTCTCTCGAGAAAGAGCGCTGTGGTGGGCCTGATTCTGATTCTTCTGATTGCGCTAATGGCCATCATTGGCCCTTCCATGAACGCATATACCTATTCCGGTCAAACGCTGTCGGAGAAGAATCTGGCGCCCCGTGTGCCTGGCGTTGAAAAACTTGGCATTCTGGACGGCAGTGAAAAGATGTCTACCACCACCGGCGTCAAGGAAGTTAATTATTATGAAGAAAAAGAATTGACGGACACCTATTACTGGTTTGGCTCGGATACCCTGGGCCGGGATATCTGGACACGCGTTTGGTCCGGTACAAGGGTTTCGCTGATCATTGCCGTGCTGGCAACGGTCATTGATATGATCATTGGTATGAGTTACGGACTGATCTCCGGCTATTTTGGCGGCAAGGTGGACAATGCGATGCAGCGCATTGCAGAGATCGCAAACAGCATTCCCCGGCTGGTCATTGTCACACTGCTGCTGCTGGTGCTCAAGCCTGGCCTTTGGACGATCATTTTCGCGCTGATGCTGACAGAATGGATCGGAATGAGCCGCATTGCACGGGCCGAGATGCTCAAGCTCAAGGAGCAGGAGTTCGTGCTTGCCTCCCGTACGCTGGGCGCAGGCAGTTTCTTTATTATCTTTAAGGAAGTCCTGCCAAACATCATTGGGCCGATCATCACTCAGTGTATGCTGTCCATTCCTACCGCGATTTTTACAGAAGCATTTTTGAGTTTTGTAGGTCTGGGTATTCCGGTGCCGGAGTGTTCTCTGGGTTCCCTGATCAACGATGCTTTCAACAGCTTTACCACGCATCCCTATCAGATCATACCTCCGATTTTGGTGATGGCGCTGCTGATGCTCAGCTTTAACATCGTGGCTGACGGCCTCCGGGAGGCCCTTGACCCGAAGATGAAGGAAGCATAAGGAGGGGAGAATATGGCCGAAAAAGAACAGATCTTAAAGATTCGTGATCTGGATATCAGCTTTCAGACAACCTCAGGCTACGTCCATGCCATTCGCGGCGTCAATATTGACCTGATGAAAGGCGAAACAGTTGCCATTGTAGGCGAGTCCGGCTCTGGAAAATCCGTGACCATGAAAGCCGCTATGGGTATTCTGGCAAAGAATGCCACCGTTGGCAGCGGCACCATTGAATTCTCCTATCACCATGACGATGGAACGGCTGTGACCGTGGATATTCTGAAAAAGGATAAAAAGTGGATCCGCCGGCATATCAACGGCAAACGGATCGCCATGGTATTTCAGGATCCGATGACGTCTCTGGATCCCACCATGACCATTGGGAAGCAGATCATGGAGGGCATGATTTGGCACAATAAGACCTCCAAAAAAGATGCCTATCAAAAGGCGCTGAGACTCCTGGAACTGGTGGGCATCACGGATGCGGAAAAACGGATGAAAAACTATCCCCATCAGCTCTCCGGCGGTATGCGGCAGAGAGTAGTGATTGCCATTGCACTGTCCTGTGACCCGGATCTGCTGATCTGTGACGAGCCAACGACCGCGCTGGATGTGACCATTCAGGCCAAAATTCTGGAACTGATCAAGGGGATCCAGAAAAAGATGGGAATTTCTGTTATTTACATTACCCATGACCTGGGCGTTGTGGCCAAAGTGGCGGACTTCGTCAATGTCATGTACGCCGGGAAAATTGTGGAACAGGGCACCATCGATGAGATCTTCTATGATCCGCAGCATCCCTATACCTGGGGTCTGCTGTCGGCTATGCCGGATCTGGATACTGCCGATGACCGCCTCTATACGATCCCCGGCAGTCCGCCGAACCTGCTCCATGAGCCGGAGGGCGACGCTTTCGTGGCGAGAAACGAGTTTGCTCTCAATATTGACGATCGGTTGGAGCCGCCGATGTTCAAAATAACGGATACTCACTATGCGGCCACCTGGCTGCTGGATCCCAGAGCGCCGAAAGTGGATATGCCGGAAGAACTGCGGCGCCGCATTGAACGGATGAAGGAGGGAAAATAAATGTCAGAGCCTGTATTGAAAATCGAAGGACTGAAGCAGTATTTTCCCATCAGCCGGAAGTTTACCGTCAAAGCGGTAGACGGCGTTTCCTTTGAGATATTTCCGGGTGAGACCTACGGATTGGTGGGCGAGTCCGGTTCCGGCAAGTCCACCATTGGCAGAAGCGTCATTCGGCTCTATACGCCTACGGAGGGCAGCATTACCTTTAATGGCGCGGATATTTCCGGCAAGCTTTCCCGGAACTCCCGGGAAAAGCTTCGGACGGAGATGCAGATGATTTTTCAGGATCCCATGGCCTGCCTGAACCCTCGGAAAAAGGTAATAGACATCATTGCGGAGGGCCTGGATATTCACCACCTCTGTTCCTCTCGGACAGAGCGGGAAGAAAAGGTGACGAAAATTCTGCAAAAGGTGGGGTTGGCGCCGGAGCATGCCGAGCGATATCCCCATCAATTTTCCGGCGGACAGCGGCAGCGTGTGGGCATTGCCCGGGCGCTGATCATGAACCCCAAGCTGATCATTGCCGACGAGTGTATTTCCGCGCTGGATGTGTCGATTCAGGCTCAGGTGGTTAATCTGATGAAGGATATCCAGAAGGAGACCGGCACAGCCTATATGTTCATTGCTCATGATCTTTCCATGGTCAAATATATTTCAGACCGGATCGGTGTGCTGCATTTGGGGCATTTGGTGGAAAGCGGGACCAAGGACGAGATCTTCTCCAATCCTGTTCACCCTTACACCCAAAGTCTCCTCAGTGCGATTCCTCATCCCAACCCCAGAGTGGAAAAGACCCGTGTGGCTATGAGCTATGATTATGCGACATCCGGCATTGATTACAATGTTGGAGAGCAGCATCTGGTGGATGGAACGCACTATGTGCTTTCTACCGACGAGGAATTTGACCGCTGGACAAAAAAAGCCTGATGTTTCAGAGGGGCGGCTTTCCGGGCCGTCCCTCTATTCATTGGGCCGTTGAGTTTTGGAGAGAGTTGCATTTGCCGGGCGGATTGTGCTACAATAAGAGGCACATACACAGGAGGTTGCTTATGAAGAGATGGATGGCGGCGCTTTTGGCGCTGATGCTCTGCGTGGGCTTTGTGCCCAAAACATATGCGGCGGAGCCCAATACCTATATCAAAGGAGACGTTGACGGCAAATTTTTACCCAGCGCAAATGCAACGCGAGCGCAGTTGGCTGTCATGCTGGCCCGCCTGACGGCGGAGTTTGATTCGGAAATGATTTATGAGTGCAGAATGCCCGACGTCCCCGCAGATCAGTGGTATTCAAATTATGTAAACTTCTGCGTGAAAAAGGGCTATATCCATGGCTATGAAGATGGGACCTTTCGGCCAAACGGCGATATTACCCGAGGAGAATTCGCGGCGATGCTGGGACGGTATTTGCAGCTGGAACAGCGGGAGGAAGGCGGGTTCACGGATATTTCAGGCCATTGGGCGGCAGGCTATATCAATGCGCTGCAAAAGGCTGGCGTAATCAACGGCTATGGAGATGGGACATTTCAGCCAAATGGCCTGCTAACCAGAGCGGAGGCAGTTTCCATGATCAATCGCGGTATCGGGCTGGTCTATAATGTTGGGGTCAATTATGGCGTTCGATTTTCAGATGTGACTGAGGAACATTGGGCCTATGAGGCCATCATAGCCGCCGCGAATACGGATATCCCGGAGATTTTAAAGTAGGAAGCCGGGGCCGCCGCCGATACAGCGGCCCCAATTGTGAAAAGGGGAGAATGCTTTTGAAAAAGTACACAGCGATTTTTCTCTATGCGGTTCTGGCCGGGCTGTGCATCGGCCTGGGCGGCACAGTCTTTCTGCGGCTCAAAGATACGTTTCCCGGCAGCAATGTGATAGCGGCGCTGCTGTTTGGTATTGGACTGTTTACCATTTGCACCAGGGGCTACAACCTGTTTACCGGAAAGGCCTGCGATCTGTTTGACAACAAACCGGGGTATCTTTTGATCCTTTTGGTGATCTGGGTCGGGAATTTCTGCGGCTGCTTGTTGCTGGCGCTGGTGGAACGGCGCACCGGACTCTGCGGCGCGGAAGGCGGGATCCATACGACCGCGCAGGCGATGGTGGCGCTGAAAATGGACGCCGGATACGGCAGCCTGTTTCTGTTGGGCTGTATCTGCAACATTTTTATCTACATAGCGGTTAACGGATTTGCAAAAAATCCCCATGAACTGGGGAAGTATTTGTCCCTGTTTCTGGGCGTCAGTGCGTTCATTCTTGCTGGAACAGAGCACAGCATTGCGGATATGTATTATTGGAGCGTTTCGGGTACGCTGTTTTCTCAGCCAGGGGAGAGCCTGCTGCGACTGGTACTGATTTCGCTTGGAAATATGGTTGGCGGGGTATTGCTTCCATTGGTGGAGAAACTCTATCGAAAGCTGACGGCCTGAATTTGGATAGCCCGGGAAACCAGCCCTTGCAAAATGTGAAAGATATTATTATAATAATGCAAATCAAAAAAGACGGACAACAGGGAAATCTTCTGATTGGACAGGTCGTAATTTTGAAATGGGGGCCGCATCATGGGAAAGCTGAAAGAGCATATTCGGGAAAACGGCGGATTTCAGCATTGGTTTGTCAATGTGTTCTGGTATCATTACAAATGGCCGCTGCTGGTATGTGTTGTGATTCTCGGGGTGGTCGCCTTTATTACCATCGACGCCCTTCGGAAGGAACGCTATGATACCACGGTGGTCATCGCGACGGATTACTATGTGGATGATACCCAGCTGGAACCGCTGGACGAACTCCTAAAATCCGTGGTGGAGGATCTGGACGGCAACGGAAAGGTCAATATCCGCTATGTGATCCTCTTTGTAGGGGACACGGAGGTCGGACGGCAGAATCAGGAACGTATGTATCTCTATGCATCTCAGGAGGATGTGGCGCTATATTTGATGAGTGGCGATATTTCTGCGGCATATACAGATCCGGTGCTGGATTTCTTTACAGATGAACTTTCTCAGTACGGACTGCCTTATGATGAGAGCAACCCGGTGCGGCTGAGTTTGGCGGGGAATCCTGTTCTGGAGCAGTGCGGTATGCGGGATATATACCTTTCTATCATGGATTTTACAACGGTTTCCGGCACTTCGGAGGCCCGGAACGCCAGAGACATGGCCGTCTCAATGGCGAAGGCGCTGTCAGATGCCGGAGAGACAGAGGAATGATGGATCAGGGGTGCCGATGCTTGGCACCCCGTTATCCGTTTCGCGAAGGAGAGAGAGCTTTGAAGCTTCCCTATAGAAACCGGAAAAAGCCGAATCACGCGGCCCGTGTGCTGACTGCGTTCTTTTTGCTGGTGATCCTGCTGGGTACTGTGCTGCTGGCGCTTCCGGCAGCGTCCCGGGGGGAAGGAAGCTGCGGCGCGATGACGGCGGCGTTTACCGCAACCTCCGCCACCTGTGTGACAGGGCTTTCTCTTGTGGACAGTTATACCCAGTGGTCAGCCTTTGGGCAGGCCGTGCTGTTGGCGCTGATTCAAATCGGCGGACTTGGGTATATGACCTTTGTATCGGCTTTTTTCTTTCTGCTGCGCCGACGGATCGGGCTGCGGGAACGGCTGATCATTCAGCAGGCGATGGCTCTCGGCGAGGTGGACGGTGTGATACGGCTGCTGAGACTGGTGCTTTCCGGAACCTTTCTGGTGGAAGGGGTGGGTGCACTGATTTTAACCCTTCGGTTTTCTTTGCTGTTTCCGCTGAAAAAGGCGCTGTGGCTGGGGGTGTTCCATTCGATCTCCGCATTCTGCAATGCAGGCTTCGATCTGATGGGCTTTACCGGGCAGGAAAGTCTGATGGCCTTCTCTACCGATCCGGTGGTGCTGCTGACATTGGCGGCTCTGATTGTGATCGGCGGACTGGGCTTTTTTGTGTGGAATGATCTTTTGATGCGCGGGGCAAGACGGCAGTTGAGCGTACACACGCGGCTGGTACTTTCCATGACGGCAATTTTGCTGCTGGGCGGTATGGCAATGATTGCTGTGCTGGAGTGGAGCAATCCCCGGACGCTTGGGGGAATGACGACGCCAGAAAAGCTGTTGGCGGCCTTTTTTCAGTCCTGCACGACTCGAACGGCGGGCTTTGCCGCTCTGAAGCAGGGTGCAATGACCGGCGGAAGCAAGCTGACGTCGATTCTGCTGATGCTGGTGGGCGGCTCCGGCGGATCCACGGCCGGCGGAATTAAAACTGTTTCGGTGGCGCTGCTGTTTTTGATGGCCCGCAGCGTGGTGCGGAACCGAAAGGATACGGTCGTATTTGGCCGAAAAATTGCGCAGGATCAGATCAACAGTGCATTGAGCATTGCGTTGATTGTGACGGGACTGGCGCTGGTGGGCGGCGTACTGCTGTCCGCTGGAAACGGCCTTCCGCTGAGCGATTGTTTATATGAATCTGTTTCCGCAATCTGTACGGTGGGACTGTCCGCCGGGATCACGGCTTCGCTGAACACAGGTGCGAAGCTGCTGCTGATGCTTTATATGTTTTTTGGGCGAGTGGGGATCATGACCATCAGCTTTGCATTTATGACAAAAATACCGCCGGAAAATGCCATTGGCAGGCCGGTCGGACGGGTACTCATTGGATAGGAGGTATGGGATGAAAACCTTTATTGTGATCGGCCTGGGGCGTTTCGGCAGTGCTGCGGCGGAAAGACTGTATGACATGGGGCATGAGGTGATCGTGATGGACATCTGTGAGGAAGCGGTCAGCCATATGGCGGACCGATCCACCTATGCGGCCATTGGAGACGCCAGAGAGTTGGATACTCTCCGGGCGGTGGGCGCGGCGGAATGCCAAACTGCCATTGTTGCCATTGGAGAGGATCTGGCAGCCAGCGTCCTCATTACAATGAATCTAAAGGATCTGGGCGTGGAGACGATTCTCTGCAAGGCCCAGAATGAGTCTTATAAGCGGGCACTGGAGCGCGTGGGTGCGGATCGGGTGGTGATCCCGGAAAAGGAAATGGCGCTGCGGCTGGTGCAAAGCCTTGGGTCCAACAGCTTTCTTGACTATATGGAACTTTCCGGAAAGTATGCCATCGCGGATATTGAGCCACCGAAGGGATGGCAGGGCAAGTCTCTGAGAGAACTGAATGTCCGGGCGAAATATCAGGTCAGTGTGCTGGCGATCAAAAATGAGAAAACCGGGCAGCTCCGTATGTCGCCTGGCGCAGAGGATCGGATTTTTGCCGGCGATACCGTTATGGTCATGGGCACCCATGATGCGCTGGAAAGGTTGCAGGGGCTATGATCGAAACCATTACCAGCCGGCAAAACGCCCTTCTGGTCAAGACGGTCCGGCTGCAAACCTCCAAAAAATTTCGAAAAGAGACAGGCCTGTGCGTAGGGGACGGCGTGAAGCTGTTGAAGGAGGCCCTGCGCTGGGCGCCGGACAGACTCCACACGGTGATCCTTCAGGAAGATGTTTCCTGTCCCCCATTGCCGGAGCAGGTGCGGAAGGTGCAGATCTCCCGCCAGCTGATGAAGGAGGTCTCTCAAATGGAGAACCCGGAGGGCGCGCTCTTCCTCTTTCAGACTGCGGAGGAAAGCAGCCAAACGCCGCGTCCGGGCTGCCTGGCGCTGGAAGGCGTTCAGGACCCCGGCAACCTGGGTACCATTCTGCGGACCGCAGACGCAATGGATGTCCCGGTCTTTCTGCTGGAGGGGTGCTGCGATCCCTATGGGCCGAAAACAGTGCGGGCCACCATGGGAGCAATTTTCCGGACGCCGCCCACGATCCTGACCGGGGCGTGCTTCTTGCAGCAATGCCGTAAGAAAAGCATTCCGGTGCTGGCGGCGACGCTTTCCGTGCAGGCAAAGGATCTGCGGAACTATGATTTGAAACAGGCGGCTGTAATCATTGGAAGCGAAGGACAGGGTGTTTCTGCGGCTTTGCTGCGGGAAACTGACGATCAGCTGATCATCCCCATGCATATCAGGTGCGAGTCGCTGAACGCCGCTGTGGCGGCAGCGATTATACTTTGGCAGATGACGCCGCTTTAAAAAGGAGAATGTTTATGGAACAACTACAGGGCTGGATATGGCTGACGACGCTACCAGGGCTGAGCCTGAGAGGGCAACAGCGTGTGCTGGACTGTTTCGGAACGCCGGAACGGGTGTATTCCGCAGACAGGACTGCGCTGGCAGAGGTTTCCGGCTTGTCTCCAAAGGAAAGAGACGCGCTTGAATACAAGGATCTTCGCCGGACGGAGGGCGTTTTGGAGGATTGCCAGAGACTGGGCATTTCCATCTTAACGATCCGCGACTCGCGCTATCCGCAAAGATTGAAGAATATTGATACGCCTCCGCTGGTACTCTATTACCGGGGAACATTGCTGCCCTTCGACGAACTGCCGGCAATCACAGTTGTCGGCGCCAGGAAGGCCAGCGCTTATGGCCTTTCCGCAGCAAGACGGATGGGAGAGGAGTTGGGCGCCTGCGGCGCGGCGGTAGTCTCCGGCGCGGCCAAGGGGGTTGATTCCTATGCGTTGGAGGGCGCACTGGAGCGGGGAGCCAGCGTTGCTGCAGTGCTGGGCAATGGATTAGACATTGTGTATCCATCCGAAGCAAGAGCGCTTTATGGAAAAGTAGAACATAGCGGCTGTCTGATCAGCGAATTTGTGCCAGGAACAAAACCGCTTGCGCAAAACTTTCCGCGAAGAAACCGCATCATGAGCGGATTGAGTATCGGCGTGTTGGTAATAGAAGCGGCGAAGCAGAGCGGAAGTCTCATTACGGCGGAACTGGCGCTGGAACAGGGACGGGATGTTTTCGCAGTTCCGGGCAATATTGGCCTCCCCGCCTGCGAAGGCAGCAACGCGCTGATTCAGGATGGCGCGGCCCTTGTGACCTGCGGCTGGGACATTTTGCGGGAATATACGGCACGGTTTTCCGGACTGCATCCGATTAACACACCGGCTTTGAAGCCGGTACAGCAGGGAACCAGAGCGGCTTCCTCCGCCACGCGTCCAGCGGTCTCCCGGTCTTCAAAGGAGACAGTGGAAGGAGCACAGGGGGAGAAAAAAACTTTCCGGAAAAGCCAAAATAGAATTGACAAGCAGGAAAATCGGAATTATATTGACCTAAACGGGATACAAAATCAGTTGACGCAGGACGAGCGAACCATTGCGGCGGCACTTAATCAGGGACGGCGGCATGTGGACGACATCATTGAGGAAACCGCGTTATCGCCGGCCAGAGTACTCTCCGCCCTGACGCTGCTGGAAATCAAGGGGTTTGTGATCCAGGAGCCCGGCAAACACTTCTCACTCAAAATTCAATAGCGCAAAATTATGATTACATGGCATCGGAGGAAATAGAATGGCTAAAGCACCCAATCTGGTCATTGTAGAATCACCGGCAAAGGCAAAGACCATCGGAAAATATCTTGGCCCGGACTATGAGGTCAAAGCCTGCATGGGGCATCTGCGGGATTTGCCGAAAAGCAAAATGGGCATTGACATAGAAAATGATTTTGAACCTCAGTATATGCCCATGAAGGGAAAAGAAGCAGTGATCGCGGATCTGAAAAAAGCGGCAAAGGACTGCAAAAAGGTCTATCTTGCAACAGACCCTGACCGCGAAGGGGAGGCAATCTCCTGGCATCTTCAGTATCTGCTGGAGTTGCCGAAGGAACAGGTGTGCCGGGTCACCTTTAATGAAATCACCAAAAGTGTAGTCGGCAGCAGCATCCGGCAGCCCCGGGCCATTGATCAGGATCTGGTGGATGCGCAGCAGGCCCGGCGGATTCTGGACCGCATTGTTGGCTATCAGCTGTCGCCGCTACTGTGGAAAAAGATCCGGAGAGGACTTTCCGCCGGACGAGTTCAGTCTGTGGCAACCCGGATGGTGGTAGATCGGGAGGAAGAAATCCGCGCGTTCCAACCCGAGGAATATTGGAGCATCGACGTGGATTTGGAACGGGTTTCCAGCCCCGGTAAATTCACGGCGCACTATCACGGCGAGGATAAAAAACGGGAACTGCACAGCGAGAAGGAGGTCAATGCGATCCTGCAAGATGTGGCAAACGTGCCTTTTACCGTGTCAGCGGTCAAGCGTTCGGAGAAAAAACGTACTCCGGCGCCGCCTTTTATCACATCTACCTTGCAGCAGGAGGCCTCCAGAAAGTTCTCCATGACGCCCCGGCGTACCATGGCCATTGCCCAGCAACTCTATGAGGGTGTTGACGTAACCGGTGCGGGTACAGTGGGCCTGATTACCTATATGCGTACCGATTCCCTGCGGCTTTCTGATGAAGCCCTCAGCGCGGCGGGTGGCTTTATCAAGACCCGCTATGGCGCGGATTATTACAGAGAAGGGCCACGCCGCTATAAGACCAAAAGCGCCGCGCAGGATGCCCATGAAGCCATCCGGCCCAGCAACGTGAAACTGGATCCGGATTCCATCAAGAGCAGCTTGACTACCGATCAATATAAGTTGTACCGGCTGATATGGAGCCGGTTTGTGGCCAGCCAGATGTCCAACGCAGTCTATGACGCGCTGTCCATCGACGCGGTCTCTGCGGGGCATATCTTCCGAGCCAGCCATCAGAGTGTCAAATTCCCTGGCTTTTTGGCGGTTTATGAGGAGAGCAGGGACGACGAAACCGAGGAAAAGCAGACGCCGCTGCCCGATCTTCAGGAAGGAGAACTCTTGCGGCTTGCCGGGCAGGAAAAACAACAGCATTTTACCCAGCCGCCACCCCGGTATACCGAGGCCACGCTTGTAAAAGCCATGGAGGAAAAGGGAGTTGGACGGCCCAGTACCTATGCTTCCACGGTTTCGACCATCCTGGATCGGGAATATGTCATCAAAGAGGAGAAACGGCTAAGCCCCACGCCGCTGGGCGAGGTGGTCACCGGCCTGATGAAGGAGCGGTTTACCGACGTCATCGACGTGACCTTTACAGCCCAGATGGAGGAACGGCTGGATGAAGTCGAAGCGGGCAAGGTCTATTGGAAAGACGTATTGCGCGACTTTTATCGGGACTTCCATCGGGAGATGGAGGAAGCGGAGGAAGCCTTGAAGGATACCCGGCTCAAGGTGCCCGATGAGGAAACCGACGAGGTCTGCGAACTCTGCGGCAGAAAGATGGTCATTAAGATCGGCCGGTTCGGGCGGTTTATGGCCTGCTCTGGTTACCCCGAGTGCAAAAATACAAGGCCGCTGGCAGAGCGTATGCCGGGCCGGTGCCCCAAGTGCGGCGCAGGGATGCTGAAACGAAAGAGCCAGCGGGGCTATACCTATTATGCCTGCGCAAAGGGCAAAGAGTGTGGCTTTATGTCCTGGGAAGCGCCCACCGAGGAGAATTGCCCTTACTGCGGACAGACCATGTTCAAAAAAGCCGGAAAGGGTCAGAAAAAGACTTTCTGCATCAATGAGAAGTGCGAGAATTTTACGCCGGAGGAACTGCGGGGCGGATACCAGAAGAAGAAAACCAAAACAGCAGAAGGTGTGGAGAAAGCTGCAGAGACAAAGACAAAAAGAACCAGCACTGCGAAAAAGGCAACGAAAACTGCGGCGGCAAAGAAAACCGCAGAGACAACTGTGAAAAAGACGGCGACAGCCAAAAAGACCACGAAAAAAGCGGAGGCAAAGGCAAATGAGCCATGACGTTACGGTAGTGGGCGCAGGCCTGGCAGGCAGTGAAGCGGCCTGGCAGCTGGCTCGGATGGGGCTAAAAGTTCGACTGGTAGAAATGAAACCGGGAAAAATGACCCCGGCCCATCATTCGCCGCTGTTTGGAGAACTGGTTTGTTCCAACTCCTTGCGAGGGAATTCGCTGGCCAATGCCATCGGACTTCTGAAGGAGGAACTTCGGCGTCTGGACAGCTTGATTTTGAAAAGCGCCCAGGAGAATCGGGTGGAAGCCGGCGGCGCGCTGGCGGTGGACCGGGTGGCTTTTGCCCAGACTATCACCGATGCGCTGGAGGGCAATGAAAATATTGAGATCGTCCATCAGGAATTGACGGCGCTTCCGGAGGGACCGGCGATTATAGCCACGGGTCCGCTGACGTCCGACCCTATGGCCGAAGCGATCCGGGCGTTTTTCGGCGGTGCAGAGGGACTAAACTTCTATGATGCAGCGGCGCCGCTGGTGAGTTTTGAATCTCTGGATATGGACAAATGCTGGTTTGCGTCCCGTTATGACAAAGGGACGGCGGATTATGTCAACTGTGCTATGAATCAGCAGGAATATTTCGATTTTGTCCGGGAGTTGGCTGGAGCCCAGGAGGCAGAGGTACATGGTTTTGAGGACAAAAATGTTTTTGAGGGGTGTATGCCGGTGGAGGTTATGGCCCGGCGGGGCATTGACACGCTTCGCTTTGGCCCTTTAAAGCCTGTGGGACTTAGGAATCCGAAAACCGGGAAGGAACCCTATGCGGTGGTGCAGCTGCGAAAGGATAATAAGTCCGGCAGCGTATACAACATCGTAGGCTTTCAGACCCATTTGAAGTGGCCGGAGCAGAAGCGGGTTTTTTCCATGATCCCGGCATTGAAAAATGCAGAATATCTCCGTTACGGTGTGATGCATCGCAACACCTATCTGGATTCGCCCCGGCTGCTCACGTCACATTACTGCGCCAGAAAAGCGCCGGAAATTGCTTTTGCGGGCCAGATGACGGGGGTGGAAGGTTATGTGGAGTCCACAGCATCCGGGATGCTTGCGGCCATAGAGATGGGACGGAGCATCAGGGGCCTTGCAGCCATTGACTTCCCAACGCACACGGCGATCGGTGCGCTGGCGGGATACATCAGCGACCAGAGCGTGGTGAAGTTTCAGCCCATGAACGTCAATTTTGGGATTATTGACCAGCTGGATTATAAATTTAAGGGAAAAAAGCATGACCGCTATTTGGAGGTCAGCCGGAGAGCCCTGGGTACCATAGACGAGATCGCCGCCCGGCTCAAGCGCGGCGGAGAAAGGAACAGCGTATGAAGATTATTGTGGACGCCATGGGCGGAGATCATGCCCCAAAGGCTCCGGTCATGGGCGCCATTGACGCGGCGAAGGCCTATGATGTGGAGATTTTACTGGTAGGTCAGAGTGAACGGATTTTAGAATGCTTGAAGGAAGAAGGCATTGACACGCTTCCTTCCGGCGTAGAGGTGGCCTTTGCCTCTCAGGTGGTGGAGATGTGCGACAATCCAACGACGGTGCTCCATTCGGGAAAGGATTCCTCTATGGTGGTAGGAGCCAGGCTGCTCAGCGAGGGCCAGGGCGACGCGTTTGTCTCTGCAGGAAATACCGGTGCCCTTTTGACGGTGGCAACGCTGGTGGCCAAACGAATCAAAGGTATTAAGCGGGCGGCCGTATCTCCGGTGTGTCCCACAGAGCAGGGGAAATGCGTTATTTTGGATGCCGGTGCGAATAATGAATGTACGCCGGAATATCTGCTGCAATTTGCCTATATGGGCAGCTTTTATGCCAAAAGATATCTGGATATCCGGAACCCGAGAGTGGGTCTGCTCAACAATGGCGCGGAGGCAACCAAAGGCCGGGAATTGCAGAGGGAGGCCTACGGCCTTCTGAAAGCTGCCGGAGAAGCGGGCGATCTGAATTTTGTCGGGAACGTAGAGGCCAGGGATGTGCCCCTTGGGGCAGCGGATGTCGTGGTTTGCGATGGATTCAGCGGGAATGTCCTGCTCAAGAGCGTCGAAGGGACGGCGGCGTTTATGGCTCATCAGCTCAAGGGAATGTTTGGGCGCTCCGTTGGAACAAAACTGGGCTATCTCCTCTGCAAGCGCGGGGTGAATGAGTTTAAAAAGCTGCTGGATTCCAGAGAGGTGGGCGGTTCTATATTCCTGGGGATCAGCAAGCCGGTCATTAAGGCCCATGGCTCGTCGGACGCCTATGCCATACAGAATGCCATCCGTCAAGCGAAGATCTGCGCGGAAAACGGCGTATGTCAGGCCATTGCGGACAACATAGATAAAATGAAAGCGCATAAGGCATGAGGCAGCAGTCTCAAATATAAGAAGGGAAGAATGTTCATGCTGTCAGAATTTGAAACAAGCCTTGGCTATACGTTTCAGAATAAAAAGCTGCTGCAAAACGCGCTGACCCACAGTTCCTATGCCAACGAGCATCGAATGGAGGGTGCTGCCAGCAATGAGCGGCTGGAATTTCTGGGTGATGCGATCTTGGGCCTGGTGGTGGCCGAACACTTGTATCGGAGCCATCCGGACAAGCCCGAAGGGGAATTGACAAAGCTGCGGGCGGAACTGGTCTGTGAAAAAAGTCTGGCCGAGGTTGCAGCGGAACTGGACTTGGGGAAATTTCTGCTGCTGGGGCACGGAGAGAGCCATGGCGGCGGCAGCCACCGGCCTTCGATGCTGGCGGATGCGGTGGAAGCGGTGCTGGCGGCCAGCTATCTGGATGGAGGCATGGAAGTGCCGAGAGAGATCATCCATCGGCTGATCCTGAGCAAAGCGGGCCGGCTGATGGGTAACGATGACTATAAGACCCGGCTGCAGGAGATGGTGCAGCGCCGTCCGGGCCGAACGATCGCTTACGAACTGGTAGGAGAGAGCGGACCGGATCACGATAAGAGTTTTCAGGTGTCGGTGTCTGTTGACGGCGAGACGGTAGGCGCTGGCAGTGGCAGCAGCAAAAAGCGGGCGGAACAGGCCGCTGCGAAGGCGGCCATTAAAAAGCTGTACCCGGGAGAATAAGAGACAGGATGCGCTGGGAGGAATGCCCCGGCGCGTCCTTTTGTGTCAAAGCCGGAAAAAATCTTGAAAGTACCGATTTTTTTTGTTATAATACATATTCAAAAAATATGCTTTTGGCGGGGCTTCCGGCAAGGGCATTCGAGAGGTAGCATTGTGTATTTAAAAGCGATTGAAATTCAGGGCTTTAAAAGTTTTCCGGATAAGACCGTAATGACCTTCGACAGTGACATTACTGCCATCGTAGGACCCAACGGCAGTGGCAAATCCAATATTTCCGATGCCATCCGATGGGTTATGGGAGAAATGAGCACCAAGGCGCTGCGGGGCGGCAAAATGGAGGACGTCATCTTTGGCGGAACGATGAAGCGCCCTCAGGTGGGCTTTGCGGAAGTGTCGCTGGTGCTGGACAACGCAGAGCATATTTTCGATATGGAGGCCCCAGAGATTATGGTCACCCGCCGCTATTACCGATCGGGAGACAGTGAATACTATATCAACCGGCAGTCCGCCAGACTCAAAGATATCAACGAACTGTTTATGGACACGGGCCTTGGGAGAGAAGGCTATTGCAATATCGGACAGGGCAGGATTGACGAGATCCTGTCGGCAAAATCCACAGACCGGCGGGAGATATTTGAAGAAGCCGCCGGCATCTCCAAATATCGCCATCGGAAAGAGGAAACAGAGCGAAAGCTTCAGCAGACCCAGGATAATCTCCTTCGGATCAACGACAAAATTTCCGAACTGGAATTGCAGGTCACGCCCTTGAAGGAGCAGGCGGAAAAGGCGAAAAAATATCTGGTCTACCGGGACGAGTTGCGCGGTCTGGAGGTCACGGTCTGGCTTTCTCAGATGGAAAAGCTTTCTGAAACGGCAAAAAAAACAGAAGCGGATTTTCAGGAGGCCAAACAAATTTTGGAGCAGGGAAAGGCAGATCTGGAAGCCCTGTATCAGAAGGCGGAGACTCTGTCTCAGGGACTGCGGGAAATGGATATGGAAGCGGAGAAACTGCGCGGGGAAATCTCGGAACTGGAAACACGGGCCGCAGAGAACCGCAGTGAAGACGCAGTACTGGAGGCCCGCTTTTTGGGAAATACAGAAAATATCGAGCGGCTTCGGAATGAGTTGACCGATCAGGAAAGCCGTAACGGAGATCTTGCGGGGCAGATCGAGGCCAGAATGCAGCGGATTGAGGAGATTGCCCGGGAACGGGAGACGCACAATACGGTCATTGGGCAAAAGGAGACACTGCTGCAAACCTGTCAGAGGGAAGCGGATGAGAGAGAACGGGAACGGAACCGCCTGACGGAAGAACGCGGACGCCTGCTGACTTTGGCGGCGGAATTGCGGAGCAGCATCTCGGCCAATCAGCAGAGCGAGAAAAACATTCTGGATCGTAAGGCCCAGGTGGAGGAGACTTACCGACAGGCGGAGGAAAAGCGTGCGGCCGCAGAACAGGAGACGGCGGAGAACGTCGCAAAGCTGGAAGAAGCGCAGGGAGCAGTGGAAAGCCTGAAAAATGCAATCAGTGGCTATGAACTCCGGGCGCAAGGACGGATCAAAAAACGCGAGAGCCTCCAGCAGACGGTTTCAGATTTGAAGATTCAACTGGATACCATGGACTCCCGCATCCATATGTACAAGGAGATGGAGCGGGATTATGAGGGGTATTCCAAGGCTACCCGCATAGTGATGCAGGAAGCGGATCGGGGGAACTTAAAGCATATTCATGGCCCGGTGTCCGGCCTGATTCGGACAGAGGATGCCTATACCCTTGCTGTGGAGACGGCCTTGGGAGTTTCCGCAGGCTCGGTTGTGGTGGATGCCGAACAGGACGGAAAGGCGGCAATTCAGCTGCTCAAGCGCCGGGACGGCGGCAGAGCGACATTTCTGCCCTTAGATATCATCCGGGGACGCAGACTTCAGGAAAACGGACTGGACCGGCAGAAGGGCTTTGTGGGTCTTGCCAGCGATCTGGTGACATGTGATTCAACATATCGGGATGTGATTGAAAACCTTCTGGGCAGAACGGTGGTGGCAGAGCATATGGATGCGGCCATTGGCATTGCCAACAGGCACAGCCATCGGTTCCGTATTGTTACGCTGGATGGTCAGGTGCTCAACGCCGGCGGTTCCATGACCGGCGGTTCCGCAGCCCATTCTTCCGGCGTTTTGACCCGGGCCAATGAGCTCAGCCGACTGCAAAAGCAGCGCCAGGAGACGGAAGCAAAGTGGAGCGCGGCCAATGAACAGCTTCAGGGAGCCGCCATGGCTGCGGCACAGGCGGAAGCGGAGATTGCCGATGCGCAGAACCGGCTCCGGGAAGCGGAGGATCAGGCGCTTCGGCTCATGCAGCAGCGCGAGAGCGACAATGTCCTGCTCAGCACTTTGTCCGGCGCGATTACTGCGGCGGAAAAGGAATTGGAGATTGTGGATGGGCTTCTGTCTGGCGGAGAATCGGAGCGGGAAAGCCTGTCGAAAAAGGCGCAGGCATGCCAGACGTCGGCGGAAGCATTGGAATGCCGTATTACGGAAGAGGAGCAGACCCAGGCAGCGCTGGAACTGCAGATTTCGACGCTGACGGAGGAACTGACAGAGATCCGGGTAAAAACCTCCGCGCTGGACGCGGAAGCGGAAAGTGCGCGGCAAAGCCGGGAGGAACTTGAAACGTTGCGGGAAGCGCTCAGCGGAGATAAAGCCCAGCGGGAGAGCCTGATTGCGGAATATGAGTCGGAAAACCAGAGCATTCTGGCGCAACGGGAGCAGAGAGATCAAACGCTACGGCGCTTGCAGGAACGCCTGGGTCAAAAAAAAGAGCAGCTTCAAACACTGGGACAGCGTCGGCTCGCGTTGGAGGGGAAAAAGACCCGGGCGGAAAAGGAAGCGCAGCAGAAGAACAAGGATCTAATGGACATGGAACGGGAAAGCGCCCGCTTGGAGCAGAAAAAAGTGACGACTGAGATGGAGGAAAAGCAGATCCTGGACAAACTCTGGGAGAATTACGAACTCACCAGTACGACTGCCCGGGACGTGAAAGTGGAGATCGAAAGCACAGTGGCGGCGCAGAAACGCATTGGAGACCTTCGGCGCAAAATGAGTGCGCTGGGGCATCCCAACATTGGGGCCATTGAGGAGTACGACCGTGTCAACGAACGCTATCAGTACCTGACGGAGCAGCGGGACGATGTGGAAAGCAGCCGAACGGAACTGCTGAAGATCGTTCAGGACATCACCGGAGAGATGACAGGGATATTTGTGGAGGAATTTCGGAAAATCAACGAGAATTTCGGCAAAACCTTTACGGAGATGTTCGGAGGCGGCAAGGCCAGTCTTCAGCTGGAAGATGAAAACGATGTACTCTCCTGTGGCATTGAGATCAAAGTGCAGCCGCCGGGCAAGCAGGTCAAGACAATCATGCTGCTCTCCGGCGGTGAAAAGGCTTTTGTGGCCATTGCATTGTATTTTGCCATCATGAAGGTGCGGCCGACGCCCTTCTGTATGCTCGATGAGATCGACGCAGCGCTGGATGACCGTAATGTCACCCGGTTTGCCACCTATCTCCGGAATCTCAGCGGCAGAACCCAGTTTATTGTCATTACACACCGGAGGGGCACCATGGAAGCGGCGGATGTGCTCTATGGCGTGACCATGCAGGAGCAGGGCGTTTCCAAGGTACTGTCGGTAGACCTCAATCAGGTGGTCAAGGAACTGAATATTACATAACCACAGGAAAGGAGCCGATTTATGGGCTTTTTTGATAAGATCAAATCGGGACTGAGCAAGACCCGGCAGAATTTGCAAAGTACACTGGGCGGCATTTTTGCAGAGTTCCACGGCATTGACGAGGATTTTTACGAGGAACTGGAGGAAAGTCTGATCCTGGCGGACTTGGGCGTGGAGACGGCTGTGGCCGCAGTGAAGCAGCTGCGGAAGAGGGTCAATCAGGAATATCTAAAGAGCGCCGAAGAAGTGCGGGAGACGCTCAGGGATATTTTGGCCGGGATGCTGACAGTAGGAGAGACGGAACTGAAAATGGGCACCCGGCCCAGCGTGGCCCTGTTTATCGGCGTCAACGGCGTTGGAAAAACCACTACCATCGGAAAATTGGCGTCACAGCTGAAAAATGACGGAAAAAAAGTTCTGCTCTGCGCGGCGGATACTTTCCGGGCGGCGGCAGCGGATCAGCTGGAAATATGGGCCCAGCGATCCGGTGCGGATATTGTCCGTCAGCATGAGGGCGCGGATCCGGCATCGGTGGTATATGATGCAATTTCGGCGGCCAGAGCCAGAGGTTCCGATGTGATCCTCTGCGATACGGCGGGCCGACTGCATAACAAGCAGAATTTGATGAATGAGTTGGGCAAAATCAGCCGGGTCATTGACCGGGAACTGCCCGATGCGGACAAAGAGGTGCTTTTGGTCATTGACGGCACCACCGGGCAGAACGGCCTTTTGCAGGCCAGGCAGTTCAGCGAGATTGCCGGTGTGACCGGCATGGTCCTGACAAAGCTGGACGGCACAGCGAAAGGCGGTATTGTCATCGCGGTGGCGGATGCGCTGAAAATCCCGGTAAAATATGTTGGCGTGGGAGAGGGAATCGACGATTTGATGCCCTTCCAGGCAAGAGAGTTTGTAGATGCGTTGATTTAAAAGGAGCAGAAAAGATGGAACGAGTGGACGGACGTGCAATCAATGAAATTCGTCAGGTGGAAATGATTCCCGGCTTCACGAAATTTGCGGAGGGCAGTTGTTTGATCTCCTGCGGAGATACGATGGTGCTGTGCAATGCGTCGGTGGAGGAGAAACTTCCTGGTCATGTGGAAAAAGGCGGCTGGATTACGGCGGAATACGCCATGCTGCCCCGGGCAAACCGGGAGCGGAGCCGCCGGGATGTTTCAAAATTGAAACTCAGTCCCAGAAGTGCGGAGATCCAGCGTCTCATAGGCCGCAGCCTTCGCAGCGCAGTGGATCTGGAAGAACTGGAGGGCGTCAGCATTACTGTGGACTGTGATGTCCTGCAGGGAGACGGCGGCACACGAACCGCTTCCGTGACCGGAGGCTTTGTGGCGCTGGTGCTGGCGCTGCGGTCCCTGGTCAGGAAGGGCATTTTAACGGAAGTGCCGATTCACACCTTTGTTTCCGGCATTTCCGCCGGAATTGTAGGCGGAGAGGCCATGCTGGATCTTCAATATAGCGAGGATTCCAGAGCGGATGTGGATTTAAACTGCATAATGGATGGAGATGGAAATATCATTGAACTGCAGGGCACCGGAGAGGGACGGCCCTTCTCTCAGGAGGAAGCCCGGACACTGATTGCCCTCTGTCAGGAGGGAAACCGTTTTTTGCAGGAAAAGCAGAAGGAAATTTTGGGGGAACTGGTATGAAAGTGGTGCTTGCCAGCAATAATCCCAATAAACTCCGGGAAATGCGGGAGATCCTGAGCCCGCTGGGCTGGGAGATCTTATGTCAGAAGGATTTGGGCCTTCAGGTCAGTCCGGAGGAAAACGGGCGGACCTTTGAGGAAAACGCGCTGATCAAGGCCAGAGCCGTCATGGAGGCGGCCGGACTGCCTGCCATTGCGGATGATTCCGGTGTGGCGGTGGACGCGCTTTCCGGCGCACCCGGCGTGCATTCGGCTAGATATGGAGGGGATGCTTGTCCCGATGATCTGGCCAGAAATCTGCTTTTGATTCGGAATATGGGATTGGTTCCGAAGGGAAAACGGACAGCGCGGTTCATTTCCGTAATCACTATGGCAATGCCGGACGGCACAGTGATCTCTGCCCGGGGAGAACTGGAAGGGGAAATTCTGACAGAGCAGATTGGAAACGGCGGCTTTGGCTATGACCCACTGTTTTATATTCCCAGCGAGGGCTGCACCATGGCGGAGTTGACAGCGGAGCGGAAAAATAAGATATCCCACCGGGCGGCGGCGCTGGATCAGTTTGTAAAAATCTGGCGGGAAAGGAGCAAACTATGCTGACAAGCAAACAGCGGGCGGAACTTCGCGCCCGGGCCAATGGCTTGGAGGCCACACTGATCGTTGGGAAAGAGGGAATTACCGGCAGCCTGATCGACAGTGCGGTAGAACTGCTGGAGGCGAGGGAACTGGTCAAGGGTCGTGTACTGGAGACGGCGGGACTGACCGCTCGGGAAGCTTCGGATCAAATCTGCACGGCCATTGGCGCGGAGGGCGTCCAATGCGTTGGTTCCAAATTCGTTCTGTATCGGAAGAGCAAAAAGCTGGAGACCCGGCGAAACGCGCAGATTGCGAAAGAGCGGGCGGCGAAAAAAGCCAATCCTGTTCGGGAGGGCATCAAAAAACGCCGGGCTAAGGCCAAGCGGGAAAGAGAACAGAAGAACGAGTTTTTCCGTCAGCAGCGGGAAAAAGAGAGAAAAGAGAAAATATAAGACGGTCAAAAGCGGCGTACTATCTCAGGCAATATGCGGCTGTCAGCGAAACAAAAGACGGTTTGGCAGGCTGACCAGTTACCTCAAAATAATGGCTTGGAGGGCGAAGATATGGAAAATATCGGCGTATTTGGCGGTACTTTTAATCCGCCCCACCTGGGGCATATCGCGGCGGCAAGGGCAGCGAAGGAAGCGTTGGGATTGGATCGGGTTCTGCTGATCCCGGATGGGCAGCCGCCCCATAAGGCGTTGCCGGAGGATACCCCTTCTCCGGAGACACGTCTGCTTTTGGCAAAAACGGCCGCAGAGTGCGAGCCATGGCTGGAGGCCGACGGTTTGGAACTGAGCCGGCAGGGAAAAAGTTATACGGCGGATACGCTGCGTGTCCTTTCCCAAACATACCCTGGCGATACGTTATACCTTTTGTTGGGGACGGATATGTTTCTGTCGCTCCATAATTGGTATCAGCCCCAGACGATATGCGAATTGGCGGTGATTGTGGGCATGAACCGGGAAAACTCCGTGGAAATGCAGACGCAGAAAGTGCATTTGGAGGGGCGGTATGGCGCAAAAGTGGTGCTGCTGGACAATCAGCCCTTGGAGGTTTCCTCCACCCATGTCCGACGGATGCTGATTTTGGGTGGCGCGGAGCATTATGTGCAGCAGCCGGTTTTGTTGAAGATCCGGGAAAAAGGACTGTATGGCGTTGGCCGGGACTATAAAAATCTTTCGGAGACGGAGTTGAGAACGGTAGCCACCGGACTGTTGAAACGAAAACGGGTCAACCATGTGCTTGGATGTGCGGAAATGGCGGTAAAGCTGGCAAGACGCTGGGGCGCGGATGAACGGACTGCTCTGCGGGCCGGACTGCTCCATGATGTGACGAAAGCTATGGACGGCGAAGATCAGTTGCGCCTGGTGGAGAAATATGATATAATCATCAGCGATTTTGAACGGAGTTATCCAAAAGTTCTCCATGCAAAGACCGGTGCGGCGGTCGCCAAGCAGCTGTTTGGCGAAAGCGACGAGGTGGCGGAGGCTATCCGTTGGCATACGACAGGCAAGGCGAATATGACGCTGATGGAAAAGATTATCTATCTGGCGGACTATATCGAGCCGACCCGCAGCTTCGATGGCGTAGAGCAGCTGAGAGAAATGGCTATGGTGGATTTGAATCGGACGCTGCTTCAGGCCTTTGACATGGTCATAGAGGAACTGATCCGGGAGAACAAACAGCTGTGCAAAGAGACGCCGGAGGCCAGAGATTATCTCCGCGCCGAGCTCAGCCCGGTATGATAAATTTGAGAGGATGAAAGATTTGCTGTCTGCAAAAGAGACCGCCATTGTGGCGGCAAAGGCTTTGGACGATAAAAAAGCACAGAATTTGATTCTGCTGGAGGTGCGCTCTGTTACGGCGCTGACAGAGTATATGCTGCTGGCTACCGGCACCTCCGACACCCATCTTCGCACCCTTTCCGACGAGGTGGAGAAAAAGATGGAGGAAGCCGGAGAGACGGTCTGTCACCGGGAGGGCTTTCGGGGCGATACCTGGATTGTCATGGATTTCTCCGGCGTGATGGTGCATATTTTTACGGCGGAAACCAGGAAATTCTATGATTTGGAACGCCTTTGGGGCGATGCTCCGCTGGTTCCGCTGGACGATATTTTAAGACCGGAAAATTTATAAGAAGTCAGGTGACATTCTATGAAATATGATTTTACTGCCATCGAGCAAAAGTGGCAGAAGGTATGGGCTGATGAAAAACTCTTCCGGGCGGAAAATGGCTCTGACAGGAAGAAATTTTATGCGCTGGTGGAGTTTCCCTATCCCTCCGGCGCCGGACTGCACGTAGGCCATCCCCGGCCCTATACGGCCATGGACGCCATTGCTCGGAAAAAGCGGATGCAGGGCTACAACGTGTTATTCCCTATAGGATTTGACGCCTTTGGCCTGCCTACAGAGAATTTCGCCATCAAGAACCACATCCATCCGGCGGTGGTCACAAAGCAGAACATTGAAAACTTTACCCGCCAGCTGCATATGCTGGGGTATTCCTTTGACTGGGATCGCTGTATTGATACCACAGATCCCAATTACTATAAGTGGACCCAATGGATTTTTTTGCAGCTCTATAAGCACGGCTTGGCCTACAAGGCGACCATGCCGGTGAACTGGTGTACCAGCTGTAAATGCGTCCTGGCAAATGAAGAAGTGGTAGAGGGCGTCTGCGAGCGCTGCGGCGCACCTGTGGTTCGGAAGGAGAAATCCCAGTGGATGCTGGGCATTACCAAATACGCCCAGAAACTCATTGATGGTCTGGAGAATGTGGATTTTATTGAGCGGGTCAAAACTCAGCAGAAGAACTGGATTGGCCGCTCCACTGGTGCGGAGGTGGATTTTGAAACCTCCGAGGGAGAGAAACTCCGTGTTTTTACCACCCGTCCCGATACACTCTTTGGCGCGACCTATATGGTCATTGCCCCGGAGCATGCCTGCGTCAAGCAATGGGCGAACCGGATTACCAACTATGCAGAGGTGGAAACCTATGTGGCGGAGGCGGCGAGAAAGTCTGACTTTGAGCGGACGGAACTGGTCAAGGACAAAACCGGCGTCAAGCTTCAGGGCATTTATGCTGTCAATCCGGTCAATGGGAAGCAAATCCCGATCTTTATTTCTGATTATGTGCTCTCTACCTACGGTACCGGTGCGATTATGGCTGTTCCGGCCCATGATGACCGAGACTGGGAATTCGCAAAAAAATTTGGCTGTGAAATCATTGAAGTGGTCTCCGGCGGTGATGTGACGGAAGCGGCCTTTACGGCAAAGGACGATACCGCCACACTGGTCAACTCTGACTTCTTAAACGGCCTGAGCGTCAAGGAAGCCATCCCCACCATGATAAAATGGCTGGAGGAGAAGGGGATCGGCGAGGGAAAGGTCAACTATAAACTCCGGGACTGGGTGTTCTCCCGTCAGCGCTATTGGGGCGAGCCGATTCCCATTGTCCACTGCCCCAAGTGCGGCACGGTGCCGCTGGAGGAAAAGGATCTTCCGCTGGTGTTGCCCGAGGTGGAGAGTTATGAGCCTACCGACGACGGCGAAAGTCCGTTGGCGTCTATGACAGATTGGGTAAATTGCAAGTGCCCCAAGTGCGGCGGCGACG
>CAZGOQ010000011.1:0-34920 GCA_964527315.1 uncultured Oscillospiraceae bacterium | reverse complement strand
CGGGCAGGGAGCGAATGGTCCCCCGGGCATAGGGAATGATACAGTAGGTGCAGAAATTGACGCAGCCGTCCTCCACCTTCAGCATGGCCCGGGTACGTTCCTTCAGTCCGCCCGGCTCCAACACCTCAAATTCCCGGCGTTTCAATGCATTGTCCACCTGCACCGTTTGAATGTGGTCCTTTTGATACTGCTCCATTCGGTCAATGAACTGTCCCCGATCCCCCGTACCGCCGATTACATCCACGTCCATTTCCCGCAGAGTTTCCGGGCTGACCTGGGCATAGCAGCCGCAGACGCCGATGACAGCCTGCGGGTTTTGCTTCCTGGCCCGCCGCAGCGCGTTCCGGGATTTTTTGTCGCTGACCGCAGTTACCGTGCAGGTGTTGACGATATAAAAATCGCACGGCTCGTCAAAACGGCCCGCTTCATAGCCCCGGGACAGCAGTTCCTTTTCCAGCGCCTGAGATTCATACTGATTGACCTTGCAGCCAAGCGTGTAGATGGAGAATTTCATAAAATCACCTTTGCAGACGAAAAAAATTGTGGTATACTCCATTATATCGGACGAAAAACAAAAAGTATATACCGAATTTTCGGGGAGGTTTCTATGACGGAATTTTATGTATCCCTTCACTCCGTAGCAGACGTGCGGCATTTCGTATCCGCCGCTACCCTGGTCCCGGCGGAGATCGACGTGATCTCCGGACGCTATACCGTGGACGCAAAAAGCATCATGGGTATCATGAGTCTGGAACTGGCGTCGCCGGTGATGGTAAGAGTTTACGGGGAAGAAACAGACGGCGCGGGATTCCGGGCGGAAGTCAAAAATCTGGTGGTTGAGCCGTAAGGTGCCGCCGTATATAAAACAGGGGGTTGCCGCAGCGCGTTGCAGCAACCCCCTGTTTGTAAGCCGGTACCTATTTTTTCCCGCCCTTGAGGACTTTCATCCGGTCGGCGTGGCTGAGAATCTGCTTCCGCATCCGGAGGGCCTTTGGCGTGACCTCCAGAAGCTCATCATCCGCCAGATATTCCAGGCACTGCTCCAAACTCATCTGCTTGGGAGGAATCAGGCGGAGCGCGTCGTCGGAGCCGGAAGCGCGGGTATTGGTCAGGTGCTTGGCTTTGCAGACGTTGACGGTGATATCCTCCATTCTGGGGTTGGAGCCGATGATCATGCCCTCATAGACCGGAACGCCCGCGCCGATAAACAGCGTTCCCCGCTCCTGGGCATTGAACAGACCATAAGTGATAGATTCTCCGGTTTCAAAGGAAATCAAGCTGCCGGTGCGGCGGCGCTGGATCTCGCCCTTATAGGGCTGATAGCTGTCAAAGACGGAGGCCATGATGCCCTCGCCCCTGGTATCGGTCAAAAATTCATTGCGGTAGCCAAACAGGCCCCGGGAGGGAACCAGAAATGTCAGCTTCATGCGGGTGGCCCCCAGGGGGGTCATTTCCAACAGATCGCCCTTCCGGTTGCCCATTTTTTCAATGACGGACCCTACAAACTCCGACGGCACGTCGCAGACCAGCTTTTCCATAGGCTCACACTTTACGCCGTCGATCTCCTGATAGAGCACCCGGGGAGGAGATACCTGAAACTCATAGCCTTCCCGGCGCATGGTCTCGATCAAAATGCTCAGATGCATTTCGCCCCGGCCCGCCACATAAAACGCGTCGGTGGAATCTTCGGAATCCGTAACCCGCAGGGAAACATCCTTCAAAAGTTCCTTGTCCAGCCGCTCCCGAATCTGCCGGGACGTGACGTATTTTCCATCCTTTCCGGCAAAAGGCGAATCGTTGATGGTAAAGGTCATCTCGACGGTGGGAGCGGAGATCTGGACGAAGTCCAGCGGCTCCACCGCCGTGGGGGCGCAGATGGTATCGCCGATGGTGATATTCCCAATTCCGCTCATGGCGATGATATTGCCTGCGGCGGAAGACGTCACCGGCACACGATCGAGTCCGTCAAATTCATACAGGCTGACGGCTTTCACCTTTTTGGAAACCTGCTCCGGATCGTGGTAGTTACAGACCACGATCTCCTGATTCTGCCGGATCTCGCCCCGTTCAATGCGGCCGATGGCGATACGGCCCACAAAATCGTTATAGTCGATGGAGGAAACGAGCATCTGGAAGGGTTTGTCCACATCGGCTTCCGGCGCCGGGATATAGTCCAGAATCGTCTCAAACAGGGGCTGCAAATCGGTGCCTGCCACATCCGGGGAATAGGACGCGGTGCCTTGGCGTCCGGAGCAGAACAGCATGGGGCTGTCCAGCTGATCGTCCGTCGCATCCAAATCGATCAACAATTCCAAAACCTCATCCACCACTTCCAGCACCCGCTGGTCAGGCCGGTCGATTTTATTGACCACCACAATGACCCGGTGGCCCAACTCCAGCGCCCTGCTCAGCACAAACCGGGTCTGGGGCATGGGGCCTTCCGCAGCGTCCACCAGCAAGATTACGCCGTTGACCATTTTTAAAATACGCTCCACCTCACCGCCGAAGTCCGCATGGCCGGGGGTGTCTACGATATTGATTTTCGTGTCCTTATAGGTGATGGCGGTGTTTTTCGCCAAGATCGTAATGCCGCGCTCCCGTTCCAGATCGCCGGAATCCATGACCCGCTCAACGACCTCCTGATTCTCCCGATAGATGCCGCTCTGCTTGAGCATTTCATCCACCAGCGTCGTCTTGCCGTGGTCAACGTGGGCGATGATGGCCACATTCCTGATTTTCTCGTCTACCAAAATAAGTCCCTTCCCTTTGTCAAATCCGATTTTTACGATACAAACAAGTACTGATTGTACCACAGGATAGATTTGAATGCAAGCCCCCGGAAGCGGGCAATCTCCCCGCAGAAAAATTTCCGGTCTCGCCGCATGAAATTCCCTGTTTTTTTCATATACTATGGCTGGTGATTACATGGAAGTGTGGAAAAACGCGGTTTTGGGATATATCGGCGGGATGCTGTACATTGGGCTGGAACTGATATGGCGGCAGTGGAGCCATGGAAGTATGTTTCTGGTAGGCGGGATCTGCTTTGTCCTCATTGGAAATATCGACCGGTTCGCGCCCCGGACGCCAATGCTCATGCAGATGGTGGTCGGCGCGATCCTGGTGACCTCTGTGGAACTGGTCAGCGGGCTGATCATCAACGTGGCTCTGGGCCTTCGGGTCTGGGACTACAGCGCCATGCCCTATAACCTCTGGGGACAGATCTGCATCAGTTACTTTTTTCTCTGGATTCTGGTGTCTGCCGCAGCCATCTGGCTGGAGGATCTCCTGCGGCAAAAGCTGTTCGGCGAGGACAGAATACGGCTGAACTGGATATAGGAGTTGGAAAAGAAGAAAAGAGGGAGCGCACATACGCCCCCTTATAAAGGAAGTCTCTTCTGCGAAACCTTTTTCCCCTATCTCCAGCTTTAACACTGTCTGGAGTCTTAGCGCATCAGAACTCAATCCCCGCTGGCAGCAGTCTTCCCCGCCTGCCGGAGCGTATTTGCGCGCCCCGGCAAATTTCACGTTTCTCTACTGCGCGGCGTGTTCATCGAGAATGTTCCGGAGTGCCGCCATAGACGCGGAATGAGAACGGACGATCACCGTCTCCTTGCCCTTTGTCTCTGACAGTGCGCTCCGCAGCAGCTTATGAGACATGGTATTGGTGAATAAAATCAAAAGATCGGGACAGCCGATTTTGTTTTTCAGGCCGCCCTCCATTTTGGGAAAAACCTTCGCCCGGCATTGATAACTCCGGCATAAATCCTTGTACTGCCGTACCATGCATTCATTCCCGCCTACAATAACAACGCTCATCTGGGAGCCTCCTTTCCCGTTCCAAATTGTTAGTCCAGGCTAACTTCATGGAATGCGAGATGCCCGCCAAATTAGCGGGCACTAACTTTAGCCATATGATACAAAAATTTTTTCCGTCTGTCAAGAGGAAATTACCCTTCCCAAGGGCGAATGCGGTAGTCCGCGCCGATTTTTTTGCAAATTTCCCGGCACTGCTCCTCCTCCTCCGGAGTGATGGTGGTGGAGACCGTGGTCATGACCACATGCAGGCCCTCAGCCACACAGCGTTTGGCAAAGTCCAGCATTCCGGGAAAGGCTTTTTCTCCAAATTGGCTCCGAACCAAAGCCTGATATTGTTCCGGATCCGGGTGGTTCAGAGAAACGGAAACCGTATCTACCACCTTTGCCAGTTCCGGTGTGATGTCGCGCCCGGCGATCAGGCTGCCCTGCCCATTGGTATTGACCCGGATGGGCAGATCCGTTTTTGTTTTCAGCCATGCAGCAGCCTTCAGCAGTACGTCCAGCGCACAGGTCGGCTCCCCGAAGCCGCAGAACACAATTTCTGAAAACGAAGTAAAATCCCATTTTTCAAATTCCGCAATCACTTCTTCGGCGGTGGGCTCCCGTTCCAGCCAGAGCCGGCTGCTCTCCCCGATCCGGTCCCTGGTATTTCGGAGGCAAAAGGTGCAGGCCGAGGAACAGCGGTTGGTGAGGTTGATATAAATTCCATTGTGAACACGATATAAAATTTCCATAACATATCTCCCAATTTATGTGATATCGCCATGTGCCGTCTCCGATGGCACGCCGAATTGAACTTCCATCAAAAATGCAGCGTTTGGATCACTTCTTCGAAGCACACCCCGTCGGTGGGCGGGATATCCAGTTCGGAAGACCGTTTCAGACAGATTTTAATAAAATTCGCCGCCGTTTGGACGGATCTCGCAAAGGGAATGTTCTGCACGGCTCCGGCCGCGACAATAGAAGAAAATACATCCCCCGTGCCGGACCGCTGGGGCGCGATTCGCCGGGTGCGCAGCACCTCGGGGCCGGTCCCCGCTTCATAACAGTAATTTTCCAAAAACGTGCCCCGGTCCACGCCGGTAATGACTACCTTGCCCGGCCCCTGTTCACAGAGAACTCCTGCCATTTGCAGCAGAGCCGCCTCCGAAAATTTTTCCTGATATGGGGTATCCGTCAAAATGCAGGCCTCCGTCACATTGGGCGTCAGGATGTCGGCATACCGCACCAGCCGCTTCATTCCCTGACACATTTCCTCCGTATAGGTGGGATATGACCTGCCGTTATCCCCCATGACCGGGTCGATGATCACCGTGGTGCGCGCCATGGTGAAGTCCTCGAGAAACTGTTGCACGATCTCGATTTGCTCCCTGGAACCCAAAAAGCCGGTCAAAATCCCCTCGAACTCCAAACCAAGCTTTTTCCACTCCAATATATAAGGACGCATGGAATCCGTATAATCGTCATAATAGTAGCTGGGAAATCCGGTGTGGTTGGAGAAAATCGCGGTAGGCAGCGGGCAGCATTGAACGCCCAGATGGGAGATCAGCGGCAGCGCCACGGCAAGCGAGCAGCGCCCAAAGCCGCTCAGGTCGTTGATCACAGCAATTTTTTTCTGGTGGTTGTGCACAGTAACACCTCGCTTGGCGTCGGTTACGGTTCTGTCCTGGCGGAATGGAACGCCTTTGCCCGCTGGATTGCAAACGCAAGGATATAAAACACAACAATCCCCACAACGCCCTCCAGCGTCAGGCCCGGGATTTGAGTCGCACCGGTGATAACAGAGCCGTAGAGGATCGAACCGGCAATAAAATATCCGAGAATCATGACCACGATTCCAGCCAACGCCGCCAGAAAGACCCGCAGGGAGCGGATGTTGGGATGCTCTCCCTTCTTTTTGGAAATCAGCGCCACGCAAAGTCCCATCAGGCTTTTAATGATCAGAGTCGGCAGCGCCCACTCCGGGTAGCCCAGAAGATCAGACAGGGCGGAGCCGACGCCGCCGGCAATGGCGCCCACCCATGGGTCAAACAATACGCCAAAGAGCAAAATCATGCAGTTTCCCAAATGGGCATAGCCCAGCGGGATTGGAATTTTGATCAGGCTTGTGGCAATGCAGACCAGCGCCGCGCCCAGGGCCGCGATGGTCAATCGACGAAGCTGTTGTTTCATAAGAATCTCCTGTCCTTTCCTTGATCAGAAGATTTGCGCAAATCCGACTGCACATAGTATACAGAGAAACTGATATTTTGAAAAGTACCAGTTTTCAAAAAAAGTATGGTATCAGTTTAGAAAACGGGATGACAATTCCTCCTTTATCGCGTCAGATTCAATCTCTCCGTCTCAGGAATTCCTCCGCCTGGGCAAGCTGCTCCGCGGTGTTAACACCAATGATCTGCTCGTTGAGTTCTGCACAGCAGACCCCGATTTTGCCGCCACTTTTCAAAATCAGTTCCGGCACATCCGTCAGGTAATATTCTCCCTGGGCGTTCTCATTTTTCAGCCGGAACAGGCAGGAGCGCAGTGTTTTGCTGTCGAACGCATAGACGCCGGCGTTCAGTTCCCGGATTTTCTTCTGCTCCGGCGTACAGTCTTTATCCTCCACGACTCGGAGAAATTCACCATGTTCATCCCGGAGAATGCGGCCATAGGGCAGATCTTCGTCACAGGTACCAGCCAGGAAGGTGCAGTGACAGCCGTTCTTTTCATGCTCGGTCAGAAGCGCCTGATAGGTTTCTTTTCTGATCAGCGGCATATCGCCGCAGCAAACCAGAACCGTACCGTCAAACTCCCGCAGGAACGGTTCGGCACACTGAACCGCATGACCGGTGCCGTTTTGCGGCTCCTGCACCGCCGCAGGATAGTCCGGGAATCGCGCTAATACCTGCTCCCGCATATATCCCACCACCAGAATGATATCCTCCGAAGGAAGAAAATCCAGCGCCGACAGGACATAGTGCAGCAGGGGCTTTCCGTTGGCCTCCCGCAGGACTTTGGGCATTTGATACCGTTCCGATTGCAGCCGGGTACCCTTCCCCGCCGCCAGAATCACGGCTTTTACATGGCGCATATGCAGTTCCTCCCTACACATCAGAAATCCGAAAGAATTTTTTCCCGTTCTCCATGGTAATCTTCGCGACTTCCTCCACGCTAAGCCCCTTGATCTCCGCAATTTTCTCCGCCACCCTGGGCACATAACCGGAGTGATTCCGTTTGCCTCGATAGGGAGCGGGGGCCATATAGGGGCTGTCCGTTTCGATCATGATGCGGTCCATGGGAACCGCTTCCACCGCCTCCAGCGCCCGCCGGGCGTTTTTGAAGGTGACCACGCCGGTAAAGCTGACATACCACCCCATTTTTACGATCTCTTTCGCCATTTCCGCGCTGCCGGAAAAACAATGGAACACCCCCGGCACCCTGTCCGCCCATTTTTTCACAATGGCAAGGCCGTCCTGATGGGCTTCCCGCTCATGGATGACCACGGGCTTTCCCACCTCCGCCGCCAACGCCATCTGTCGGTCAAACCAATATTGCTGCGTCTCACGGGGCACGTCGTCATAGTGATAATCCAGACCAATTTCCCCAATGGCGACCACCTTGGGATGCTTGGACATCTGCCGGTATATTGCGATGGTTTTCTCGGTCATATCTCCGGTGTAGCCGGGCCATTGGCCCACGGTGGCGTAGACAAAGGGATATTGCTCTGCCAGCGCAATGGACGCTTTGGAGGACTCCTCATCGCATCCGATGTTATTGATCAGGGAAACGCCCATGGACGCCATGGACTGTAGCAGTTCATGCCGATCCGGGTCAAACGCCCTGTCGTCAAAATGGGCGTGGGTATCGTAAAACATCTCATTTCTCCTTTTCTCTCAGCCCCAGATAGACCATCAGCACCGCCAGATCCGCCGGGCTGACCCCGGAAATGCGGCCGGCCTGCCCAATATTCAACGGACGGATGTCATTTAACTTCTGCCGGGCCTCCAGACGAAGCCCAGAGATCTTGTTGTAATCCAAATCATCGGGCAGCGCGTGGTTTTCCTCCTTCTGGAATTGTTCCACCTGCTTGAGTTGCCGTCGGATATACCCGGCGTATTTTACCTGGATCTCCACTTCCTCCTGGATCTCGGGCGACAATTCCGGCCGACCGGAGTCAAAGGGCTTTAATCCCGCATAACTCAGCTGGGGCCGCCGCACCAGATCCGCCATCCGAGCGGAGCCGCTGACAGGCGCGGTGCCGCTGGCGGTCAAATATGCGTTTAATTCCGGACTTTCCGGCACGCCGCATCTTTCCAGACGTGCCGTCTCCTGCTCCACCAGACGATACTTTTCTCGCACGGCTTCATAGCGCGCTTTGGAGACAAGCCCCACCCGGCAGCCAATGCCGCTAAGGCGCTGATCGGCGTTGTCCTGCCGGAGCATCAGCCGGTATTACGTTCGGGAGGTCATCATTCGATATGGCTCGTTTGTGCCCTTTGTCACCAGATCATCAATGAGCGTCCCAATGTAGGCGTCGCTGCGCCGGAGAATCATCGGCTCCTGCCCCTTTAATTTCAGCGCCGCGTTGATGCCCGCCACCAGTCCCTGGGCAGCAGCCTCTTCATAGCCGGAGGAGCCGTTGAACTGCCCAGCCCCATAGAGACCGGGGATTTTTTTGCATTCCAGCGTGGGCAGCAGTTCCCTGGGGTCCAGACAGTCATATTCAATGGCATAGGCCGGGCGCATCATCTCCGCGTGTTCCAGCCCCGGAACCGTATGAAGCATATTCAGCTGCACATCCTCCGGCAAAGAGGAGGAAAACCCCTGAATGTACATTTCGTCGGTATGCAGTCCGCATGGCTCGATAAACAGCTGATGCCGCGGTTTGTCGGGAAAACGGACGACCTTATCCTCGATGGATGGGCAGTAACGGGGGCCTACTCCCTCGATCACGCCGGAAAACAGCGGGCTTCGATGGAGATTTTCCCGAATGATCCGATGGGTCTCCGCGTTGGTATAGGTGAGATAGCAGACCGCCTGATTTTTCGGGATTTCCTTCGTTGTAAAGCTGAAGGGAACCGGAACAGGATCGCCAGGCTGCAGTTCCATCTTCGAAAAGTCCATGCTCCGGCGGTTGACTCTGGGGGGCGTGCCGGTTTTAAACCGCTGGAGACGGAGACCGAAGCCCTTAAGGCTTTCGCTCAAACCCACTGCAGCGTGCATTCCGTCAGGGCCGGATTCATAGACGCACTCCCCGGTAATGACCCGGCCGGAAAGATATGTGCCGGTGCAGACCACGGCGGCCCTGACCGGGTAGACTGCCCCCAGCCGGGTGACCACAGCGCTCACAGCACCGTTTTCATTTAGACGCAATTCCGTGATCATTGCCTGTTTGACATCCAGATTTTCCTGTGTTTCCAGCGCGTGCTTCATGCGCTCCTGGTATTTTCGGCGATCCGCCTGCGCCCGGAGGGAATGGACTGCGGGACCTTTCCCCCGGTTGAGCACGCGGAACTGGATGCAGCTCTCATCCGCCGCTTTCGCCATTTCGCCGCCCAGCGCGTCAATCTCCCGCACCAGGTGCCCCTTTCCGGTGCCGCCGACGGCGGGATTGCAGGGCATATTGCCCACCGCGTCCAAATTGATGGTAAAGATTACGGTTTTCAGCCCCAGCCGCGCCGCCGCCAGCGCCGCTTCAATGCCCGCATGACCCGCTCCGATGACGGCAATATCATAGGCTTCCATATAGTATTCCATGGATATCTCCTACACGAAAAAATATATTCCATTGTATCACAGAAACAGGCAAACAACAAGACGGATATTTGCGGCCCGATCCGCAGAGAGAACGTGTTGCGTCGTTGATCCTGCAAAAAGAGGACAGAGATAAAGCGAAATCGGCAAGCACCATAACGCGCTTGCCGATTTTTGGTGACCCCGACGAGAATCGAACTCGTGTTACAGCCGTGAAAGGGCCGTGTCTTAACCGCTTGACCACGGGGCCGTTTTCCGGCGCGACTGCACCGAAAGAAAAAGGCGGATGGCATCCGCCTTGGTAGCGGTGACTGGATTCGAACCAGTGACACTCCGGGTATGAACCGAATGCTCTAGCCAACTGAGCTACACCGCCATAGGAAACCCTATAAAAAGGCAAGGTCTATTATATAAAGCAGGCCGGGCTTTGTCAAGTTCTTTTTTCAGAATTTTTGCATTGGCGGAGGTTTTTCAAAATCCCTCTTGCGCCTTTTCCGCGCAGGCATTATAATAAAGAAAAATGTGCTGCACTGCCGTATGATCCCATCATACCAGGGCAGTATTTTTGTGAGGGTTTCCGATGTAAGGATCGCCTCGAATCAAAATCTAGGGCGCTGTGTGCGGAGCCATGACGTTTTGTGGGCCCAAAGCGCCGTTTCGGAGGATCTTTTATGACACTACAAGAAGAAATCAAACGCCGCCGCACCTTTGCCATCATCTCGCATCCGGACGCCGGCAAAACCACCCTGACGGAAAAATTTTTGCTCTACGGCGGCGCTATCGCGCAGGCCGGCGTTGTCAAGGGCAAAAAAAACAGCCGGGCCGCAGTGTCCGACTGGATGGAAATTGAGAAGCAGCGCGGCATTTCCGTGACCTCCTCCGTGCTCCAGTTTTCCTATGAGGGCTACTGTATTAACATCCTTGACACCCCCGGTCATGAGGACTTTTCCGAGGATACCTACCGGACGCTGATGGCGGCGGATTCCGCCGTGATGGTCATCGACGCCGCCAAGGGCGTGGAGCCGCAGACCAGAAAGCTGTTCAAGGTCTGTACCCTGCGGCACATCCCGATTTTCACCTTTATCAATAAAATGGACCGGGACGCCAGAGATCCTTTTGAGCTCTGCGAGCAGATTGAGGAGGAACTGGGCATTGAAACCTGCCCCATCAACTGGCCCATTGGCTCCGGAAAGGAATTTCAGGGAGTCTATGACCGGCCCTCCGGCAGCATTCTGCGGTTTACAGACACGTCCTTTAAAAGCCGTTCCGCTGCGGAGAAAATTGCGCTGGAAGATCCCAAAATGGAAGAACTCATTGGCGAAGCCAAATGGCATCAGCTTCAGGAGGACGTGGAACTGCTGGGCGCGGGCGCCGAATTTGACCTGGAAAGCGTGCAGGCCGGTCGGCAAAGCCCCGTGTTTTTCGGTTCCGCCTTGACCACCTTCGGCGTCGAGCCATTTTTGAATGAGTTTTTAAGCATGACCACCGCGCCTCTTGCCAGAAAAGCGGGCGATGTAGAGATCGATCCCTTCTCGGAGGACTTCTCCGCTTTTGTCTTTAAGATTCAGGCCAACATGAACAGAGCCCACCGGGACCGGATCGCCTTTATGCGCATTACCTCCGGTAAGTTTACCCGCGATATGGAGGTCTACCATGTGCAGGGCGGGAAAAAACAGCGGCTCTCTCAGCCGCAGCAGCTTATGGCGCAGGACCGGGAGATCGTGGAGGAAGCCTACGCGGGAGATATCATCGGTGTGTTTGACCCTGGCATCTACGCCATCGGCGACACGCTGTGCGCGCCTGGAAAGTCCTTCCGGTTTGAAGGCATCCCCACCTTTGCGCCGGAGCATTTCACCCGGGTCAGTCCCAGAGACACCATGAAGCGAAAGCAGTTCATCAAGGGAACCGAGCAAATTGCTCAGGAGGGCGCCATTCAGATCTTCAGGGTTCCCAACACCGGCATGGAGGAGGTCATCGTCGGCGTGGTGGGTACGCTGCAATTCGATGTGTTCCAGTACCGGATGAAAAGCGAATACGGCGTAGACCTCAGAATGTCCTCTCTGCCCTACCAGTTTCTTCGGTTTATTGACGAAAGTCCCTGCGACCCCAAGGATTTGCAGCTTTCCTCCGACGCGGAACTGCTGGAGGACCATCAGGGCCGGAGTCTGCTGGTATTCTCCAGCTATTGGGCCATCGACTTTAACATTAAAAAGAATCCCGGCCTTGTGCTCAGCGAGACCCGCAGTGCGGAGAGATAACTTTCCGTGCAGACAATTTCTGTGGGAATCGCATTTTGCAGTACGTCCGATTTTATATGTCTATTGTATTTTTTCGTAATCCGTTCCGGCGTAGATGGTGCTCTGCAAATACTGAATGTTTTGATCCAGATTCAGGCTGATGACGCTCATGCCGTTGATCATCGTGCCGGAATAAGTACCATCATAGGGGATCTGCTGCTGCGCAATATCGTAGTTCAGATAGGCGGCCACGTTGGCGGCGTAGGAAAGCACCTCGCTTTTTGACATATCCGTTGTCACCTCGGGCAGAATTACCTGGGCCAGCGAAACCAGCGTAGCGGGTGAAGCATCCATGGCGCCCTCTATGATTTGATTGATAATATTCCGCTGGCGTTGGGTTCTGGCGTAGTCGTTGCCGGTGTAGCGGTTTCGGGCATAGCAGAGCGCCTGCTTGCCGTTGAGCTTCCGCCAGCCGGAATACCAGAGATAATCTGCGCTCCATTCCTCGCCCATCAGCTTGTTCATAGACCAGATATAGTCGTTGGTTACCTCCATTTCCTCATCGGAAACATTGATCCAAACACCGCCCAGCACGTCGATGACGTCCATGAAGGAAAAGAAATCCACTGCCACATAGCGATCCACATGGACCTTGAAGTTATCCTCCAGGGTTTCTTCCAGCAGCGCCGGGCCGCCATAAGCAAAGGCGTGGTTCAGTCTGGTTTTGCCATAGCCCGGGATGCTGACATAGCAGTCCCGCAGGAAAGAGGTCAGATAAATCGTCTCCGTCTTCTGGTTGAGGGACACCAGGATCATGGCGTCTGACCGCCCTACCTCTCCGGAAACACGGGTATCGGTACCCACCAGCAGGATGTTGTATACATCGTCGGAAATAGGGACTTCATAGGTGGAACCGTCGGATATAATTTTATCAATATGCGCATCCATCTGTTCCAGTTCGGAAGCAGTGGCCTCCAGCGTGTCGGCCTCCTCCGCTTTTTCCAGTTCCGCCAGGTGAGAGTTGACCGGGCTTTCCTCCGGCAGCAGTTCAGAGGGGGCAACGGTGGCAAAATAATTGCTGTTGGCAGCCTGATAGTTGATCAGGTTCAGCAGATAATTGATGAACAGGCCTACCGCGCCCAACAGCACCACCAGAAAGATCAGAACGCCGATGAGCACCTTTTTCTTCGTGGACAGTTTTTTCCGGTCGCCATCATCGGCGAGATCCGTGATCTCATTCTCATAATATTCGTCCTCGTAATATTCGTCCTCATACTCGCCGTCACTGTCCGCATCGTAGTCCGCATCGTAGTCCGCGTCGTAGTCCGCGTCATAATCGGTATCGATCTCATTCTCCGTGTAATCCCAAAGTTCCTCGGTCTGGTTCTCATAGCCATGCTTCTCCTCTTCGGAGTTATGACCGCCGTGTTTGTTGCCAAATAGCTTCATATCATCATTCCTATGTTTTTCGAAAAAATTTGCAGTCGTATCACAGCTATGATTATAAAAGGTTCTGGAAAAAAAGTCAATGAAAAAGCGCATTCTGCCGTCATACCCGGCATTGCTCCAATAGCATCCGCAGTTCCTCCGGCGTTGCCGCAATAGCGGCCGCACCGGCTTTTTTCATTTCTTCCGCATCTCCATAGCCCCAGGAAACGCCGATGGCGGGAATATGAAACGCCGCTGCGCCCAGCACATCAAAGGCCGTATCGCCTACCATGACGGGACGCTCCAGATTTCCCGCCTGTTTCAGCAAATAGGCGATGACCTGCTCTTTGGTGTCCCGGCTGCTGTCGGACTCCGCGCCGCAGATCCGTTCAAAATACCGGGACAGTTCAAATTGATCCAGAATTTCAATGGCGGTGGCCTCCGGCTTGGAGGTAGCGACGAAAAGCCGCCGTCCCTGCCGCTTCAGTGTGCTGAGCAATTCCGGGACGCCGGGATAGGGATAGTTCTCAAACTTTCCGACCGTCAGATACCGGCTCCGGAACACGCGAACGGCTTCCTCCACCTCCGATTCCGGGACGCCGAATTTCAGAAAACTCTTCCGGAGAGGCGGTCCCACAAAGCCGCGAAGTTCGTTCCGGTCCGGTACGTCGATACCGAAGCGCGAAAGGGCCAGCTGGGCACATTTTGTAATGCCCTCGCCGGAATCCGTGAGGGTACCGTCCAGATCAAATAAAATCACATTTGGCGTCATAACGGCTTCGTCTCACCTCGAATCTCCACGCCGCTGACCTTTGCCAGGCGTTCGCCCAGACGCATGACGGTGTCATCGGAAAATGGCCTGTTCAGGAAAAATTCCAGCGCATAAATGGCCTGATAAATCAGCATTCCAATGCCGTTCCCGGCCTCGTGGCCGGTGCGCCGGGCTTCTTCCATAAAGGGCGTCATGGCCGGAGCATAAATGCAGTCCATGCACAGCGCCCCGGGCTTCAAAGCGTCCAAGTCCGGAATACGGGCGATTCCTACGCCGGACATACCGATGGGCGTTGTATTGATGAGAATATCGGTTATGGGCAACAAGTTGTCAAGCGCATCCAGACCGTATGCTTCCATTTTCTCGTCCTGTCCGCAGAGAAGTTCCGCCTTGGAAACGGTCCGATTTGCCACAAAAAGCCGCGCCGCGCCGCTGTCCACTGCCGTCATGGCAATGGATCTTGCCGCGCCGCCTGCCCCCAGAATGGTGACGGTTTGTTTCGGAAAATCCCTGCCAAACAGCCGGAGCGACTGGCGGAAACCGAGTCCGTCGGTGGAATGTCCCTCCAGTTCCCCGTTCTGAATGCGAACGGAGTTGACGCTGCCGCAGCGCCGGGCCGTCTCCGTCATCCGGCTGAGGTACGGCAAAATATCCTCCTTATGGGGCATCGTCAGATTAAAGCCCTGAATGCGCAGGGTTTTTGCCGCCTGCACAAATTCCTCCAGCGCACCGGCTTTGACGGGGATCGCCAGATAGAGATAATCCTCTCCCAATTCCCGGAGCATGGTGTTTTGGAGCAGGGGGGAAAGACTGTGTTCCACCGGATCACCGATGACGCAGAGCAGTTTCGTGGAATTTCTATATTGGACATTCATTTCAGTCTCTCCGCCAGATAGCCCAGCGCCGCCACATAGCCATAAGCGCCCAGACCGCAGATCTGACCGTCGCAGGCGGCGGCGGTGACGGATTGATGGCGGAACTCCTCCCGCTGATGGATATTGGAGATATGCACCTCCACTGCCGGAAGATTCGCAGCCTTCAGCGCATCCAGAATGGCATAGCTGTAGTGGGTGTATGCGCCGGGATTGATGATGATCCCATCGAATTTGTCAATGGCGGCATGAATGGCATCGATGATCGCCCCCTCATGATTGGACTGGAAAAAATCCACCTTCGCCCCAATCTCCTTGGCGGCGGTTTCTATTCGGTCTACCAGCGCATCATAGCCGCTTTTCCCATAAATATCCGGCTCTCTCCGCCCCAGCAGATTCAGGTTCGGGCCGTTGATCACCAAAATGTTCATAGCTGTCCCTCCAATTTTCTCAATATCTCCGCCAGAGTACGCTCCGGCGTGGAAAAATCTTCGATTATCACATCGGAAAAGGCGCGATAAATCGGCTCCCGCTGGGAAAACCGCTCCAGAAAAGCGGCTTTCCCCTGCTGTGCCAGGGGCCGGGCAGACAGATCCACGCTGTCATAGATCTCTTCCGGCGGCCGGTTCAAAAATACCACCAGTCCGGTTTTTCGCAGGGCCTCCCGGTTTTCCCGCCGCAAGGGCAGTCCGCCGCCGGTGGCAATGATCAAATTGCTCCGTTCCGCCAGTTCCAGGCAGAGATCCGTTTCCAGCTGCCGGAAGGCGGCTTCTCCCTGCTGGTCGAACATCTGAGAAATGGATCTCCCCGCCCGCTGCGCGGCAAGTTCATCCGTGTCGACGACTTCCCGTCCGAACTGTTGCCCCAGCCGCCGGGCCATGGTGCTTTTCCCGCTGCCCATCATCCCGCAAAGCACAATATTTTTCATGACGGCGACTCCAAATTGCTTTTAAAATTCCCCAAAACCCGAAAATCTTCGGCGGTCTGGGCGATCTCCCGAAGCACGCCGTCCATTTCCGGCGCGGCCAGGTTCCCGGTAAATTCGATGAAGAACATATACTCCCAGCTGCGATCGGGGATGGGCCGGGATTCCAGCTTCACCATATTTAATCCGTTGACGGTGAAGATCGTCAGGATCTCATGGAGGCAGCCGGACTCATGGGGCGTAGTGACCACAGTGGAAATTTTGTCCGCGCCCTCCCGCAGTTCCATGTAAGGGGAAACCACCACAAAGCGGGTAGTGTTGATGCTGCTGTAATTGACTCCGCGGGCCAAAATCTCAAGGCCATAAATGTCCGCTGCCCGGGCGGAGCAGATGGCAGCCTTTGTAATATCGCCGGTCTCGGCCACATACATGGCGCTGCCCGCAGTATCCTCCAGGGGCGTTTGCCGCCACTCCGGATGCTGATTCAAAAACCGCTCCGACTGAAACAGGCCCTGTTCATGGCTGTAGACATGGGTAATGGTATCAAGGCTGGCGCCTTTGGGGGCCATAAGGCAGTGCTCCACCCGGACAGTGGTTTCACCTACCAGATAAAATTCATATTGCGCCAGCAGATCATATATCTGGCGGATGGCTCCGGTGGAGTTGTTCTCAATGGGCACCACACCATAATCCGCTTCTCCGTTTTTGACGGCAAGAAAAACATCCTCAAACTGTCTCAGTCCCCGGGGCTTGCAGTCCGTTCCAAAAAAATTCCGGGCGGCTTCCTCGCTGAATGCTCCCGGGACGCCCTGATAGACCACCCTGGGATTGGTCACGGGGCCGCGCCGTTTTTCGTAGGCCGTATGAAACCGGGCAAAATTCGGCTCGTCGGAGCCTTCCCGGACGATCTCCCGCTGCTGCCGCCGGGAAATGCCCATTATCGTCTCATAGAGCAGCGTGACCCCTGTTTTCATTTTGGGATCGTCCACAAGGGCGGCCTTGTCTGCAAGGACCTCTCTTTCCCGGCTCCGGTCCAGCACCGGCATATTGATTTTCTGTTTATACTCTCCCACCCGCTCGGTCACATCCATGCGCTGGGAAAACAATGCTACGATTTGGCGGTCGATCCGGTCGATCTCCTGCCGCATGGAATCCAGTTCCTTCATATTGCGCACCCTCTCAACAAATTGACTGCCGCCAGCGCCGCCGCCGCTTCTACCACCGGTACCGCCCGGTGGACGATACAGGGATCATGCCGGCCCTGCACTGTGATTTTTTTCTCCTCGCCGGTCCGCATATCGATGGTATCCTGCTCCCGTGCGATGGAAGGGGTGGGCTTCATGGCCACCCGGAATACAATGGGCATTCCGGTGGTGATGCCGCCCAAAATCCCGCCGTTGTGGTTGGTGGCCGTGACCGGCCGGCCGTTTTCCGTCCGCCACGGGTCGTTGGCCTGGCTGCCCCGCATCCCTGAAAGGCCAAATCCGTCACCGAATTCCAGTCCCTTCAATGCGGGAATGGCAAACAACTGCCGGGCAAATTCCGTCTCGGCGTTCCGGTCAAAATCCGGCGCGCCCAAGCCCATGGGCAGGCCGACCACCACGCACTCGATGATCCCGCCAACGGAGTCCGATTCCTCCCGGCACTGTAAAATCAGATCCTGCATCTTTTTTCCCTGCCGGTCCGAGAGCGTGGGAAACTCCTTTTTTCCGCAGGCGAGGAGCGCTTCCATATCCGGCTTTGTCGGAGAAATGCTTTCGTCCAAAATACCGCCAATGGCGGCAATGTGAGCGGCGGAGACAACACCCTTTTCTTTTAAAATCAGCTTGGCGACCGCCCCCGCGGCCACCAACGGGGCCGTCAGCCGCCCGGAAAAATGGCCGCCGCCGCGGTAATCATTGCAGCCCTGATAGCGGACAAATCCGCTCAGATCGGCATGACCGGGCCGGGCCAGATACCGGATTTTCTCATAGTCGCCTGAATGCTGGTCGCCGTTGCGGATCATCATACACAGGGGCGTGCCGGTGGTCTTTCCGTCGAAAACCCCGGAGAGGAATTCCACCTGATCCGCTTCCTTTCGGGCCGTGGACAGGGCGTTTTTCCCTGTGGCCCGCCGCGCAAGTTCTGCCGCAATAAACGCCTCATCTAACACCACGCCGGAGGGCACGTCCTCCAGCACCACGCCAACGGCGGGTCCGTGGCTCTCGCCGAAAATGGCATATCTCATTCTGATTCCTCCCACAGATCCCCGCCAAGGCGGCGGTAATCCGCCCAAAAGTCCGGATAGGATTTTTTTACGCTGTCCGCACCGGTGATGGTAACGGGCTTTTCGCATTTTGTAGCGGCAATGGCCGCCATCATGGCAATGCGATGGTCGTTCCAGCTGTCCACCGTTACGCCCCCGGCAAGGATTTCTTTTCCGAAAATCGTCAGGCTGTCGGGCCGCTCCCGCACATCCGCGCCCATAGCGTTCAGCACTGCAGTAACGGAAGCAAGCCGGTCGCTTTCCTTGATGCGGAGCCGGGCCGCGCCGGTGATCCTCGTTTCCTGTCCTGGGCGCAGAGCCGCCCGGGCCGCCAGCGGCGGCGCCAGATCGGGACAGCCGGAAACATCCAGTTCCACCCGTCCCGGGCCGTTTAAGCGCCGAAAATACGCGGCGGCAATCCGGTCTCCCTGGGTAGAATTTTCGCTCAGCCCCGAAATGGTCAAATCATTACCCATTCCCTTTGCCGCCAGGAAAAACCCTGCCTGGGACCAGTCGGCCTCGGCCTGTACATCGGCCGGAAAATACGTTTGGTTTCCCGGCGTATGCCAGCCGTTTTCGGCGGGCTGTATGGAAATGCCAAACTGCCGAAGCGCTTGCAGCGTCATGTCCACATATCCGGCGGATTCCAGCGGCGTTGTTAAAACAATGTCGCTGTCCCCATTCAAAAGGGGCAGGGCATAGAGCAGTCCGGTGATAAATTGGGAGGATACGTCGCCCCGGATCGAATATTTGCCGGGACGCAGCGTCCCATGTACCCTCAGGGTACCGGCTTCCACGCGGCAGTCGATGCCCTTCCCCTCAAACATTTCAAAATAGGGAGTCTGGGGCCGCTGCATCAGCCGCCCGTGGCCAGTGAATACGCCGCCCCCCGCCACCGCCAGCGCAATGGGGATAAGAAAGCGCAGGGTCGAGCCGGATTCCCCGCAGTCAAGGATTTTCTGGGGCGCAGCATTTCTCCGGGCAATCCCTGTAATCCGCAGCGCCCTGCAGTGGACGGCGTCCTCGGCGTCCTCGACGCCCTGTTCGGCATTCTTCGCCGTCTCCCACTGATATTTGGCGCCCAGTCCCTCCATGCAGCGCAGCGTAGCGGAGATATCCTGACTGTCCGACACGCTGGAGATACAGCTTTTCCCCGCCGCCAGCGCCGCCCCAACGATCAGCCGATGGGACTGGCTCTTGGAGGAAGGCGGTGTGATGGAGCCGGAAAGGAACTGAGGCGCAATGGTAATTGTCATAGAGGGTCTGCTCCCTTCAAAAAATCCGCAAAAAACATTTCCAGGTGTTCCAACACCCCTTGAGCTGCGTAGATTGTTGCAATCATAAGTCGGTCGGTATCACAGATGGAAACGTCAATGTTGTAGCCTTTTCGCCGGAGAAGCATTGTAAAAAACACACGCGGGGTTCTGCCGTTTCCCTCTCTGAATGGATGCAGCATATTTAATTCATGGTAGAACGCTGCAATTGCATGGATATAGTCGGAGCCATCCAAGGCGCAAAAATCCTGTTGGTCCTGCAGATGTTGAAATTTGGCATTACCCAGCGTCAAAAGCCGGCTTGCAGGGTAGAAGGTTGTCCCCTTCTTACTCAAATCTACTGTCCGAAGTTCCCCGGCCCAATCATAAATATCCCCGAAAAGCGTTTTATGGAGGCCACAATAAAAAGAAAAGGAAAAAGGCGCAGAATACGCTGCTTCCAACAGTTCTGTCGCACGAAGCGCCACAGCAACGCTTTCCGCTTGATTCAGTGTTGCCTGTTCTTTCACGCCCAGCTTGTTTACCAACACGGTTGTTCCCGGATAGCACTGATTTTCCGATGCTGAAATGGAACAGGCCATTACCGTTCCCTCCTGCCGGATGCAATTACTTCTGCAAAATAATCCTGCAAAGACGTTTCCCCGTTTAATATTTTTTGGATGGTCTGTAACTGCTGATCGCTTCGGGGAAGTCCCTCCATAGCAGAAGATGCCGCCATGGAACGCAGCGTTTTTTCCGTAGATTCTGTCATAAAAAACTCCTTGCATTAATGCTTACAGTTCTTTCGTAAATACTGGTAGGACACGGGAAAGTCAATTTGTCTGCGTCCTTTTCTCTGCCGAAAATATCTCCTGCAAATAGTCCCAGTGGACAACCTTCTTCTGGGCGATGATGTCTCTCAGTTCCGCTTCCGTGACCCAGGCATAGGCCACAGTCTCGCCCTCCTGAAGCGTTACAGAACCTTTGGGCGCATCGGTTTCTGTCAAATAATAGTCAAACAGCAGGGGATACCAGGGTTCGCTCCACCGCCGAAACAAGGTCAACGTCTCCGCCCGGATACCGGTTTCCTCAAATAGCTCCCGCCTTGCGCCAGTCTCAGAAGTCTCTCCCTTCCGTACAGCCCCTCCAGCGCTGGCTTCCAGCATTCCTCCATGGTTTTTCTTCTCCGGATCCCGGGTCATGACCAGATAGGTGCCGTCTTTATGGCGCACCAGCACCTCGGCCACTAAATGATAATAGTGCTTCGGATTTTCTCCGCCCCGAACCAGATCGCAGCCCGCCTTTGTTCCGTCAGAAAGATATGCGTCCCAGCGTTCCACGGCACAGCCTCCTTCATGATTTTATCCGGTTCAGATGCTCCTACAGCTTCTTTATAAGCGCCAGCAGTTCTGATTTCTTCATCTTTACCGCTTTGGCCCTGCCGATTTCCTCTAAAACGATCAGATGAATGTCCTCGCCCTGACTTTTTTTGTCCCTGACCAGCGTTTCCGCATAGTCCGCATGAGAGGCGGCGATCTCGGTGGGTAAGCTGAACTTGTTCAGCAGCGCCGCAATTTTTTCCTCCGTTCCGACAGGGGTCACGCCCATGGCCTGTCCCAATTTTGCCGCCGCTACCATGCCTGCCGCCACGGCTTCGCCGTGGGTGTAGGTCTCATAGTTGTACGCCTTTTCATAGACATGCCCCAGCGTGTGCCCGAAATTCAAAAGCATTCTCAGACCTGTATCTTTTTCGTCCTGTTCCACCACCTGCCGCTTGATATCACAGCAGGCGAGGGTGATGTCCTCAATATGACCCATAATTTTTTCCCGGCTGTCCAACTCGGTCAGTTGGGCAAACAGGTTTTTATCCCAAATGCAGCCGTATTTGATCACCTCCGCCATGCCGTCGGAAAGCACCCGATCCGGCAGGGTGTTCAGGCACTCCGGGTCCATCAGCACTATTTTCGGCTGATAAAAGGCCCCGGCCAGATTTTTCCCGGCGTTCAAGTCCACGGCCACCTTGCCGCCCACGGAGGAATCCACCTGAGCCAGCAGGGTCGTGGGGATCTGGACAAGGTCCACGCCCCGGAGAATCGTCGCGGCGGCAAAGCCGGAAAGATCGCCCACCACGCCGCCGCCCAGCGCAATGACCGCGTCGGTGCGGCTCAGGCCCACATCCGCCAGCTGCTCCCAAAGTTCCGCCAGCACCTCCGGGCATTTGCTCTGCTCTCCGGCGGGGATTTCCAGCAGAGCCGTCTGAAAGCCCGCCTGAGAAAGGCTCCGCAGGACACGAAGTCCATAGAGCGGCTCCACATTGCTGTCCGTAATGACCACGGCCAAATTTCCCTTTAAAACAGGCCGCAGCAGCGCCCCGGCTTTGTCCAGCAAACCCGGCTCCGAGACGATATCATAATTTCTGCCGGGAAGGGCCACCGTCAGCTTTTTCATAGTTCTTTCCCAAAAAACGCGGCCAGCCCGGCAGCTTTCTGCATCAGCGTGTCAAACTGCGCCGGAGTCAGGCTCTGCTTGCCGTCGCACTTGGCATGGGGCGGGTCGTTGTGTACCTCGATCATCACGCCGTCGGCGCCGGCGGCAATGGCCGCCATGGTCAGCGGCTCCACCAGCCAGGTTTCACCGCCGGCGTGGCTGGGGTCGATGAGAATGGGCAGATGCGTCATCCGCCGCAGGGCGGGGATGGCGGAAATGTCCAATGTGTTCCGGGTATAGTTCTCGAAGGTACGGATGCCCCTCTCACAGAGGATGACGTTTTCGTTTCCCTCGGACATGATATACTCTGCGGACATGATCCACTCCTCATAGGTGCTGGAGAGGCCGCGCTTTAAAAGCACCGGCTTGGACATTTTCCCGACCTCTTTTAACAGGTCAAAGTTCTGCATATTCCGGGCGCCTACCTGTACCACATCCACAGAGTTCTCAAACAACTCGCAGTATTTGGGACTCATGATTTCAGTGACAATAGGAAGACCGGTGGCTTTTTTGGCCCGCAGCAGCAGTTCCAGTCCCTCTACGCCCATGCCCTGGAAGGAATAAGGCGAAGTTCTGGGTTTAAACGCGCCGCCACGGAGCAGCTTCGCGCCGCTTTTTTTCACATCCTCCGCAACGGAAATGATCTGCGTCTCCGTCTCCACGGAGCAGGGACCGGCAATCACGGCAAAATTCCCGCTGCCAATTTTCACACCGCCCACGTCTATGATTGTGTCGTCCGGGTGGAACTTCCGGTTTGCTTTCTTATAGGGTTCCTGCACCCGCATGACCCGCTCCACGCCCTCATGAAGCATGAGATCGTCCATATTGAGGTGCACGGTATCGCCCACCAGGCCCAGGATCGAGCAGCCGACGCCGTTGGTGATGCCAACCTTTATGCCCTGTGTTTCCAGTTCATGGGCAAGGGCTTCGATCCGCTCCCGGGTGACGCCGGGCTTCATAATAATGACCATAGATATCCCTCCCGCGTGTTTGAAAAAAAGAAAAATCGCCCCGACTGAACCATACATTCAGCGGGACGCATTCGGCTGACGTTCGGTATGATCCAATCTAGTTATGACAAAGAACCGCTCCCCGAAAAGAGCAGGTAAACAGCCCATAAAATCGATCGGAAGTGACTTTCATCTCATACCTCGCTGCAGAAATTGATTTAAATTCATTATAGCACACCCTGTCAGAAATACAACACTTTTTTCCGAAAGGGCGTGTTCTTTGCACGTTTTTCACAGTTTCCCACATTGAATTTCAAAATAATTATGAAAAATGCGAATAATTTGCCAACTTCTCCATTGACAGACAGAGGGCGCTGTGCTATCATGAAAATGTACCGAAACGTATGGAACAAGCGAAACGTATCATGACTTTTGTTCCTGCGGATATTTGAAAACCATGACGCATATACTAAATTTTGACGGCGCTTTTCTGGTTTGCTGAACAAGATGATGATGGAGGTAATGAATATGGCAATCAAAGTGGGCATCAACGGCTTCGGCCGCATTGGACGTATGGCATTTCGGGCCAGTGTGAATTTTCCGGATATTGAGATCGTTGGCATCAACGATCTGTGTGAGCCGGAGTATCTGGCATATATGCTGAAATATGACACCATGCACGGCAAATTTCAGGGAGAGGTCTCCCATACGGATGGGGGCATTGTGGTAAACGGCCGCGAGATCCCCGTGTTCGCAGAACGGGAGCCGAAGAATATCCCCTGGGGCAAGGTCGGCGCGGATTATGTGATCGAGTCCACCGGTCTGTTCCTGACCAGGGAAAAAGCCCAGGGCCATCTGGACGCCGGGGCAAAGCACGTGGTGATGTCGGCGCCCTCCAAGGACGATACGCCGATGTTCGTCATGGGCGTCAATCAGGACAAATATACTTCTGATATGAAGTTTGTTTCCAACGCTTCCTGCACCACCAACTGTCTGGCGCCGGTGGCCAAGGTACTCCACGATAATTTCGGCATTGAGGACGGTCTGATGACCACGGTCCATTCCGTAACCGCAACCCAAAAAACAGTAGACGGACCCTCCATGAAAGACTGGCGGGGCGGCCGGGCGGCAACGGGGAATATCATCCCCTCTTCCACCGGCGCGGCCAAAGCCGTGGGCAAGGTCATCCCTGAACTCAGCGGCAAGCTGACCGGCATGAGCCTTCGGGTCCCTACGCTGGATGTATCTGTCGTGGATCTGACGGTAAATTTGAAGAAAAAAGCCACCTATGAAGAGATCTGCCAGGCCATGAAAGCGGCGTCTGAGGGCGAACTCAAGGGCATTCTGGGCTACACGGATGAGGATGTGGTATCCTCCGACTTCCTGGGCGATGCCCGCACCTCGATTTTCGACGCAAAAGCGGGCATTGCGCTGACAGACACCTTTGTCAAGGTGGTGGCCTGGTATGACAATGAGATGGGCTACTCCAACAAGCTTCTGGAGTTGATCCGGCATATGTCCAGAGTAGACGGTCAGTAAAAATATCATCACAAGGGAACCTTGGTTCCCCGCAGTACCATCCGAAAGAGGAAGGGGACTCTCTATAAAATGAACAAAAAGTATGTATATCTGTTTTCCGAGGGCAATGCCAATATGCGGGAACTGCTGGGCGGCAAAGGCGCCAATCTGGCGCAGATGACCAATCTTGGGCTTCCGGTGCCCCAGGGCTTTACCATTACCACAGAGGCCTGTACCCAATATTATGAGGACGGCAAGCAAATCTCGCCGGAGATTCAGGCCGAGATCATGGAATATATTGAAAAAATGGAGAAGATCTGCGGCAGACGGTTCGGAGATCGGGAAAATCCTCTCCTGGTCTCCGTCCGCTCCGGCGCCCGGGCCTCCATGCCCGGCATGATGGACACCATTTTAAACCTGGGTCTGAACGAGGATGTTGTCGAAACGCTGGCGAAGAAGTCCGATAACCCCCGCTGGGCCTGGGACTGCTACCGCCGGTTTATTCAAATGTACTCCGATGTGGTCATGGAGGTGGGCAAAAAATATTTTGAGCAGCTCATTGACCAGATGAAGGAAAAGCGGGGCATTACCTATGACGTGGAACTGACCGCCGGGGATCTCAAGGAACTGGCGGGACAGTTTAAGGCTGAATACAAGGCAAAGATCGGCGAGGAGTTCCCTGCGGATCCCAGAGAGCAGCTGATGGGCGCCATTCAGGCGGTATTCCGCTCCTGGGATAATCCCAGAGCCAATGTCTACCGCCGGGATAACGACATTCCTTATTCCTGGGGCACGGCGGTCAATGTCCAGATGATGGTCTTTGGCAACATGGGCGACACTTCCGGCACCGGCGTGGCCTTTACCAGAAACCCCGGCACCGGCGAAAAAGAACTGTTTGGCGAATTCCTGCTCAACGCCCAGGGCGAGGACGTGGTGGCCGGTGTGCGCACGCCCCAGAGCATTGACCATCTGGCGGAGGTCATGCCGGAGGTCTATACGGAGTTTGTGAACATCTGCCATACGCTGGAATCCCACTATCGGGATATGCAGGATATGGAGTTCACCATTGAGGACAGAAAACTCTATATGCTTCAGACCCGGAACGGCAAGCGTACTGCAGCTGCGGCGCTGAAAATCGCCTGTGATCTGGTGGACGAGGGCATGATCTCCGAGAAGGAAGCCGTTGCCATGATCGACGCCAAGAGCCTTTCGGCGCTGCTGCATCCCCAGTTCGATCCGGCGGTGCTGAACACAGTGGAGCCGGTTGGAAAAGCGCTGGCGGCTTCCCCCGGCGCGGCGGCCGGTCAGATCGTATTCACCGCAGAGGACGCAAAGACCTGGGCCGCTGAGGGCAAAAAAGTCATTCTGGTTCGGCTGGAAACTTCTCCCGAGGACATCGAGGGCATGAAAGCAGCCCAGGGTATTCTCACCGTTCGAGGCGGCATGACCTCCCACGCGGCTGTAGTAGCCAGAGGGATGGGCGCTTGCTGCGTTTCCGGCTGTACCGCCATCGAGATGGACGAAGAAAACAGGAAATTTACACTGGGCGGAAAAACTTACCGGGAGGGCGATGTGCTCTCTTTGGACGGCTCCACCGGCAACATTTACGATCAACTGATCCCCACGGTAGACGCCTCCATTGGCGGCGAGTTTGGCCGGGTCATGGCATGGGCGGATCAATTCCGCCGCCTGACGGTTCGGGCCAACGCGGAGACGCCTTCCGACGCGGCCAACGCCTATCAATTCGGCGCACAGGGCATCGGCCTATGCCGCACAGAGCATATGTTTTTCGACGCAGATCGGATCGCCGCGTTCCGGGAGATGATCGTATCGGAATCCGTCGAGCAGCGGGAGCGCGCCCTCAGCAAGATCGAACCGATGCAGCGCTCTGATTTTGAGACGATCTTTGAAGCCATGCATGGCTATCCCGTCACGGTTCGTTTTCTGGATCCGCCCCTCCATGAGTTCCTGCCCACAGACCCGGAGGATATTCAGGCGCTGGCGGAAGATATGGGCATCTCCACAGAAAAACTCAATGACGTGGTAATCTCTCTCCATGAAGCCAATCCCATGATGGGCCACCGGGGCTGCCGGCTTTCCGTGACTTATCCGGAAATTGCCGCCATGCAGACCAGAGCGGTCATACAGGCAGCGGTCAATGTCCAGAAGCGGCATCCCGATTGGACGGTCGTGCCGGAGATCATGATCCCGTTGGTGGGCGAGCGGAAGGAACTGCACTTTGTCAAATCCGTCGTAACGAAAACTGCGGATGCCCTGCTGGCGGAAAACGGAATGAATCTCACCTACAAGGTCGGCACCATGATCGAAATTCCCCGGGCTGCGCTGACCGCCGATGAGATCGCCAAAGATGCGGAGTTCTTCTCCTTTGGCACCAACGATCTGACCCAGATGACCTTTGGCTTCTCCCGGGATGACGCCGGGAAGTTCCTCGGCAGCTATTATGAGCAGAAAATCTATGAATTCGATCCCTTTGCCAAGCTGGATCAGGCCGGTGTGGGCAAGCTGGTGGAAATGGCCTGCGAAAAAGGCAGACAGGCCCGGCCGGATATCAAGCTGGGCGTCTGCGGCGAGCATGGCGGCGACCCCTCCTCTGTGGAATTTTTCCACCGCATCGGGCTGGACTATGTTTCCTGTTCCCCCTTCCGGGTCCCCATTGCCCGCCTGGCGGCGGCGCAGGCGGCAATCAAGGACGAGGCATAAACCGCTTCCCGGCGCTTCGCACGGAATCGGATCGGAATGCCGGAAACGGATCGTGTCTCACCTTCCCTTTCAGGGGAGGCATATACCAAAAGTCCTCCGTTTACGGAGGCGGACATATGGAAAGGAGTTTTCGTAATGTATAAACAAAATTTTGACTTCATCGTAGACAAAGCGAAATCGGCGATAAAACCGGTTCGGGTCGTCATCGCCGGAGCAGACTGTGAAAACATTCTCAAGGGCGCTTTTCGGGCCCAGCATATGGGCTTCGCGGAATTGACTCTGGCGGGCAACAAGGAGCGCATAGAAACAATGCTGAAAAATCTGGGACTGATTTCTTCCCCTTACAAGCTTCGTCCGGTGCCGGACGATCAGAACGTGGTACAGGCCGCCATCAACATGATCCATGCCGGAGAAGCGGATGTGCTGATGCGGGGCAATACCCAGACACGGGATTTCCTGATGCCCATTCTGGATAAGAAAAACAATCTGCTGACCGACCAGCTGCTGACCCAGGTGACCATGGTGAAGTTTCCGGAATATGACCGGATTCTGGCCGTCTCCGATGTGACCATCTTAGTACATCCCGATCAGAACCAGCGGAAAAAGGTTGTGAAGAATATGGCCGGCCTGCTGACGGCGCTTGGCTATGAAAAGCCAAGAATCGCGCTGCTGGCGCTGACTGAGCAGCCCGCATTCCATATGCCAGACACCATTGAAGCGCAGAACATTGTCCGCTCTCACAATGAGACGCCCATTGCCAACTGCGAACTGGTGGGGCCGATTTCCTACGACCTGATTGTTTCCAAGGAAGCGGCCCGGCTCAAGGGTTACGATTGCCCCCTGTGCGGCGAATTTGACGGCATCGTAGTGCCGGAGCTGCTGTCCGGCAATCTGCTGATCAAGGTTCTGCAAATGAACGGCCATGCTTCCTCCTGCGGCGTGATCGTGGGCGCAAAGATCCCCATTGCCATTACATCCCGCAGCGATACCAGCGAGCAGTCCTTCCTGTCTCTGGCGGCCTGCGCTGCGCTGCACGAAAGCAATTGACATACGATTTCGCCCAGGCGTCCGCCCGGGCGAAATTTGCCCTGTTTTTCAACCAGAACCGTTCAAAAAGAACGCTGGAAGAACGCACAGCGACAGACCATTAAGAGAGGATAACCTGTTATGCGTAAAACAAAAATCATCTGCACCATGGGTCCGGCTACGGCGGATAAGGCTGTACTTCGGCAAATGTGTCTCGGCGGCATGAATGTGGCCCGTATGAACTTCTCCCACGGCACCCACGACAGTCATCTCGATATGCTGAATCTGCTTCAGGAACTGCGGGAGGAACTGGGACTTCCCATTGCGGCCATGTGTGATACCAAAGGGCCGGAGATCCGGACCGGTGATTTTCAGGATGGAGCGGCGAAGCTTCAGCCGGAGGACACGTTTACCCTCTACGGCACACAGCGGCCGGGCGACAAAACCGGCTGCAGCACCACCTATCCAAATCTTGCAGAGGTGGTTGCTCCCGGCACCCGAATCTGCATTGACGACGGCCTGATTGAACTGGTCGTAAAAGAGATTTCCGGCAGGGACGTCGTCTGCCGCGTACTCAGCGGCGGCGAACTTCGGAACCGCAAGGGGATCAATCTCCCAGGCACGCCGGTGGATCTGCCGTTTTTGTCTTCGCAGGACCGAAGCGATATTCTGTTCGCGGTGGAAAACGGGTTCGATTTTATCGCCGCATCCTTTACCCGGTCGGCACAGGATATTCTGGACATCCGGAAACTGCTCCAGGGCGCCGGCGCCGGCAGTATCGAGATCATTGCAAAAATTGAAAATCAGCAGGGCATTGACAACATTGACGAAATCATCGAAGCAGCGGACGGGGTGATGGTGGCCCGGGGGGATCTGGGCGTAGAAGTGCCCAGCTATCAGGTACCCGTGCTGCAAAAGGAGATTATCGGGAAATGCTGCCGGGCCGGAAAAAATGTCATCGTGGCGACCCAGATGCTGGACTCCATGATCCGCAATCCCCGTCCCACCCGGGCCGAGGTCAACGACGTGGCCCAGGCGGTGTTCGATGGCGCCAGCGCCGTGATGCTCTCCGGCGAAACAGCCAGCGGAAAATACCCGGTCGAAGCGCTGACCACCATGGCTTCGATTGCTGAGCATACAGAGCGCAGTATTGATTATTGGACGGCGTTTTCCGGCAGGCCGGCATCCCCGACGCAAAATGTGGGCCTTGCCATTTCCCGGGCCTGCTGCACCACGGCGATGGAACTGGACGCCAAAGCGATCATCTCTGTAACCAACCGGGGCATTACGGCAAAAAAAGTCGCGATGAATCATCCGGGCTGCCCGGTGCTGGCGCTGACAGTGAACGAACGGACACGGCGCCTTTTGAGCCTGGTTTGGGGCGTGGAGACGGCTCTGGTCCCGGTAGTGGATTCTACCGACAAGCTGCTGAATCTGGCCCGCAGTTATGCCTGGGATCTGGGTTATGTGCAGGCTGACGACCTGGCAGTGGTCACGGCGGGAATCCCGGTAGGCATCAGCGGCTCGACAAATCTCATCAAGGTACTTCGGTTTTAGTGGAGAAAATTCCAGCCGGGTTTTGTGGAAATTCCATAAATTTAATTTATGTTTCGTTTTTCAGTTGTCATTTTCAATGAAAGGTGCTATTCTTAAAATCAGAAGCAGGGGTGCGTCCCAAAATTTAAAAAAGGCGGTGTTCCTATGATTATTACCATTGGCAGACAGTTTGGCTCCGGCGGAAGAGAAATCGGTGAGAAGGTTGCCCAGCGGCTGGGATACGCCTTTTACGACAAAGAAATTTTAACCATGGCGGCAGAGGAAAACGGTTTCTCCGCCGCAGCCATGCAGCATTATGATGAAAAGCCCAGCGGCAGCTTGATTTACAGCCTGTATATGACCGGTGCGGCCACCAGCGATACGCTGCCCCTCAATCAGCAGCTGGCTTTCGCTCAGTTTAATATCATCCGTAAGGTGGCGCAGGCGGATAACTGCGTGATCGTGGGCCGCTGTGCGGACTATATCCTGCGGGAGAAAAAGAACCTGCTGACAGTCTTCCTCCATGCGCCGACAGAATACCGGGTGAAAAAAGTGATGACGGAGCAGTCTATCGACAGCGAAAGTCTGGCGGGAAAGACCATCAAAAAGCAGGACAAAGCCCGGGCGGATTACTATAACTTCTTCACTCATAAAAAATGGGGCGACGCAGGCAGCGCTATGATAAGCATTGACACTTCGATCCTGGATGCCGACGGCGTCGCGGCGCTGATTGCCGACACTGTGTCCATGATCCAGCGGAAGAAATAAAAGATTCGCAAAGATCCACCGACTGGTGGGTCTTTGTTTTTTCTGTGAATAAACCGCCCGGCGGAATCTCCGTAGTTGACGCAACTCCTAAAATCTGTTATAGTTTCCCTTGAATTTGTAGAAAGCGGGGGAATTTATGTTTGGAGTTTTCGTCAACACCCTGACGGTGCTGCTGGGCAGCGCCATTGGACTGGTTTGTAAAAAGGGCATCCCGGAACGGCTCAGCGGCGCGGTCATGACAGCCATCGGCCTGTGTACCGTGGCCATTGGTATCGCGGGGATTCTTGCGGGAGAAAACACGCTGGTGCTGATCATTTCCATGGTGCTGGGTGTATTGGTGGGAGAACTGCTTGATCTCGACGGCCATGTGAACCGGGCGGTGGAAAAGGTAGCGGGGAAAACCGCCGGAGCCGGAAAAGCGGCGCAGATCTCTCAGGGCTTTATTACCGCCTGCCTGCTGTTCTGCATCGGCGCTATGACCATTGTCGGCTCCCTGAACGCAGGGCTTAAGGGCGACAACGAAATGCTGCTGACAAAATCTCTTCTGGACTTCATCTCCTCCATGATGCTGTCGGCCACGCTGGGCGTCGGCGTACTGTTTTCGGCGGCATTCGTGCTGGTGTTTCAGGGGGCTATCGTGCTTTTGGCGCAGTTTCTGGCCCCGGTGCTGTCCGCTTCCGCCATCGCGGAATTGACCTGTGCCGGCAGCCTGATGATCCTTGCTCTGGGCTTTAATATTGTCGGCATAACAAAGATCAGGGTGATCAACTTCCTCCCGGCGCTGGTATTCGTGCCCTTTGTCTGCATGGCCCTTGAGGCGCTGGGCGTCGGATAGAAAAATGTGACGATTTTTCTTGACAAGCGAGACAATCCGTGCTACAATGCTTCCCGGAAAAGGAAGCAGGCGCGGCGGCCCCGCACCTCACCGTCAGCAAAAGCGAAACGGTTCGATATGAAATTCTTTGGTGATTTTGTGTCTGTTTGCGGGTGCCAGTGCGGCATCCGCAATTTTTGTTGGAGGTGTTTCATATCAGCAAGCTTGACCATCAGCTCAATGAGGATATCAGAGACAAGGAAATCCGTGTGATCGGTCCAACTGGCGAACAGCTTGGTATCATGTCTCCCCATGACGCCCTGGAAAAAGCCTATGATCAGGGCCTGGATCTGGTAAAGATCGCGCCCAACGCCACCCCACCGGTGTGCAAGATCATCGACTATGGCAAGTTCCGCTTTGAACAGGCGAAAAAGGAGAAGGAAGCCAGGAAAAACCAGCACGTGACTGAGATCAAGGAAGTCCGTATGTCGCCCGGCATTGACACGAACGACTTCAACGTCAAGGTCAGGAGTGCGCAGAAGTTTCTGAAAGAGGGAAACCGGGTCAAAGTAACTGTCCGGTTCCGGGGCCGTGAAATGGCCCATACCGACATTGGCAGAACGCTGCTTGGTCAATTTGGCGAGGCCTGCGCCGAAACTGCCAACGTGGAACGCCAGCCCAAGCTGGATGGCCGCCATATGTCCATGTTCCTGACCCCGAAAACAGGAAAATAACTACTTGATCGATACGGAAGGAGTACACCATTATGGCAAACAAAATCAAAACGCATTCCGGCGCAAAGAAAAGATTTAAAATGACCAAAACCGGCAAGGTCAAAAAGGCTTGCGCCTATAAGAGCCATATCCTCACAAAGAAGGAAACCAAGCGCACCCGCCGTCTGCGTCATGGCAGCTATGCGGACAAAACCAACGTTGCGGCGATCAAAGAACTCATTCCCTATAAATAATTTCTACTACTTCAAGGAGGATCCTATAAATGGCTAGAGTAAAAGGCGCAATGATGACGCGCAAAAGACGCAATAAAGTTCTGAAGCTTGCAAAGGGCTATTGGGGCAGCAAATCCAAGCACTTTAAGATGGCCAAAGAGGCCGTTATGAAATCCGGCAGCTACGCATTCCGTGACCGTCGTGCCAAGAAGCGCGATTTCCGCCGCCTGTGGATCACCCGCATTTCCGCTGCGGTCGCGCCCTATGAGATCAACTATTCCCGCTTTATGAACGGCCTGAAAAGGGCGGGCATCACCATGAACCGGAAGATGCTTTCCGAAATGGCCATCAACGACCCCGTCGCCTTTGCCGCTCTGGTAGAAACTGCAAAGAAGGCTCTGTAAATCAGAAGATATGACCGCCGCTGTGGAGTTCATTCCACAGCGGCGGCTTTCTGTATTTGAAGGGGAAAGCGATATGGCGCAACTGTGACAGTTGAGGGTAATAGGCAGACTATATATTCCAATTATTTTACATATGCAGACAACCAGTAATTCCCCATTGACAAAGTGTTTGAGACATCTGTGCTCACGACATACAGGCTATCCTTCCATGCAACCCATCGGCCATCAGTCAACTGAACGAAATTTAATGCATACGTGCCCGAACTGCCGTTTGCCCCATAACTTGTAACGCTGCGAATTACTTGAGTGTCCCAATCAACTTCTCCAATGTCATCAATTGTTTCCCCATTTGTAAGCATTCCCTTTGTATATTGTGGACTTGCAGATTTTCCGCAAGCGCACAGTAATAGCAGAACAAGAATACAAGCCAATATACGTTTCATAATAAAGTACCTCCATATCAACATTATTAGGAATGCGCAAAAACTGTTTTAATCTAACACATCACCGGGCGCATTTTCTATTTACCCATAGGCAGGAAAAAGTCTGCTGATCTATCCATATATTATTACAAAAAATATGTCAATCTTACTGAAATAGCTTTATTTAATTCGTGACCTGATTGCGGATGCAACAGTATCCGCGTTATAGGCTAAACAGCGCAACGTTCTTCCATCCTTCAGATTTACCAAAATCATGTCCTTTCCGGTTGAAACGCTTCCAATTTTGTCATAGGTTTCATGAACGCTAACATTTGGCAAATCTCTAGCTCCCACCACGCGCTGAAACACTTTCCCATCAATATGATCTTCGTATATGTATAGCTTTTGCACACTTGCTTGTGTCCGTGCAGAAAATGGAAGACACAGTCCAATGATAACATCTATAAGCCCACCAACAATACATACTAACGAAAAAATATAATCAGATGTCTCAGCAAACCAGCTTTTTGAAACCTCATTGAAATCATGCCAGCCATAGACTATCGCAATAATGCCCAATAAAGTTACGCCAAAGGCTATGCCGACCTTGCTTGAAAATGCTCGTTGTGGATCGTTGTCTGTAGTAGTTACTAATTTTGGTGTTTCATTCATAATAAACCATCTCCTTTTTTAATTCACAAGAATTATAACACATATGTTTTCAAATGACAACATATGTATTCAATTTTTTTCATCTTTCCGCTTAAACTTTTCAAGTGGAAAGGAGCGATTCTTTGTGCTTGATTCAATCATTGTTGGAAGGGTAATCCAAAAATATAGGGAAGACAAAAGGCTATCTCAAGAGGTGGTCAGTGGGCTTGCAGATATTGGCCGAACTCATTTGAGCGCGATTGAACGAGGGGTTCGAAAGCCAACATTAGAAACTTTTTTTCGAATTAGTGAGGCTCTTTCAATTCGTCCCAGTGTATTGATGGCAGCAATTGAAGATGCGATTGATCAGGAGAAATAGCAATGGTGGCTGTCCGTCACCCCTGCGCCCTCATCTGTCTCCCCCCGGGGGCGAGCCAACTTTCCCTTTAGGGAAAGCTGGATAAAAATGCCCCCTTCTTTGCCGCCCGACGACTTGCGAAAATACACAGGAACCTGCCTGCGGATTTCACATTTCCGACAAAATTTATATGGACACCCAGGTAGCTCTTGACAATCTACTAAGAACGCATATAATAAAATCATCCGTGCCATTTGGCGGGAAATCCCGCCGGACGGCACGGATATTTTTATCAGAACGGAGGAGGATAAATGGCAAAAGAACTCATTCGTCTCCAGAACGTATCCATGAGATTTGACGGCGAAATGGTGCTGGATTCCATGGATCTGACGATCAACGACAGCGAATTTTTAACGCTGCTCGGCCCAAGCGGTTGCGGCAAAACCACGACCCTGCGTATCATCGGGGGCTTTCAGAAGCCTACTTCTGGAGACGTATTTTTCGACGGTGCGCGCATCAACGATGTTCCGCCCTACCGCCGCAAGATCAACACCGTATTTCAGAAGTATGCGCTGTTCCCCCATCTGGACGTCTACGACAATATTGCCTTCGGGCTTCGGGTCTCGAAGCTTCCGGAGCAGGAAATTGACCGCCGGGTGACGGAAATGCTGGAAATTGTCAGTCTGAAAGGCTTTCAGAACCGAAAGGTCACGGCGCTTTCCGGCGGCCAGCAGCAGCGGGTCGCCATCGCCCGGGCGCTGGTGAACCAGCCCAAGGTGCTGCTGCTGGATGAGCCTCTGGGAGCGCTGGATATGCGATTGCGAAAGGATATGCAGATCGAACTGAAGCGCATCCAGCAGACGCTGGGCATCACCTTTGTCTATGTGACCCATGATCAGGAGGAGGCCCTTGCCATGAGCGACACGGTGGTCGTAATGGACAAGGGCTGCATCCAGCAGATCGGGTCCCCTGTGGACATATACAACGAGCCGAAAAACGCCTTTGTGGCGGATTTTATCGGCGAAAGCAACATCCTCG
>CAZGOQ010000010.1:16996-35014 GCA_964527315.1 uncultured Oscillospiraceae bacterium | reverse complement strand
TGTACCCGGTCGATCATCCGGATCACATAGTTATGGACAAACGCATTGTTCATGGGAAACAGCGCCGCATCTCCCCAGAGATTCCGGTCCATCTCCGTCAAGGTCGCCGAGGGCATGGTGACCACGGAAGCGCCGTTTTTCGCCGCATTCTCTATAAAGCGAATGGTGCCTTCCGCCGGATAATTTTCCGGCCCCTGCTGCTCCTGAGAGTTGCATTTGGACATTCCCATTCGGGTACGAATGACAACCTTCCCCACTCGAATGGGCGTCAGGATCTGTTTGTATCTGTGGTTCATAGAGTTTCCTCCTTTTTTCAGGCTAAGATGATTTTATTTTATCAGGAATTTGTAATATAAACAACTCCCGAATGACACTTGTTTGGTCATTTTATTATTTCGCCTTGCACGCCAAAAGCAGGACGTCCGAGATGTCCCGCAGTAGTTATTCCTTGTGTTCAAACGCTTCCGCCGCCTCCGCCAGCAGTTCTGGCACTGGAAGATGCTGAGGGCATATCCTTGCGCACTTGCCGCAGCGGATACAGTCCGATGCTTTTCCGGAGTCTCTGGTGTGAACCTCATAATAATAGTCGCTGTTCCAGTCATGATATCGCCGCTGGGTATTCAGGCAGGCAAAGATATCCGGAATTTTGATCCTCTTCGGGCATCCGTCCACGCAGTACCGGCAGCCGGTACAGGCAACAGAATTCTCCTGCCGCAAAATTGCTCTTACCCGCCCGACGGCCTCCCGCTCCTGCTCCGTCAGAGGATGGAAATCCTTCATATAGGCAAGATTGTCTTCCATCTGTGCCAGCGTACTCATCCCGCTGAGTACCATCATGACTCCCTCAAAGGACGCCGCATAGCGAATTGCATAGCTGGCAGGACTTCCGCCGTGCAACTCCGCCAAAATCTTTTCCGCCGCCGCCGGCAGATTGGCCAGTCCGCCGCCCTTGACCGGCTCCATCACCAGCACCGGCTTTCCGAATTTCCGGCAGACCGCATAGACCGCGCCGCTTTCAATGCTGGGATCATCGTAGTCGACGTAATTCAGCTGAATCTGTACCACCTCAATGTCCGGCTGCTCGGTCAGAATCTTTTCCAGCACCGCGGGCTTATCGTGGAAGGAGATTCCAAGATGCCGGATCTTTCCCATCCGCTTTAACTCCCGCGCCGTCTCATAGGCATTGCAGCTTAAAAATTTCTCATAGACCTCCGCTGTCTGCGAATGCATGAGATAATAATCAAAATATGTAAGGCCTGTGGCGCACAGCTGCCGCTCAAAAAGAGGGAGAACCTCCGCTTCGGAGGAAAAGCAGCTGCCGGAAAGTTTGTCTGTAAAGATATAGGAATCTCTGGGATACCGCTCCACCAATCCCTTTTTCATTGCGATTTCACTCTTGCCCTGCAAATAGACGTGAGCGGTGTCAAAATAGCAGAAGCCCGCCTCCATATATTGGTCGATCATCTGGTCAAACTGCGCCTGATCCACCTGTCCCTGCGGCCCGCCAAGCATAGGCAGCCGCATACAACCAAACCCGAGTTTTTTCATGTGTTTTCCTCCATTCCGTCCAGAAAGAGCAGCTGTTCCAGGGATCGATAGATTTGATGGTTGTATTCCTCCAACGGGTCAAACCGCTTTTCTGTCCGCCGGGCCTGTACCAGCGCAGACACCATGTCCTCTGTTCCCGTCAGTGTCGCGTTATACTTCTCCAGACGTTTAGGAAAATATAGCGGAAGGCCTAAGGCTTTCGCCTCCATCAGAACCATACCCTGCCCCTCATAGCGGGACTCCAGGCAGAATGCATCCATCTGCCGAAGCAGCGGGAAAGTATTGGGCAGATAACCGGTAAAGTGAACCACGTCCTCCAGTCCCAGGTGCTTGGTCTGCCGCATCAGCGTGTTTCTCTCCTGCCCGTTTCCGACAATATACAGCGCAATATCCTTCCGCTGCTCATAGACCTTCCTAACGTCCTCCAGCAGGAGATCAAAGCCCTTTTGATGAATCAAATGGCCCACCGATACGAGATTGAACTTGTCCGGATCCGCCTGGATCTCCGTCTCCATCTGAGACTTCTCCCATATTTCCTCCGTATTGATGGGGTTGGGAATGGTAACGATGGGCTTATCCCACTGACCGCTGCAACGGCGAAAGGGGGGAATGATCCCATCGGACACCGCAGCGAAATGGGTATAGTATTTGTATTTCCCCCGCATGGCGTACCAGAGCAGCCGGTACTTCCGCTCCTCCCTCAGCTTGATCTCCATATCATTGTGAATCCACATAATGCGTTTGGGTGCGGGTACCGTCAGAGCGCCGTAAGCGCAGGTATGTTGATAGCTGTTAAAGTCGATGGCAACATCAAATGTTCCTTCAATGGGATAGGGCCTCACCAGATGCCGCACCAGGCCATAGGGCAGCACCCGGAACAGGAAGGGAAACGGCTTTAAAAAGTGCAGATGAATGTTTTCCGGCAGGTTGGAAATGTCGAAAAACAGTCCCTCTTCAAACAGATAGATCTCCACATCACAGTTTTTGCAGACAGAACTGCTAACCAGATTAAGCAGCGACTTTTGGATGCCGCCCACATGGAGGTCGGTCTGGAAAATGGCAATCCGTTTTCTTCTCTGACGCGCTTTCTCCAACTCGTCTCCCATCAAACCGTAAAGGATGTGATCATTTTCCCGCTCTTTTTCCCGCAAAATCGCCGTGGCTTCAGAGATCCGGGTACAGAGCGTTTCCCTCTGCGACAGGGCTGATACCGCAATGCCGCAGGCTGTCTCGATATCAAACTCCCCTACCGCACCCAGCGAGGGCATATCCAGCGCTCGAAGCAGACTGGTAATCTTGGGATCGTACTCAAAGCCCATAACCGGCGTTCCGGCGGCTCCGGCGAAAATCAGCGTATGCAGCCGAAGACTGATAACCATTTCCATGCAGCCGATGACGCTCATCACCTGCTCCGAAGTCCAGTCTTCGGGCAGTTGACAGCCCTTGACTCGCATCAGTCCCATGACTTCCTCCGCTACCCGAACGTCCTCCGATGGCTGCATACAGAGGAATACCGGCGCGCAGCCCGTTTGTTCGCAGATCCTGTCGAACAGTCCCGATAATTTCTGCGCCGCTGTCCGACTGACTGCCCGAAGGGAAATGCCCAGCAGCGGCGTCTTCTCTGGAATACCTGCCTGCCGCAGCATTTCCTCCGCTTCTTCCCGCCCGATGGGTTTGAGCGAAAAGACCGGATCCGCAGTCACGATCAAATCCTCTCGGGTAACACCCATACTCTGGAGTTCCCGCACAGAGTCCTCGTCTCGGAGTGTAATCGCCGTTACGCCGCTGAGGGTCTTTGCCGTCCGCTTCCGGTTTTTCTCGCTGCGGATTGGGCCGATGCCGTTGGCATAGACCATGACCTTTTTATTCTTTCTCAATGCCATCCGGATCACCGCCAGATAGTAGAGCAGTGATCTGGTAGAAGTGCGGTCCTGCAAAAGGCTGCCGCCGCCGCTGATGAGCAGCTGGCACTGGGAAATGGCCTTCCGCACTCTCCCCACATGGAAGCGGGGGATCGCGGTCACGCCGCATTCCTTCGCTGTCTGCACCGGATGCTTGGAGAGCACGGTCAAATCGTATTTCTGCCCGTACCGGTCGCAGATCGTCTTTAAAATCGTATCGTCGCCCAAATTCCCATAGCCGTAATAACCGGATACCACAACTTTTTTTCTGGGCTTCATGGCCAGCGTATAGGCTTTTTCGCAGTTTTTCGCCATGGTCATCAGCGAAAAATTCCGAAGCACCAGTTCCCGGCCTGCCATACCAATCTCTTTCCTCTGCTGGGGCGTCATGCGCAGCAGCCGCAAAATATCTTCCGTCAGCTTTTGCGCCGTTGCCGCGGCAGCGCCCCGGCAGCAGTAGTTGGACTCCTGATTTTCCCGGGCGTTTTCCTCCGTTGCCAGGCCGCCATATCCCTCGTTCCCGCAGAGGATGGTGGGCTTTCCGCAACTCATGCCCTCCAAAGCCGACCGGCTGACGCCGACAAACACATCGCCCGCTGCAATCAGTTCCGGCACATCCGTTCGGCTGCCGGTGAGCAGAATGCAGTCGTATCCCAACCTCCGGTTGACGGTTTCCGCATTTTGCCGCAGCGCCTCCATCCGCTCTCCATCGCCCACCAGTAAAATGCGGATCCCCGGCTCTGCCGCCGCCAGCTTTTCTGCGGATTCAATCAGCAAAAACGCGGATCTGGAACGTGTCTCATGAAACCGGGCCACGCAGATGATCACTTTGGCATCTTCCGCAATTGAAAATTCCTGTCTGGCCAGTGCGCCACTTTTGTCAGGGGAAAACCGGCGGGTATCCACGCCGTTAACGGTCATTTGGATCTGGCTGGCCGGGAGATCATAGCGATCAATGAGATACGTTCTGATATCCTCGCTGACTGCAATGGTCTGCTGTCCCCAGTTGGTCAGCCGCCGCAAAAGCGGGTTTACATGAAAGACCCAATGAGCCGTTGTCACAAACGGGAACTTCAGCTTTTTTTGCAGCATCCCACAGATAAATGCCGGGATCCGTGCATGCGCGTGGACAACATCCGGCTTTTCCTTTTCGATCAGCCGTTTCAGACCCCAGTAGGCCCGGACCATATCCCCGGGCGCTCTGGTGTGAGAGGGAATCTGCACATGGCGAATACCCGCGTCCCGCAGCGTTTCCTCATAGATACCCCCATTGGAGGCCACTACCACATCCCAGCCAAGTTCCTTCAGGGTCAATGAAAGTTCCACCACATGAGTCTCTGCGCCGCCGATATCCAGGCCCATCAAAACCATCAGAATTTTCTTCATATCCTTATGCCTCGTTTACTCTGGAAATATATCCTTCAAAGGTGAGGAACCGGCTGAGAAAGGTATATCGCTTTCCATCCGTCACCGTGTAGCTGCCATAGCCCTCTGGTGTCAGCCGGGAACCGGACGCATTGACCGTCAACGTCAGATCATAACTGTCTTTTTTCCCGGACGCTGCCGGCGCCTGTGTCACCTCCGTCACAGAGCCGGCCACAGTATTTTCGTCAAAGAACAGACCCATACCGGAATAATACATACTGACAGCAAAGCCGTCTACATCCGGAACAATCACGGTATAGGTCACTTTATACTGATAGGTCAGTTCGGTGCGTTTGTCCTTCAGCACCGTGTTTTTATAAACGCCGCCCAACAGCACCCATACGATCAGAATTCCGCTCAACAGAAGAAACCAGTTTCTTTTCATTTGTGTTTCCTCCTAGTGACTGATCCAGAGGATCGTCGCCAGGCCCAGCGTCTCGCCGTCTGAATCCAGGTATACACTGTCCCCGGCGCGGATATAACTGCCGCTGGGCGTGGTTGCCAGTACCTTGCTGCAAATGGCATAGCAACTCATGGTCAAAACCACTCGCTGTCGACCGTCCAACGTCATCAGTTCCATGTCCTCCAGTGTTCCCATAGGCTGCCCGTTGTAATGATTCAGCAGCTGCGTCCCCGGCGCGGTCAGCGCTGCCACACGATCCAGATTCCCTGTGTCCAGCGCTGTCTGATATTGCAGCACATAGTGCTCCGTCTCCGTCAGGGCCGAGGGATCTGTATACCGCCGGGAATTCCGGCAGATGTCCTCCACCAGCGGATCGGCGCTGTCCGGCGGGCTGTCCGGCTCTCCGTGTACCAGCCAATAGGCTCCTGCCCCAAAAATCAGCACCAGCAGGAGCAGGCCCAAATCAAAAAGACTGATCGTTTTCTTCTTCACGACGGCGCCCTCCTTCTCAGCACATCCGCATACACGTTTTCGACATTCTCCGCAAATATTTTTGCGGTGTATTTCTCCAAATACGCGTTTTTCGCCCGGTTTCCGCAGGCTTTCCGGAATTCCGGCTCCTCCATCATTCGCGTCAGGCAGGCTGCAAGCGCTTCACTGTCCCCGGGTGGGAACAAAAGTCCCTCCTCTTCCTGATGGATCAGATAGGGCGTACCGCCGTAGCGGCTGGCAATGACCGGGATTCCCAAACTCATACCTTCGATCAGAGAGAGACTGGAGGTCTCTGTTCCAGTCGATGCGTTGATCTGGACATCCAGCAGGGACATCAGGCCATCCACTTTTTCCACAAAGCCGGTCATGATCACCATATCGCCAAGCCCCAGTTTCTCTATATGCGCCTTCAACGCTTCCTCCTGAGAACCGGTTCCGCAGATCAAGAGGTTCAGCGATTTTCCCTGACGCTTTAACAGGGCTGCCGCTTCCAAAATCGTTTCCTGTCCCTTATAGGGTTCCAGCCGGGCAAAGATGCCCGCTGTGAATATGCCTTCCGTCACACCGTATTGCTGCCGGAGTGCGCTTTGCTCCTGCGGGGAAGCAGGGACGAGAGGTTCCGCGCCGTTCATCATGGTAACGATCCTGCCAGCCGGGATGCCCAGCACCTTGAGATTCTCCTCCGCCGCCGGGCTTACCGCCAGCGCAATGTCCGTATAGTGCCGGTTGCCCCAGACTCGCAGTCCTTTTTGCGGTTTGACCGGAAAAACGCTGTGCCGGGTATACACGATCCTTGCTGCCACAGCCCGGGCCGCGATGCGCCCGCTGAGGGAGCCATGGGTCTGCACGATATCCGGTCTTAGCAGCATACAAAGCTGTCGCAGCGTCAGAATGTTTTTCAGATCCAGCGAGGTTTCCCCGTCCATGTCCACTTCCACTACCGGAACCCCTTTCTCCCGGGCGGGGGCCGCCAATGCGCCGCCCTTGGGCAGCGCCAACACCATCTCATAGCGTTCTCTGTCGTAGGCGGCAAACAGGTTCAGCAGATATCTGCCCGCGCCCCCCAGATTGCTGTCCGACAGGATGTGCAGCACCATAGGCATTTCATGCTGTTTCAGCGCCAGCGCCCCCGCCGTCCCATAGGGCGCGAACAGTATTTCTTCATGACGCAGCAGGGTACAAAGTCCTGCCAGGAGGAAGAACAGCAGTGTTACCCGGTAGTTATAAAACGCATGATCCGTCAGGCTTTGGAGTAAAAAACCAGAAAAGGCCGAAATTCCGGCCATGGCAAATATCTTTGTCTCCCAGCGTCGGCAGTGCCGCAGAGCAGTCAGAAGACTTCGGTACAGGCTTCCCAAAAAGCCCAAGAAGGCAGCAAGCCCCGCAATGCCGGTCTCGCATAGAATTTGCAGATAGAGGCTATGAGAATGGGGCGTGTCCACCGCGTTTAACGTATAGAGCGGATAGACAGAGTTGAACGCGCCCTCTCCCGGCCCTACGCCGCAGAGCCAGTAATCCCGGAGCATCCGAAGGCTGCCCTGCCAAATCTGCACCCGGTACTGGGTAGAAGTGTCCCCCATATCTCCGATGGACAGAATCCTGCTCCAGATGGTATCCGGCAGCACAAAGGGGCACAGCAGCAGTCCTGCGCCGATCAGAATCAGGAATCTCCGGTCCAGCAGAACCAGAAAGACCGCCGCACTGAAAGCAAGGCCCAGATAGCATCCTCTGGAATAGGTCAGCAGCAGGCAGATGCACATGGCCGCCGTCGCCGCCAGCCACAGAATCTTTTTCCGGCGATTTCCCGCTGTCAGTGCCAGTGCAAAGGCAAAGGGTGTCACCAGCAGAAAATACTCGCCCAGTACATTTGGATTTTGCAGCGTGGAATACACCCGAAAGGCAACAGACGCAAACATATCCTCGTCCAGCCAACCGGATTCATATGCTTCGGGATGCAGCCGCTGCCAGAACCCATACAAACTCACAGCCACCGCCCCAAGGGCCACTACGGTAAACGCCCGCCGCAGATCGCCCCACCGGGCGATCCCCAAAAACGCAGTAAAGCCCGCCAGCATAAACACTGCTGTCAGCATTCCGGGATACAGGCTTTCCCCAACATTCACGGAAGTAAACACACTGAGCGCATAAATCACCGCCAGCAACGCCGCCCATCGAAGGGGCGGCCCATAGAGCCGTACCCGGCCTAACCCTTTTCCATAGGTCAGGATCAAACTCAGGACTCCGGCCCCCAGCAGCGCCAGCATGATCATCGTCGGCAAAAAGGGAGTCAGAAACAAAATCGCCAGACAAAAAAGCCATGGATGCAGAAACACGCTACCCTCTACAACGTGTTCCAGATGCAGCAGCCGAATTGCCGCTTCTGCTCCCCGTCGAAGTCCGGCGCTCCATTTGCTCAGCAGGTCTCCCTCTGCGGGCGCCTCCCGCTGACTGGTCAAAAAACGGATCACGCCTAAATTCCAGAAACGACCCTCTTTTTTTTCTTTTTTCTTCATATTGAAACCCCTTTCGGGCAAGCTGCGGCATAATTTGAATGATTTGCTGCACCACAGGCACAAGTTTCACTGACCTCTCGCTGAGTGAAGCTATTGTACCATATTCATTATATAAAGTCAAAATCCGCATGTCCTCTCGTCCGCTCCGTTGACTTTCTCCCGCCGTTTATGGTATACTTTTCATATTCTCATTTATCCACAAATTATCCCTGAGGTATTTTCATGAATCAACAATCGATTACTCAAACATTCCGGCATCTGCCGGTGCTGATTTTTATTTTAATGATTCTCCAGCCCCTGCTGGATATTCTGTCCTATTTCTGGGTCGGCGCGGGCCATAGCAATACCCTGACGCTGGCGCTCCGGATGGGCGTACTGGCCGCCGTCGCTCTGTGCGCCTTTTGTCTCTCCCGGCGGAAGCGCGTCTATCTGACCGCCGCCGCTGTCTGTCTTGTTTTCTGGGGCGTCCACGTTCTTTGCTGCTTCCAGATTGGATACTGGGATCCCTTTGCTGATTTAACCAACTACATTCGGGTGGTTCAGATCGTGGTCTATACCCTTTGTTTTATCACCTTTCTGTCTATTGGCCCCCAAATCTACCGGGCCATGCTGGCCGGCATCTGCGCCAACCTTCTGATCTGTATGCTGGTGATGCTGTTGAGCGTATTGACCGGCACTGACCCCCATACCTATACCGGCAAGGAGTTGGGCGTATTGGGCTGGTTCTCCACCACCAACGCACAGTCCGCCATCTTGAGCGCATCGACTCCCATTGCCTTGATGCTGGCTTTCCGCTATCGGGGAAAATATCAGTATTCGCTGCTGCTTGTCTCCACTCTGGCTTGCTTTTTCGCCCTCTATTCCATTGGCACCCGGCTGGCCTATGTCTCCGCCCTTGCGGTCGCGGTGGGTCTGCCTGCAATTATGGCGCTGTGCCGGCAGTGGAACCTGAAAAAATCTCTGATCCTGTTGCTGTGCGGCGCGCTGCTTCTTTCTGGCTATACCCGCTCCCCCATGTATCAGAACCTGAATATTTACAGTGATGCCATGGAGGAAAAGCAGGGCTTTGCCGCCACAAAAATGGAATGGGCTGCAGAATCCCTTCAGGAAGAACTGGCCGCCGCCGAGTCCAACACAGAAACGCCGGAACTTAGCGAAGCAGCCAAACTCCGTATCCTTACACCGGTCTATGAATGGTGCGCCTCCAATATTGTCGAACGCTTCGGCGTTGAGGCCGTGATCCGGAAATACAATTTCAGTTCCAATGTGCAGGAGATTACCGCCGTCCGCCAGCAGAAAATCTACTTCTGCCAGCTGCTTCAGGACGAATTGCCCATTACCGCCAAACTGTTCGGTATGGAATTGGGCCGCATGACTTATCGGGGAAACAGCTATGATGTGGAAAATGATTTCTACGGCATCTATTTCCTCTATGGCGCAGTAGGACTGATCCTTCTGCTTGCTTTCATCGGCTACTTCCTTTTGCAGATCCTTCAAGCCCTGCGCCGGGATGCAAAAAAATACTTTACACCCATTGCCGGCGCTGTGGGTATGGGATTGATCATCCTTCTGGTCTACGCTGTCTGCACCGCTGGCGTCCTCCGGCGGCCCAACGCGTCCTTCTATCTGTCTCTCCTGCTGGCACTGGTCTATTATCTGGTCAAAATCCAGGATGTTGCAGAGGAGGATATCACACTATGAGATTTTCCATTATCGTCCCTGTCTATAATGTCAGGACTTATTTGGAAAAATGCGTTATCTCTGTAGCTGCCCAGACGGAAACGGATTATGAACTGATTTTGGTGGACGATGGCTCCACTGACGGCAGCGGCGCACTTTGTGACGCGCTTGCCGCAACCTATCGCTGCACTGTCATTCATCAGGACAATATGGGTCTGGGCGGCGCACGGAATACAGGGTTGGAATCTGCCCGGGGAGAGTATCTGATTTTTCTGGACAGCGACGATTTTATATCGCCCCATATGCTTTCCGGCCTGTCCGCCGAAATCGCAAAAACAGGGGCCGACATCTATTCCTTCGGCTTTATGACCTCAGACGGCGAACATAACATTGCGCCCTATGTGGATCCTCTGCCCTGCCATGTGCCGCTGACCCTGCGTTCTACTCCCGCGCTGCTGCTCTCCATGCCCAATGCCTGCTGTCGGGCATTCCGGCGGCAGCTCTTCCTGGACTCCGGCATCCGCTTCCCCTCTCGGGCTTGGTACGAGGACCTTCGCACCACGATGAAACTCTTTGCGCTGGCAAAATCCGTTGTAGTTCTGCCAGACACATGGTATTATTATGTCCAGCGGGACGGCTCCATCACCAAAAACATTCATGTGGAACGGAACCGGGAGATCATCGACGCCTTTGAGGATCTTTTGGGCTGGTATCGGACGCAGGGCCTGTTTGCCCAATATATTGAGGAATTGGAGCGGCTGTGCATCGATCACCTGTATCTGGCCGCCTCTGTCCGCGTCCTCCGGCTTGATCCGAACCACCCGCTTCTCAAGGAATTTCGGGAATACCTGGAGGAAAACTTTCCGGATTACAAACATAATCTCTATTTAAAGGCGCTTCCCCACAGCAAAAAACTGGCCTACCGGCTGCTGGAAGGACGGCATTACCGTATATTGAAGCTGTTATTTATCATCAAAGACAAAACCGAACGCTGACATTTGCGTTCGGTTTGACTTATTAAACGGGCACTTGACCTTCTGTGGAATGTGAAAAGTATGTGTAGAACGGAAAGTTCTTCAAAAAAGGGTTGACAAATGCTCTGAAATCCTGTATCGTTAGTCTGCTAATTGTTAGTTAGAATACGGTTAGTTAAAAAACATTTTGGTTGAAAACTGTTATAGAAGGGAGTTATATTTCATGAAACGTAAGGATGCCGACTGGGGTCTGGAACCGGATTTCAGCCGTCTCGGCCATCCCGGCGAAGTGTCCCCGCCCATCGAGGAGGATCGTCCGCCGAAAGACGCTCCGGAAAGCCATACCGCCATGCGGCGGATCGAATATATTTCCCGCATTCATCATATGGCCTTTCGCTCTGTCCTTCAAAAGGACAGTCTGCCTCCCGCTCAAATCGGCGCCATTCAAACCATTATCCGCACTCCAGGCATGAGTCAGCGGGAACTGGCTGACGAGTTGCACATTCAGCGGGCCACCGCCACTATTATGCTGCAAAAGATGGAAAAGGCAGGCTATGTGGATCGGCGGCCGGATCCGGAGGATCAGCGGATCTCCCGCATCTATCCTACCAGAACGGCCATTCAGCTGGAAGAGGAAAACCGCAAGGCTGTAGACGCCTATTTTGATGCCTGTTTTCAAGGACTAAGCGCTGAAGATTATCACCACCTGGACGTAATCCTCACCACACTGGGCGGCAACATCCGGGCCATTTTGTCTCAGAACCCGGAGCCCGTTAACAAGGAGTGAATCCCATGAAAAACTTTCTAAGGTACCTGAAGCCCTACTGGGGCTGGGTCGTGCTGACGATTATTTTTATTGCAGCCCAATCCCTCTCCGACCTGTTTCTGCCGGACCTGAACGCAAAAATCATTGATCAGGGCGTTATGATGGGAGATATGAGCCGCATTATCTATTACGGCGTTCTGATGCTGATTGTGGCCCTTCTGGTAGGCGCCTGCAATATGGGCACCACCTATTTCTCCACCAAGGCATCCCTGGCCTATGGGCGGGATATGCGCCATGCTCTGTTCCAGAAGGTTCAGTCCTTTTCTCAGTCTGACCTGGACAAATTCGGAACGCCATCCCTTATCACCCGCACCACCAATGACGTCAACCAGCTCCAGCAGGCGATGCAGATGCTCCTTCGCACCATCATTACTACGCCCATCCTGCTCTTCGGCGGCATCATCATGTGCCTGAAGCAGGATCTCCGACTTTCCGGCATTCTCCTCTTTGTCGTTCCCATCATCGGCGTTGTCGTGTTCTTTACCACGACCCGCTCCCACCCCTGGTTCAAAAAGCGCCAGACCCAGGTGGATACGCTTAATCAGATCATGCGGGAAAAGCTCAGCGGCATCCGTGTCATTCGTGCCTTTGTCCGCCAGGACTATGAGGAGGATCGCTACGACCAGGCCAACAAAAAGATGCTGGAGATCGCCATACACGCGGAAAGACTCATGATGAGCCTGATGCCGCTGGTCAGTCTGGTGATGAACGCGGCCACGCTGGCAGCCTATTATCTGGGCGCGATCCGCATTGATGGCGGTGGCATGGCCATTGGGGCCCTGACCGCTTTCGTGACCTACCTTTCTCAGATTTTGATGAGCATTATGAATTCGTCCATGATGATGAACATGATCCCCCGGGCGATGACTTCTGTCAGCCGTATCAACGCCATTCTGGAATATGAGCCATCCATTCAGGATGACGCCGCTGCGGAAACGGTTTCCCTTGGCAGCTTCCAGGGATTGGAGTTCCGGAATGTTTCTTTCCACTATCCGGAGGCGGACCGTCCGGTGCTGGATCATATCAGCTTTACCACGAAGCCCGGTGAAACCACCGCCATCATTGGTTCCACCGGTTCCGGCAAGTCTACGCTGATCAATCTGATTCCTCGGATCTATGACGCCACTGATGGTCAAATTCTGATCAATGGCATCGATATTCGGCAGTTGTCTCAAGCGCAGCTGCGGGAGCACCTGGGCGTTGTTCCCCAGAAAGCGCTGTTGTTTGAAGGCTCCGTTGCGTCCAATCTGCGTTATGGTAAGGCTGACGCCACGGAAGAAGAAATGTGGGACGCGCTGGAGGTCGCTCAGGGCAAGGACTTTGTTTCTCAGATGTCCGGGGGACTGGAAGCTCCCATTTCTCAGGGCGGCGCAAATGTCTCCGGCGGTCAGCGCCAGCGTCTGGCCATTGCCCGGGCCATTATCCGCAGACCTGATGTGTATATCTTTGACGATAGCTTTTCCGCGCTGGATTTCAAGACCGACGCCAAGCTGCGGCAGGCCCTCAGCAAAGAAACCCGGGGCGCGGCGGTGCTGATCGTTGCCCAGCGTGTTACCACCGTATTGGGCGCGGACCGGATTATCGTTTTGGATGAAGGAAGAATTGCCGGTATGGGTACGCACAAGGAACTGATGGAGACCTGCCCGGTATACAAAGAGATTGTACTCAGCCAGCTGAGTGCAGAGGAGGTGGCATAAATGGCAAACGAAGACGTCGAGAAGGAAAAGCGACAACTGGAACTCCAGCGTCAGAAACGCCACGCCGGGGGACCTGGCGGGCGGTTCATTTCCTCAGATGAAAAAGCCAACGATTTTAAGGGCACCATGAGTCGTCTGCTTCGGCTTTTAAAGCCCCAGCTGCCCCTGATTCTGCTGACCTTTGTGATGACCATAATCTATACCATTGCCACCACTTACGCTCCCAACAAGCTGGCGGACATGGTAGATGTGATCACCGAGGGCGTCCAAGCCAAGGAAGCCGGCGCTGGCGGCATCAACTTTTCCACCCTGCGCCACGCGGCAGTGATTGTCGGCATTCTCTATGTGCTGACTGTGATTTGCAATCTGATTCAGCAGTTCATTATGATCAACGTCGCCCAAAACATGGTCTACGATATGCGACAGTCAATTGACGCCAAACTCAAGCGTCTGCCTATCAAATATTTCGATTCCCATTCCCGGGGCGATATCCTCTCCCGGGTGGCCAATGACGTGGAAAATATCTCCATGACCCTTCAAATGAGTCTGACACAGATCATCTCGGCCATTATCACGCTGGTCAGTGTGCTGTTCTTCATGTTCCGCCGCAACTGGCCTCTGACCTGCATCTCCCTTCTGACCGTGGTGCTGTGTTTCCTGATGACCAAGGTGATTGCATCCAGGGCCAAGGGATACTTTACAACTCAGTGGGCTTCCACCGGCAATCTGAACGGTCAGATTGAAGAAATGTATACCGGTCATACGGTGGTAAAACTCTTTGGCCGCCAAAAGGCTGCCATGGAAGAGTTTACAAAGGAGAACGAAATTCTGTTTCAGTCCTCCTTCAAGGCCGCTTTTATCTCCGGCGTGATTCAGCCGGTCATGACGGTAATCAACAATCTCAACTATGTAGCTGTCTGTATTCTGGGCGGTATTTGGATCATCAACGGCGGTCCTCTGGGTATGATCGTCACGCTGGGAGACGTCACAGCTATTATTGCTTATTCCCGGCAGCTGATGATGCCCATTACTCAGACCGCTTCCATTGCGTCCACCATTCAGTCCACCATTGCTTCCGCCGAGCGGGTCTTTGAACTGCTGGACGAAGAGGAGGCTCCCGCTAATCTGGAACCGGTGCAGCACCTGACGAATCCAAAAGTCGTCGCCTTTGAACACGTTTCCTTCAGCTATCAGGCGGATACCAAGCTTATTGAAGACCTGAATCTGACGGTTCGTCCCGGCGAACGTGTGGCAATCGTCGGTCCCACTGGTGCAGGCAAGACCACGCTGGTCAACCTGCTTATGCGATTCTATGAAGTAGATCAGGGCCGCATCACCATTGACGGCACGGATATCCGCTCCATCCCCAGAGAAGAACTTCGCAGCATGATCGGCATGGTTTTGCAGGACGTGTGGCTGTTCAGCGGCTCCATCCGGGACAACATCGCTTACGGCTATAATGTGCTGGATGGAAAGGAAGCCACGGAAGAAGAAATCGTGGCCGCCGCCAAAATGGCCTATGTAGATCACTTTGTACAGACGCTGCCCCATGGCTATGACACTGTCATCAACGACGACGCTACCAATATCTCTCAGGGCCAGAAGCAGCTGATGACCATTGCCCGGGCATTCCTGTCCAACCCCAGCATTTTGATTCTGGACGAAGCCACTTCCTCCGTCGATACCCGTACTGAGGTGCTCATACAAAAAGCCATGCTGAAACTCATGGAGGGACGCACCAGCTTTATTATCGCTCACCGGCTCTCTACCATCCGGGACGCGGATTTGATTCTGGTCATGAACCACGGCACCATCATCGAACAGGGCACCCATCAGGAACTGCTTGACCAAAAGGGCTTCTACTATGATCTATATAATTCCCAGTTTATCGGCGCGACGCAGGAGGAAGAACCGGCACAGCCGCAGACCGGCTTTGGCGGGTTCCCCGGCGGATTCCCCGGTAGTGGGTTCCCCGGCGGAAAATCCGGAAAGAAGGGCAAGCGGGGCAAACAGGCGCCTGATTTTCCGGAGGGTTTTGATCCCAGCCAGGTATCCGCACCTTCGCAGCAGCAGACGGAAAACGTGGATCCGGCGGCAGACGAATGAGAACAGTTGTAATGACCGGCGGCACCCGGGGAATCGGAGCCGCTGCAGTTCGTCGCTTTTCCGCCGCTGGCGACTGCGTATATTTTCTCTATGAAACGCGCCGGGATCTGGCGGAGGCAATGGAACGGGATACCGGCGCGGTGAGTTTCCAGTGCAGCGTGACCGATGAAGCCCATCTCCGTAAGGTCTTTGAAAAAATCGGACCCATTGATGTACTGGTCAACAACGCCGGCATTGCGGACTATAATCCCATGAACTGGGTCTCTGCCAAGACCTTCCGCCACATTATGGACGTGAATGTGACCGGCGCTTTCCTCTGCTGTCAGGCGGCCCTTTCCGGTATGCTGCAGGCCCAGAAGGGCACGATTGTCAACGTGTCCTCCATGTGGGGGCAAGTCGGCGCTTCCTGCGAAGCCGCCTACTCCGCTTCAAAAGCAGCGCTGATTGGCCTGACCAAAGCGCTGGCAAAGGAATTCGGCCCCTCCGGCATCCGGGTCAACGCAGTTGCGCCCGGCGTCATTCAAACGGACATGGTAAAAGACGTCTCCCCCGAGGTTTTGGAGGAACTTCGGCTGGAAACGCCCCTTGAGAAGCTGGGCCGCCCGGAGGATGTAGCCAATGCCATCTGGTATCTTTGCTCCGAGGATGCGGGATTTATCACCGGCGCGGTGCTGAACGTCAACGGCGGGTTTGTGGTCTGACGTTCTCAGAATCTGCAAACATTTAGCAAACGAAACGCCACGGAAGTATGTCTTTTCGCTTCCGTGGCATTTTTCTGAAAACCCAAAAGAAAATCGCCGTTTCCTCTTGCATTTGCCCCTGGGGCAAATGCTATAATGAAAACATAAAATCAGCGCAACCTGAACGGCGCAGCCTGCGCTTGAGGCTCCCGGCATCCTGTGTCATGACTGCAAATCAATGTTTTCTGCAAGACCGGGAACTTTTCCAGACAAGAAGCGTCTCAATATAGGAGGTACTTTGAATGAAAAAAAAGCTATGCCCGCTGCTCTGTTGTGCCCTGCTGCTCAGTGCCTGCGGCACCTCCCAAAAATCTGTCTCCGCATCGCCGGTTTCAGGGCTTTCCGCCGTCCCCGCAGAGGAAGTTTCCATGCAAGAACAATCGTGGAAACCCTATTACACCGGAGAATCCCGGGATTGGGCGCAGGAAAAACCATGGAGCGAAGCAAATGACGCCCCTGTCGATAACCAGGACGAGGGGCTGGACGCCTATTTCGACCTGTATCCCGGCGTTCTCGGGCAGGAGGACTACGGCGGCTGCTATATCAATGCCAGCGGCGCCTTGACCGTTATGGTGGTAAACCCCACGGAGGAACGGGCCAAAGAATACGCCGAAAAAACCGAAACCGGTTTCTGGATCATCGCGGCGGATTACACCTATCAGGAATTAAAGGAAGCCCAGGAGCAGTATATGGACAAAATTGATCAATGGATCACGGCCCATCCCAAGGCGTACCTGAAATTCAATTCCTGCGGAATAGACGAAGTAGAAAACCGCGTGATGATCAGCCTGTCCGGCCCTCCCTTTCCCCTTTGACCGACGCCATGGATTTCCCGAATTGCATCGAATTTGAACTGACCAAGACCGGGCTGGCGTCCGATGCCCATGAGATTCCCCATGAGCCGGAGACTGTCTGGCGTGTCCCGAAATACGGTGTCACCGTCTCCATGGCCCAGGAAACCTACCCGGTTGGAACCGATTCCATCGCGGTATTTCTGGAGAATGACAGCGACGGCAACGCCATGTACGGTGAAAGCTTTTCTCTGAAAAAATACATTGACGGTCAATGGGAGGATGTCAGCGGCAATCTGGCCTTCAACGCCGTAGGCTATGATCTGGAAAATCACTGCTGTAAGGTGATGCAGTACAGCACCGGCGTCGACCATCTTCCCGCACCTCTGGGCGTGGGGCTGTACCGCATTACTGGCAGCGATATCCGTTACACCCCCGTAGGCGGCCATGTCGGCTACGATGCGGTTCATTCGAATCTGGGGAATTTCACTGTGGAATTCACCGTAACAGAAGACGCGCCGGAGCCAGCTTCTTCAGAGGCCCTGGAGCAGGAGGCGGAAAACCGGCTCTGGTACTCCAGTTATACACTGATAGACCCCTATTTTACCGATTCCGAGTGCGGCGGCAGCAGCGCTCTGAATGGCCCCTATATGGCGGCCTATTGGATGAAGGACCAGCAACTCCATCTGATGATTTTAGACCGGAGTACCGGGGAGACGCTGCTGCCGGAGCCATATAGCTTTGATGCCGATTTTTATGCCGGGGATTTGATCGTCCTCCGGGACAAGACCATTCTTATCCGCACAGAGGCGGATGTCTATCAAATTCAGGTGCAAAATGGAAACGTATTGCTCCAGGGCGGTGCGCAATTTCCGGATGAGGACATCCCCTATGAACCCATCTCGGAAACCGCCGCCATGGA
>CAZGOQ010000010.1:0-16896 GCA_964527315.1 uncultured Oscillospiraceae bacterium | reverse complement strand
ACCGCCGCCATGGAGCAGGCATGGTATCCGGCAGGCACCGAAACCGTGGCCTTTACCATGACGAATCATTCCAGCGCCGATTTGACGCTGGAGGTTTCCTCGCCCATGTATACTTTATTCCGCATCAACTACCAGTCTGGCGGGCAGAACTGCTGGTACGATCAGGCCAACTCGGACGCAACGTCCATCGAGCCGGAGAAAGAGAAGCTGACGATTCCCGCCGGACAGACCGTTCGGGTGGAGATTCCGCTCGCCCTGTAGACGCAGGACAGCGAGGACGGCAGCCGTCAGGACGAACCGCTGGGCCGGGGCCTTTACCAGATCACAGTAACGAGTTATGACAACAACGCCATTGTCACCGGCCCTGACGGTCAGGAAACACCCGTCCAGATCAGCTTTGCACTGGAATTTGCATTGGAAGGATAATACTTCCTGCGAAATACCCGGCAAGCCAGAACCGGCTTGCCGGGTATTTTCTATTGTTTGGTTTCCAAATGCGCACCGAGCCATGCAATGAGATCCGCAAAGACCTCCTCCTTGTTGATTTCATTGTGCATCTCATGGCGTCCTCCGGGATAGAGTTTCAGGGTAACGTCCTGCATCCCCGCAGCCTCCAGCATCTGGTAGACCTTCTTTACCCCTTTCCCATAGTCTCCCACCGGGTCCATATCGCCGGAATAGAGCAGAACAGGAAGTTTTTGGGGCAAACTTTCTGCCCAGGCCTTCTTGTTGACATGAGCATAAGCCGTCAGCATATCCCGGTAGGCAGACACGGTAAAGCAGAAATTACATTTTTCATCCTGCGCGTATTTCTCCCAGACCGCCGGATCCCGGCTGAGCCAGGCATTGCCGGAGGCAGGATTTTCAATGCGCTTGCAGTAAGAGCCCATGCTGGCCTTTACCATCAGCTTTGACACATACCGCGGCCCCCTGATTTTTGCCAAAACGCCGGCCAGCGCCTTTCCAGCCGGCATCAATGGGTTTGGTCCGCCGGTGCCGCTGATCAGCAGTCCATCGATGGTATCGGGAAATTTCTCCACGTACCACCGGGCATAAAAGCTGCCCATGCTGTGGCCTAACAGGAAATACGGAAGCTGGGGGAATTTTTCATGGGTCAATTGATTCATGGTATAAAGATCCTGTAATACATATTTGTATCCATTTTTCTCCGCCATAAAGCCATAGTCCTTTGGATCGCCGGTAAAACCGTGGCCCAGGTGATCGTTCCCCGCTACGGCGAAGCCCGCCTGGCAGAGCACCTCGAACATTGGCTCATACCGGCAGATGTATTCGCACATTCCATGGCTCAGCTGGATCACCGCCCGGGGCGCCGTTTGGGGCGTATAGAAAAATCCTGCCGCCCGGGTCTTGTCGTCCCCGGACAGAAAATGGATCATTTCCTTTGTGAATGCTGACATATGAATTCCCTCCAATTCTATGTCCAGTATACACGGAAAGTCCCGGCAGTACAATCATTTTTTCATAAATGATATCCGAAATCTCCTGCGATTTTCATCCGCATCCATAAAATACCGTTTCTTATTTGAAAATCCCCCGCAAATAGGACTGGCAAAGTCTCTGACTTTATGGTATAATAAAATTTATTCATACCCAAAAATACACTTTCAGCATATATAATGGAGGTTTCTTATGCGAAAACGATTGACCTGTCTGTTTCTGACCCTGATCCTGCTCCTGCCCATTTTCCCCAGCGCTCTGGCAACGGATGTGTCCAACCTGAAGGACGTCAATGGCCATTGGGCTCAGGCGCAAATTACATGGGCGCTGGTGCAGGGCTACTTCCAGGGCATCTCGGATACGACCTTTTCTCCTGACAGCACTATGTCCCGCGGTATGTTTGTCACCGTTTTGGGCCGGATCGCTGAAATTGATCCGGAGGACTATAACGACTGGTATCTGGGCGATCTGTTTGCCGATGTGCCGGAAAACAGTTACTATGCGCCTTACATAAACTGGGCGGTCCGCTGCGGTATCACCAATGGAACCTCCAATTGGAATTTCTCGCCCAACGACCCGGTCACGCGTCAACAAATGGCGCTCTTTCTTCAGCGTTATGTTTCCACCTATGGCTATCGGCTGACCGCCCTTTCCTCCTCCAACGAAAATTTTCTGGACGCAGAGGAAATTGCGTCCTATGCAGCAGACGCCGTTGACGAAATGCGGCTCAGCGGAATTCTGACCGGACGGTCTGTAGACGGCGGATATGCTTTTTGCCCCAACGACGGCGCCACCAGAGCGGAGTGCGCCGTTGTGCTGGAACGGCTCAGCCGCAGCCTGCGCTCCAACGGTAAGGTCATGGTCAATCCCGTCTCTGTCTCCGTTTCCGCAGAAAACGATACTCTGACGCTGGGCCAGTCCATGATGCTCTCCGCATCGGTCTCCCCTTCCACCGCAACCAATCAGCACATTGTCTGGGTTTCTGAAGATCCCAGCGTTGCCATTGTGGATCTGAACGGCAGAGTGACCGCTCAGCGCGCCGGCATCGTAAAAATCTACGCTTACACATGGAACGGCAAATACAAATCCTATACCATCACCTGTCAAACGCCCCCAAAAGCATCCAGCCTCGCCTCCGCCAACGATTCCTATGAGGAAAAATGCCAGCTGATCTTCGGGGAAACTGTTTCCGATCCCCGGCGGTATTATCAGTCCTCTGACGAGGCCGCCTCCCATATGGTGAACATCCCCATCAAGGTCTGGGATTTTTCCGACAGCACAAGAACCACAAAGGTCACTAAAACCCTTTATCTTACTGTTCACGAAAATATTGCTGAGACCGTGCAGGCAATTTTTGACGAAATTTACCATGGAGACGAGCAATTCCCCATCAAAGACGCGGGCTGCTATCGCTATGAGCCCGGCTCCGAGCATATGCCCGGCCTTGCCATCGACCTCAACTCTAACGAGAACTATGAGTGTACCAACGAGGGCGTTGCCACCGCGGGCAGCTATTGGAAACCCGGTGAGGATCCCTATTCCATCCCCAGAGGCGGCGATGTGGAAACTGCCTTTAAGCGCTACGGCTTTGGCTGGGGCGCTGACTGGAACAGCAAAAAGGATTATATGCACTTCAGTTTCTTCGGATATTGAGGAAAACAGACCGTAGACACTGCTGCCGGCCTGACGCACAGCAGCGGTGTCTACGATCTGCACGGAGCCGCAAATGCGGCTCCGTTTCAGCTGATTCAGTTCAGTTCTGCGCAGTCCATCAATGTGACCGTCACCTGATAGGATTCCCGATCCCGATACAGCGTCAGCGTCACCTGATCGCCGGCGGCGTATTCATTCTTCACCCGATTGAATTCATCGGTAGTGCTGACCGTCACATCATTGATTGCCACAATAATATCTCCCGCCTCCACGCCCTTTGCACAGGCATCAGAATTTGGCTCGACGGAGCGGATCATCAGCCGTCCCGGCAAATTGTAAAACAGCACAATGCGGCTGTCCAACATTTCTACCGTAAAGCCCAATGCCGGCCGACCGGTGACATACCCCTTTTCCGTCAATTCGTCGATGATGGGCTTTGCCGTGGATATGGGAATGGCAAAGCCCAATCCCTCTACCGTCGTATAATTAGAAGAAGTCAACTTCATGGTATTGATGCCGATGACCTGTCCTGCCATATTGACCAACGGACCTCCGGAATTTCCGGAGTTCAACGCCGCATTGGTCTGCATCAGGGTCATAGTCCGGTCGCCTACGCTGACATCCCGGTTAATGCCACAGATAATGCCGTTCGTCATGGTGCCCCGCAACTCGACGCCCAGCGGGTCGCCGATGGCAAGAACGCTGTCCCCCACCTCCACCGCTTCGGAATCTCCAAATTCCGCAGGGGTAAGATTTTCCGCTTCGATTTTTAACACCATCAGATCAGAAGTCTCGTCGCCGCCCACCTGACTGGCCGTATATTCCTCGCTGTTACTGAGCAGCACTGTGACCTGTTGCGCATCGGATACCACATGGTAATTCGTGATAATATACCCATCGCTGGACATGATGATCCCTGTTCCCGTGCTGACGGCGCTTTGTGATGTCGCCGTGATCGATACAACACTGGGAATCATTTTTTTATAAATCTCCTGAAAACTCAGCTGTTCGCCGCTGCTTTCGCTGATCGAAAGCACGGTCCCGCTGCCCAGCACCGCCGGCTGTGTCTCCTCTCCTGTCCCCCCCGCATTGGGGTCAGACGCGTTTTCCGCCGTCATTGTCTCGTAAACGGTGTCCTGCGCCGAAGGCGGCGTATCTGTACGCCCGGCTGCTCCGCTGCCGCGCAGCACTACCATGCCGCCAGTAAAGCACAGCAGCAACACACCCAGCACCGCAACCAGCCATCCGTGATTCTTTGGTGTTTTGGGCGGACGGTAATAGCCGCCGGTACTATAATAATCTTGACAGGAATAAGCGTCATCCAAAGATTCGGAATTGTGCTTATAAGGCTCCATGCTTTTCCCTCCGTTAAAGGAAACTGCCCTAAGGGGGCGCTCTTGTGTCCAGTATACGAAATTTGGCGGGAATTTGCATGAATTTTTCATGAACTGTTTATGAAAACGCTTTCCTTGCATAATCCATGAAATTATGATACCATAAAAGCGCGGTGGAAAGAATTTCAGAACGGCAGGCCTTTCCCTGCAGCTGAGAGAAACAACGGCGTTTCCCAAAAAGGAAGGATCTCTATGCGGCCATTAATTGGAATACTGCCCCTTTATAATGCAGAAAATCAAACCTTTTGGATCAATCCCCTATATATGGGCGGTGTGGAATTTGCCGGAGGTCTGCCTGTTCTCCTGCCTCTGACCCGGGATTCGGAGCGTTGGGAGGAATATCTGAGCCGCTTTGACGGCTTTGTCTTTACCGGCGGGCAGGACATTGATCCGGCTATCTACCGTCAGGCCAAGATTCCCCAATGCGGCTATCAGGCCCCATTCCGGGACAACCAGGAATTATATCTGCTCCGGCGGCTCATGGAACTGGACAAGCCTGTGCTGGGCATCTGCCGGGGCATTCAGATCATGAACGCCGCGTTTGGCGGCACACTTTATCAGGATCTCCCCGCCCAGGCTCCCTCCGCTGTCATACACAGCCAGAAAAAGCCCTACGATATCCCTCATCATCAGGTGGAGATCCCACCGGGTACCATGCTCAGCAAAATTGTCGGCCACCGGCATTTGTCTGTTAACAGTATGCACCATCAGGCTATTTGCGAAACCGCTCCCAATTTTCGGGTCTCCGCTCTTGCCCCTGATGGCCTGGTGGAAGCCATCGAGCGCCCGGATAAACGCTTTTTCCTGGGTATTCAGTGGCATCCGGAGCATATGTGGCAGGATTATGCTTCCGCAAAAGATATCTGGAAAGCGTTCGTGGCGGCCTGCAAATAGCAGCAGTCGCGCAAAAGCCGCCCCCTTTCGCCGTCCCACTCCTCAAAGCAAACAGCATCCCATATTGAATGAAAATAATTGGAGTTCTACTTATGTCTGAAATCATTACCAAAGAACAGATCCCCGAATATGAAGCCTTTTTACAAAAACATCCCAAGGGACATTTTGCGCAAAGCGCTTTATGGGCCAAGCAAAAATCCATGTGGCACTGGGAGGCCATCGTCTCCCGGGACAACGCCGGCAGCATCAAAGGCTCTCTGGCCGTACTGATCCGCAGGATCATCCCCGGTCTGCCCTTTACCATGATGTACGGCTGCCGCGGCCCGGTCACAGATCTGGATGATGAGGAGACTATCCGGGATTTGATAGAAGGCGCGAAGCAGCTGGCAAAGCGATATCACGCTTATGTCATCAAAATCGACCCGGACGTTTCCTCCTCCGAGACTGCTTATCGGGCGCTTCTGGAAAAACAGGGTTTCCGCCTTACCGGCGGCGGCGCAACCTTTGACGCCATTCAGCCTCAGTATGTTTTTCGGCTGAATACAGAAGGAAAAACTTCTGAAGAACTGTTGATGGCGCTGCCGCAGTCCACCCGGCGGAAGGTCCGTGCCGGCGCGAAAAAGGGCGTGACCACAAAAATCTGCGGCAAAGAAGCCGTACCGGATTTTGCGCGACTGATGCTGGAGACCGGCGTTCGGGACGGTTTTGTCACCCGGGAAGGCAGTTACTTTGAGCAGATGCTGGACAATCTCGGCGACCATGCCCGTCTCTATATGGCCTACTTTGAGAACAGGCCAATTGCCGGAACGCTGGCCATCTGGTACGGCGACAAGGTCTGGTATCTCTATGGTGCCTCCTCCAATGCGCACCGCAATCTCATGCCCAATTATATGCTTCAGTGGGATATGATCGAGTGGGCGGTGGAACAGAAATGCCGGATCTACGATTTCCGGGGTGTGCCAGGTCAAGTGGGTGAGGATCACCCACTCTATGGCCTGTATAAATTTAAGCTGGGCTTCGGAGGCGACTATGTGGAGTTCGTAGGTGAAATGGACCTGGTGCTGAACAAACCGGTAAACTGGCTGATCACAAAAGGAAAGCCCATTTTTATGGAACTGAGAAAAAAACTCTATCTGCTGAAAAATAAAAAGTGACCGGAGGACGGAAGCTATGAACGCATATATCGTAGACCGTTCTGGTCTGATGGAAAATATCCGGCGCCTGAAGGATGCGGCGGGAGACACGCCCATCTACGGCGTCATCAAGGGAAACGGCTATGGCCTTGGCCTGCTGTCCATGGCACGGGCGCTGAAGGCTGGCGGTATTGACCGCTTTGCCGTCACGGAACTCTCCGAAATTCAGGCCCTGCGGGAAAACGGATTTGAATCAGAAGAAATTCTCATGCTTCGGGCCACCTGCCTTCCGGAAGAACTTACGGAGATCCTGCGGCTCCACGCGACCGCCACCGTAGGCTCTCCGGCTTGCGCCGAAGCCATGGAAACCATTGCCGCAGATGCAGAAACCGTGTTCCCCTGCCATGTGAAAATTGACGTCGGTATGGGCCGATATGGATTTTTGCCAGCCCAGCAGGAAGAATTACGGCAGGTCTATGCTATGCCGCATTTGAATCCCACCGGAATTTACACGCATTTTCCCTGCGCCTTTTGCGATGACAACGCAACAAAACAGCAATTTGCCGCTTTTCAGCGGGTTTTGGATTTTCTCTCATCGGAGGGCATCGACCCAAAGCTGCGGCATTGTTGCAATTCCTCCGCCTTTTTGAAATTTCCCCAAATGCATCTGGACGCGGTGCGCATTGGTTCCGCTTTTTTAGGCCGTATGGGCTTTCAGGACGGACTGGAACTGGCAAAACTGGGCTTCTGCCGGTCCGCCGTTGAACTGATCCGGGAGATTCCCAAGGGACAGACCGTGGGCTACGGAGCCGCATGGAAAGCTCGCCGGCCCACAAAAATCGCCATCTGCGGCGTTGGAAATTTTCACGGCTTTGGAACAGACCGCGGCAACGACGTATTCCGTTTTCAGGATTGCCTTCGGGGCGTACTTCGCTATGTCAGAGCCTGTTTGAAAAAACGCGCCTACTACGCTGAAATCCAAGGTACGCGCGCCCGTGTGCTGGGCCATATCGGCATGGTGCAAACGGTGTTGGACGTAACCGACATTCCCTGCCAGATCGGCGACCCGGTCCGGTTTGAGATCAACCCGTTGACGGTCAAAGGAATGGAAGTTGTATGGGAATAAAATAAAATGAGCGCCTGTCATTTGAGAGACAGACGCTCATTTTTATTATGGATGATCTGTAAGCCACCCTTAGTATCGCATACTTCCCATGGGGAAATCCATCGAAGAAAGGCTCAGGACGCGGCGGTCTTTCGCTCCGACACCTGGCATTGCCCCATAATAAAGGGCAAAACCTGCTCTTTCCCGATTTCCAGCACAAACTGGAACTCGTTAAACAGCTGTTTTTCCGCTGAACGCATCAATTCCAAGTCGCTCATGGGCAGGGCCTTTCCAGTGGGCAGCGACGCTTCATGATCATGCATGGTTTTGATCAAGCGAATCAGTTCACCAATATCTCCGTTCCGGAGGGTTTTATTGCAGATCTCCCGGCGAAGCTTGCTGTCGCTGATCCAGCTTTCCTCCCGCCCCTGCTCCCGCTCCACCAAATCATAGATTTCCTGAGCGGACATGATGCGCCGCAGCTTGACCTTCTCCGGCAGCGCATCGACCGGGAGATACAACAAAATATTTTCCTCCCCGGTAGGCCGCAGAAGAAAATAGTCCCGACTTTCTCGACCCAGCTTTTTGTTTTCCCGACCGCAAACCCGGCAGACGCCGTGGGCTCCATAGTGAATACAATCTCCAACCTTCAAGTTCAGTTCCGACATTTCAAAGCCTCCATGCTTCTCAAACAATTCCATCCCTGCGCCGGTTCTGCGGAGGGTATAAAACCGGCAATTTAATTATACTCATTTTTAGAAGTTTTCGTAAGTGTTTTTTTAACTTTTCTTCTTTTTGTGAATCTTCTTCGCAGAAACGAGACCACTTTGCGCGTTTTTCACAAACTGCATTGCCGCCAATTCGACGAGTCCCGACTTTTGACAGATTTTATAGCTTTTGAATATATAATTTTAGTTACTTTTTATGTTGTAATTATAATTTTACTAATGGTATAATTTAATTGCGTTTATAAGTTTCATATTGTATCCATGAAAAAGGAAATTCTTATTATGCCAGGCCATTTTAATATTGACGAACAAAAACGCCAGCAGCAATACCTCAACTGGAGCAAATGCCCAAAGACGTGAAGAACAAGGGCGAGGGGTGGAAGGATCGGAAAGCATTGATTTCCACGGTGGTCATTATTGCTGTAATCTTTGCCGTACTGATCATTTTAAGCAAGCTATGATTTGAAAGAGGAGAAAAGGATGAAATTACTATTCAAGCAACGGCTGTTTTCCTGGTTTGACAGCTACGACATTTATAATGAAGCCGGGGACACAGTCTGCATCGTGAAGGGCCAACTCTCCTGGGGGCACTGCCTGAAAATTTTTGACCCTCAGGGCTATGAGATCGGTATGGTGAAGGAACGGATATTTACCTTCCTTCCCAAATTCGAACTTTATTCCGGCGGGCAGTACATCGGCTGCATCAGTAAGGAATTTTCCTTCCTGACGCCCAGATACACCATCGACTGCAACGGCTGGCACATTGAGAGCAGTTTTCTGGAATGGGATTATACCATCTATAGCAGCGCAGGGATTGAGATCGCGACCGTTTCAAAGGAATTGCTCCACTTAACAGACACCTATGTAATCGACGTACAGGATCCCAAAGACGGACTGTGCGCGCTGATGCTGGTGCTGGCCATCGACGCAGAAAAATGCTCGAGAGACTAACAGCGCGGCAATCAGCCGCCCTGTTTCAGCTTGTCAAATGTGCCGATAACACCGTCATTACCATGCTGCTACACAAAATCTACACAAAATTCTCAAAACCTGTGTAATCCCCTTGCGTACTGGAAGAAAATCGGGTATAATAGCAGACAATAGCAAAAATGGGCCGCAGATCCGGCCCCTCTATTTTTTCAGGAGTGTCAAATATGAATGAGAGACTGCAAAAACTATATGAATCGAAATTCATCACCGTCCAGCAGGCGCTGGATATGGTACAGGATGGGGACATCGTGTACCATGGCTTTTATGGCAACGAACCCCGCAGCATTCTGCGGCAGTTTCATACCCTTGCCGACCGGGTAAATCATGTGGATATCTGGTGCACCAACCCGGACGAGGAATACCAGTTTATCACCGACGACTCCATCGGCAACAAAATTGAAATTTACAATGTGTTCTATGGGCCGATTTTCCGGAAATATCATAACAGCGGGCGTATCCACTATGTGCCCCACCATATCCATTCCGCCGTTCCCTGCATCAAGGAGTGCGGCGCAACGCCCAATATTTTTATCGCTTCCGTTACACCCCCTGACGAATACGGCTATGTCTACATGTCCGGCAGCCAGCAGACGGAAGCGGAGGTTTTTGAGATCTGTGATCTGAAAATCTTCGAGGTCAACGAGAATCTGCCTCACGTCTATGGCACCACCCGCATTCCGCTGGAAAAGGTGGACTATTTTATTAAGGCGGACAGCCCCATCTCGGAACCTACGCCCTATACTATCCCCGATACCCTCTGGACCATTGCAGAGAATGTTGCGTCCCTCATTAAGGACGGCGATACCATTCAGCTGGGCTTCGGCGGTCTGCCCCATGCGGTGGCGGAAAAACTCATGGACAAAAAAGATTTGGGCGTCCACACAGAGATGTTTTCCAACTCTCTGTATCACCTGATGGATGCCGGCGTCGTAACCAATGACAGGAAAACCATCAATCGCGGTAAAGCCGTCTGTGCGTTCTGCTGGGGTGATCGGGATTTTAACAAATTCATCGACTACAATCCGGCCATTGAAATGCTGCCCACCAGCTACACCAATAATCCAAATACCATTATGGCCCATGACAACATGGTGTCTGTCAACTCCGCCCTGCAAATTGATCTCACGGGCCAGATCTGTGCCGAAACCATTGGATATCACCTGTTCTCCGGCACCGGCGGCGCCACAGACTACGCCTATGGCGCGTTCCACTCCAAGGGCGGCAAGGGCATCATCGCCCTGACTTCCACCGCCAAAAACGGAACCCTCTCCCGCATCGTGCCCACCCTGACCCCCGGCGCGGTGGTATCCATCCAGCGGAACATCGTGGACTATGTGATCACTGAATATGGCATCGCACATCTCCGGCATCAGCCTCTCCACAAGCGGGCCGCAGCGCTGATCAACATTGCCCATCCGGATTTTCGGGATGAACTGCGGTTTCAAGCCAGAAAAATGATGATATGGTAAGAAAAAGGGCGCACCGCAAAATGTGATTTTGCAGCGCGCCCCTGCGGAATTTCCGGCAAAAAACCGGAAATCTTTTTGATTGTGCGCGAAGGGCAGTCCTTGCCCTCCTTCACGTTTCCCCTTGCTGTTCTGCTTTTGCAGGATATCCTTCTATTTTGCTTCCAGCTTTTGTTTTTGCAACAACTTCTTCCTTTATACAAATACAGCCTGCACCAGCACCATATAGATGGCCGTACCGCCGAAAATACTCAGCAGCGTATTTTTCCGCCGCAAATGAAGCCCTACCACCGCCAAAATCGCCAAAAACTCCGGCAGTCCATGGGGCGCGGCAATCAGGGAAACATTTTTCAGGCAGTAGATTACCAGCATCCCCATCACCGCGTAGGGCAGTACTGTACCCAAATAGGTGATCATCTGCGGCCGCTTCCGATCGCCCGGGAACACCAGAAAGGGTAAAAAACGCAGCAGCATCGTAACCAGCGCCATGACCGCAATCTGCAAAAGCACTTTAGTCATACTCCTTCGCCTCCAATACGCTCCGCAGTGCGGCCAGCGCCAGCGTGATCAGCACCATGGAGGGAATGACGAACCGATCCGCCCCTAAAAGCAGCAGACAGGCCGCCGTGATCCCGACGCCCAGCAATGCGGGCACATGGCTCTTCGCCGCCTGCCACTGTTCCACAAAGATTACCACAAACAGCGCCGTCATGGCAAAATCCATGCCGGTGGAATCAATGGGCAGGATCGGACCAAGCAGCCCGCCGAGGGTGCTGCCTACAACCCAGTAAATCTGGTCAAGCAGCGATACAAGGAAATAATATTGTTTGCGATCCGCACCCTCCGGCACCTGAGAACACACCAGAGAATAGGTCTCATCGGTCAGGGCAAAGATCACATAGGGCTTTTTCTTTCCCATATCCTGATACCGATCCAGCATACTCAGACCATAAAAAAAGTGCCTGGCATTGATCATCAGGGTCATCAGGGCCGTTGTAATCAAACTGGCGCCGCTGGAAATCAGATCCAGGGCGGCATACTGCATGGAGCCGGCGTAAATCGTCAGCGACATCAAAAACGCCCAGAAAAAACCATAGCCCTGATTGGCCAGCAGGACGCCGAAGCCAATGCCCAGCGTCAAATAACCGGCCATCACAGGCAGGCTGGCTTTCAGCGCCAGACGCATAGTTTGTTTGTTCATGAGTGAGCATTCCTTTCCCAAGCATATTCTTCTCCGCACGGAAATGCAAGGCCACAAAATGGATTATCCTTATTTTACCGCATATAATGAATATCATCTATGCAACAAATGCCACAAAATAATTGAGAAGCCAAAAAGAATCCTGTTGAAATTTGCTGAAATACTGTTATAATATAGTGTATGAAATTTTACAAGGAGGAACTCCATTGGGTCAGGTATTGGTGATCACATCCGGAAAAGGCGGAACTGGGAAAACGACCTTATGCGCCGGGATCGCGGCTTGCCTCGCAGCTATGGGGCAGCGGGTTCTGGCAATTGACTGCGATATTGGTCTGAGCAATCTGGACATCGCCCTGGGTATGACGGACTGCGCCACCATCAGCTTTTTGGATGTTATGATGGAAAATCAATATCTCTCTGATGCGCCGGAGCATCCAATCATCCCTGGTCTCCAGCTGCTCACTGCGCCCACTAAGACCCGCGCCGGTCTGGTGGACGATGTGATTTTTGGCCGGCTCATTGAGGAAGCCGCAGAAACCTATGATTGGGTCCTTCTGGACGCTCCTGCCGGCATCGGCTATGGCTTTGACCTGGCCGTCAGCTACGCCACCCGCGCCATCATTGTCTCAACCTCTGACCCCGGTGCGCTCCGGGACGGGCAGCATACCGCTTCTCTTCTGGTAGAACGGAATATTTCCTCTATTGATCTGGTAGTTAACCGGGTTTCCCGGCATTTGCTCGGCTCCATCCGTTCCAATATAGATGACATGATGGATACCATTGGCCTGCCCCTGTTGGGCTTGATCCCGGAGGATCAGGCAGTGCCAATTGCCGCCGCAAAGGGCAGTGCGCTGGTGCTGGAAAGCCGAAAAAACGCTGCGTTGGCCTGTCTGCACATCAGCCGCAGACTGCTGGGCATGGAAGCGCCGCTCATGCGCATGAGATTTTCCTAATATTGAACTGGAGGGTACGATTATGAATATTGCAATCATGGCCCATGACAAGAAAAAAGAACTGATGGTTCAATTTTGCATTGCCTATAAGGGCATTTTGGAAAAACATTCCCTCTCTGCCACCAATACCACCGGGCGTCTGGTCGCGGAAGCAACCGGCCTTCCCATCACATTATATCTCTCCCGCGCTCAGGGCGGCCAGCAACAGGTAGGCGCCCGTATCGCCTATAACGAGATCGATATGGTGCTGTTTTTCACGGACCCCGGCTGCAACGATCCGGTGCAGGAGCAAAACCTGCTGCAAATTGAACGGCTCTGTGATATGCACAATGTGCCCTTTGCCACGAATCTGGCCACTGCGGAAATGCTGACGCTGGGTCTGGCCCGGGGCGATCTGGATTGGCGCGAGGGTGACGGAAAAGCCGCTCCGCTCTATGAATTTTAATAAAAGACAAGAACGAGGCGCTGGGCAGCCAGCGCTTTTTCTTTTGAGGAGTGAGAACCTTGTACTATGTCTATATGCTGCGCTGCGGAGACGGCTCGCTCTATACCGGGATTACCACAGATGTTGTCCGACGGCTCCGTCAGCATCAAACGGGCGTAGGCGCGAAATATACCAGAAGCCACCTGCCGGTGGAACTGGTCTATCAGGAGCCACAGCCGGGCAAGTCCGCCGCACTGAAACGGGAATTAGAGATTAAGGCCTTGCCAAGAGCCGAAAAACTGGCTCTGCTGAAAGCACAAAACAAGGCGTGTCCCAGCGGTAATCAAAAAGCAGCGTACGACCTCGATTCTTGAGCAGCAGAGGGAATCCGCCCTCACAAACCCCATGTTGAATGATAACGGTTCTCCTTTTTACCATTTCGGTGGATTTGTCCCCGATTCTTGACACCTGGAAGGACTTCTTTTATACTTTATCTTGAGAGATTGTAAATTTTATAAGGAGTGATTCCATTGAGCGAAAAGACCATCAGCGGCGCTTATGTGGTTCAGGCAACGGAGACGTTCTCTGCTCTGACCATTTCCCCTGACGCTAAACTCAGTGTCCCTGCGGGGAAAGTGCTGACACTGACTGTAGACGGTGTGACCAGAGAACCGGAACCCGGTACTTATACCGGTAACATTGTCCTCTCTGTTACCGATGCGGTCTCCGTAGATTATGAGAACCACGGCCGGGTCGATCATTTTGAAATGGCTAATGCCGTCGTCATCTCAGACGGCAAGTATGTACCCGAAAAATCCGTTACAGCCGCGCATTTGGGCGGCACCGTCACCGATACCACTGTAGACGGTCTGACCATCGACTCCCAGTCCGATAATTTTGGCGGCGTTTATGTGGATGGAAACAGCGTTGTGACCATCAATGACGCCACTATGAATCTGATCGGCAACGGCGGAAACGACTTTGTGGGCCATGGCGCAGGTATTACTGCCGCCGGTCACTCCAGAGTCACGGTCAATCGCGCCAGGATCCATACCGAAGGCTCGATTCGCGTCACAATCGTGGGCCGTGAGCACGGCGTTTTGGAAGTCAATGACTCGGAACTGTTTGTCAAGGATGGCTCAAAGCCCAATAACGTCACCGGCATGACCAAGGTGCCGTGGATGCTGGGTCTCACCGGCCGTGTCCGCGCCACTAATCTGGTAGACGACGCAGTAGCAACCTATAACCGCTGCCACATCAAGTGTGAAAACTGGGGTTGTATGTCTACGGACGCGACCAATGTCGTTCGCCTGTATCTCAACGACTGCGTTTTGGAAAGCGAAAACTGCGGTTATGGCGCATATTCCATTGGTGATTGTCTCGATCAATTCACCGGATGCACCATCAACCTTGGCAACTATCCTGTAATTATGTGCATGGAGGGCTGTGCCACATTCACCGGCTGCACTGTCAACTCCGGCAAAGTAGGTGTTATGTGCCATGGGGGAAACGGTCAGGGTACGCTGACTGTAGAGAAAGGCACCGTGTTCAATACGGAGCGCGAGGTGTTTCAGGTCAAGGGCCGCGGGGTAACCATGAATATTTCCAACGCAGTTCTCAACAGTAAAGTCGGAATCATCCTTCGCGCTTTCCCGAATGATGACCCAAATATGGGTCCCATGCCTGCGGGCGGTCCCGGAGGCCCGGGCGGTCCCGGTGGTCCCGGCGGCCCCGGCGGCCCCGGCGGCCCCGGCGGCTCCGGTGGTCCCGGCGGCGGAATGCCTGCAATGCCGGAGATGGGACCGGCTCATAACGAGGTAGAAGCGAATTTTACCGATTGCACCCTGAACGGCGATTTGATCAACGCGCAAGCCAACGAGCACGAGATGTACCTGACCTTCAAGGGCTGTACCGTCACCGGCGCGATCTCCACCGGAAAAACCACCCATGCCCAGGGTGAACCCGCCGCAGATAAGTGGTGGCTGATCGGTACCGTAGAAAGCACGCTGGAGTCCACAGAGGACAAGGGTACCACTGCTTCTTTCGACAGCACGTCTCAGTGGATTGTGGACAAAACCTGCTATCTCAGCGGCCTGACGCTGGCAGATGGTGCAGTTGTCTCCGCCCCCGCCGGCAAGGCGCTTACCATGACCGTTGACGGCAAGGAAACGGCCATCGCACCCGGTACTTACACCGGCAAGATCATCATGACGGTTGCATAAGAACACGATAAAACGGGACTGCGAAAAAAACTGGGACTTCGTAAAACAGTATGTGCGTGACCTCTTGAAAGCCTTGACTTTTCAAGAGGTCACGCCATTTCTCTTTTTATCAGTTCATCCAGAGGGATAAAGCCGATCCCGTCATACTTGATGTGGATGTGCTGTTCCCGCTCGTCGCTCAAGCGGCCGCCGGCGTTGTCCTCATAGACTTTCTCATAGAGACGAGTGACCTTTTCCAACCGTGCATCGGAACTTCCAATCTGCTCATTGATCGCTTTATGCTCCCGAAGAATATCTGCGCTGGTCTTTTTCGCCAGAAGTTCGGCAAAAGCTTTCCCGTCATCCTCCAGGAACTGAGCCATTCTCCGCAATTCCAACAGCACCACCTGCTCAATGGCGTCTGCCCGGATATAATGGCGGCTCTTACAAGTACTTCTCGTGTCTTTCACATAGTTGGAACAGCCGAAGGACTGGATCTCTTTGTTCGTTTAAATTCTATCGTTTCCATCAGGCTCTCCTGGAATGTTGTCTACATCCACATCATTGGTAGGCGTATATGGAAGTATCCCGATCAGGTATTTGCACAAAAAGAACAAGCCGACAAGATACCACATAAGGATACACTGTCCAACCTTAATCCACTTTTCAGATACGAATAATACAGCAGTGTCTTCTTCGAGCGTTGCACCCAAAAAATGCACCCTATGATAATTATGAGCCCAACAAGAAAGCTTTCTGCATCCCGCCAAACGAGTTCGCCCATCAATTGTTTTTTCTTTATATCTTCTAATATGGGGTGGCTATTCAGGCCGAGCAAAATTGAAAGTGATGTTAATATAAACCCTGATATTGTCGTATTGGACGTTGATTCAAAACGATTTGGAGAAACAACCGAATAGTAGCATTTTAAATCAACAACTGTAGCCGGTCAGCAACTACGCTAACCGGCTACAGCCATACAGATACAACATCATTTGAAGATACAGGATAATTCTTTATTATCTTCTGTTACTACTAGAAGAATGGGTGAACATAGGAGTATTTCATCTGTGTTCCCTTGTCGGCCACGATGTCGATCCCGCAGACGATCATGATATCTATGTCGTTCTTGACCGTGTTGCGGCCTGAATATTTGCGGCCGCACTGATTTGGAGAGACAAGACCCAAACGGCTTTCCTGATTATGGAAAAATACCCCGAATTTTGTCGTATAAGAGAACATTATACGACAGATGCCATTTTCTCGTTGCTATACAAGGTTTCCGCTCATTTTTGA
>CAZGOQ010000009.1:0-35319 GCA_964527315.1 uncultured Oscillospiraceae bacterium | reverse complement strand
GCTTGCCTCCTTCTCCCGCTGGGCGGGATCTTTGTAACGCAACCATACTCCAACGCATCTCACAAATCCATAGGGCGAAGGCAGAGTTATCAGTTTGTTATCGTTTCGTGCGGCCTTCTTCTTTGTTTATAGCGGCGTAGTATTTACACTGCTCAGAGGTCGATCCTGTTTTTGGCGTCGTGAATCGTCCACCATTGGACGCATATCCGAACCCCGCATTGTTTGGGGAACAGTATTCGTCCAAACCAAAAGGCGCTCTCTGTCGGAAAGGCAGGGAGTGCCTTTCTCCGCCACTATAACGCCCGCACAGAAATTGATCAGTCGGTCGAGGGCGAACACACGAAGCATTCCCTTGGCTTTGCATGGCATAAAGAATGCAGCAAAACGAAGATAAAAATTGCCCCCATATCAGCCGGACAGGGCTGACATGGGGGCCGCATTTCATATCCTTATACTTTGAAATTCACCGAAGTAGAGCCTTCGCTGTCCTTCTGGAACTCATAGTCTTTGCCAGGCAGCACCGCATTGAGCACAATGCCCACAATAGCGGCCACCGCCAGACCGGAAAGGCTGATGGTAATGGAGCCGATGGGGAAGGTAATCGCTCCGGCGGCGGAATACTTGATGCCGATGGACAGCACCAGGATCAGCGCCGCAATCAGCACATTGCGGCTCTTGGTAAAGTCCACCTGATTTTCCACCACATTCCGAACGCCCACCGCAGAGATCATACCGTAAAGCACCAGACTCACGCCGCCAATAGTGGCGGCAGGCATCGCGCCGATGACCGCCGCGAACTTGGGGCAGAAAGACAGCACCACCGCAAACACCGCTGCCAGGCGGATGACCCGGGGATCATAGACTTTTGACAGCGCCAGAACGCCGGTGTTTTCCCCGTAAGTGGTATTGGCCGGCGCGCCAAACAGGGCCGCGATGCAGGTTGCCAGACCGTCACCGGTCAGGGTGCGGTGCAGACCCGGAGTTTCCACAAAGTTCTGACCCACTGTGGAAGAAATGGCACAGATGTCGCCAATATGTTCTACCATCGTGGCCAGCGCAATGGGCATGATGGTGATAACAGCTGTTATCAGCATTCCCACATCCAAATTATTTCCGAAAATAGACAGTGCCGTGTTATTCCACTGGACCGGCAGGCCAATCCAGGACGCTTCCGACACCATGGACACCAGCGTGTCCCGACTGCCGGCGTCGATGAGAATGGAAATCACATAGCTGGCAATCACACCCAGCAGGATGGGGATGATCTTCAGCATTCCCTTACCCCAGATGTTAAAGATGATGACGACCAGAATCGCCACCAGCGCCACAATCCAGTTGGCGCCGCAGTTGTCCACTGCGCTCTGGGAAAGTGTCAGGCCGATGGCAATGATGACGGGCCCCGTCACAATGGGCGGGAAAAAGCGCATGACTTTTTTCGCTCCAAAGATTTTAAAGAGCAGTGCCAAAACCAGATACAAAAGACCGGCGCAGGCGACGCCGAAGCTGGAATAAGTCAGCGGAATGTCCGCGCCGGAAGCAGTCACAAGCCCATATGCGCCAAGGAATGCAAAGGAACTGCCTAAAAATGCGGGCACTTTTCTGCCGGTGATCAGGTGAAACAGCAGCGTTCCGAGACCTGCAAACAGCAGTGTTGCGGAGATGGAAAGGCCGGTGATTGTGGGAACCAGAATCGTTGCGCCAAACATGGCGAACATATGCTGGAGCCCAAGCAGCAGCATTCTGGGTGTGCCCAGCTGCCGCGCATCCAGAATTGCTTCCTGATTGACTTCTTTGTTCATGTTTTTGCTCCTCTCTTTTTCTACATAATCTAAAGTATTATAGCAAAGTTCCACAGCGATTTTCAATCGGCTATTTTGCTATTTTCTAAAGTTTTTGTTGGACATTTTGACGGAGGCACCGAACGGTGTGACATTTATGAAAACACCACAAAATGAACCATACAGGACAAAGAAACATTTGACAAAAATGTTTCTTTGATATATGCTTATTCTGAAGTAGTGTCCGATGCCTTTCCGGATGCTGGAGAACATGTGAGTAAGAATGGAGGAATCTCTATGGCAAAGGCAGATATCCTGTTCGATAAGACAGAATTTGTCCTGCGCATGGCCGACAAGCAGGCTATGACCATGGACGTTCGAGCCGATCAGATTACAACAATCACCTTCCAGCCCACCATGGAAAAGAAGCTGTTTAAGAAGGTCGAATCTGAGGTCATGATTATAAAAATGAAAGCGGGCGGCGGTCCTGGACCCGGCGGCGGAAACGAGGGTATGCCCATCCTCAAATCCGCTCTGGAAAACAAGGAAAAAGGCTCGTGGGACCGTGCAAAGACCCAGATGCTGAAATTTGCCAAAGATAATAATCTGACGGTACATGAAGAAACGGAAATGTGGGAACCGCCCAAGGGCAATGGCGGCGGCCCCATGTAATTGAAAGCGAAGCGACTCCCCGGTTTGGGGAGTCGTTTCCTTTCTCAGGACAATCTATCAACACGCCCAGCTGTTCATGGTTGAAAAACCATCGTCATAATAATTTATGTCAACCAAATGGAAACGCTGTTTTTACACAAGGAGTTTGCAAAGATTTTGAATTGCCCCCGCTGTCATACCCCAGATTACATGACCGCTTATGTGAAAGCTGCTCCGCAGAGATCACGCAGACAAAGATATCTGTTTTGCTGCCCAACATGGTATGGGTGGTGGGGAGTTGTCCCAACACCTGATCCATACGAATTGTCATTCCCGGTTCCTCCGCTTTCTTGCGGACAGCTGCCTGAATGGAGAATTCTCCCCGTTCGATCCTTCCGCCCGGAAAGCAGGGGGTCTCCCGCCACCGGGCAAGCTGGGCAGCCGGTTGCCGCGTTCGATTTGCCGAATGGACACGGTGGAACAATCGCAAAGTTCAGACAGCTTTTCCGCGGTAAGCTTTGCCCGCTTGCGGGCGGTGCGAACACATGCACCAAAAGCAATTTTATCCATAAATACCTCCAAAACTTTAAGCTTCCCTTGCGACTCAAAGTTTACTGTGATATAATGCCCATAAAATAAACTTTAAGAGTAAATAATTCTTAAAGTTTCAAAAAGGAGGAAAACAAGATGCGAAAATATGGAAGATGGCTTTGCCTGCTTTTAGTTTGTGGCATAGCGGCAGGATTACTGGCGATGCCAGTATTTGCAGAGGTGGATCATCCTGAGGATGGCGATGCGGCTGTTGTTACTACTGCTGTCTCATTTCCCGATGTCCCATCCGGTGCGTCCTATGCAGAGGCGGTGAGAGCGCTCAACGAATTGGGAATCATCACAGGAGATGAACGGGGATATTTTAATCCGAATAAAACCATCACCCGGGCGGAAGCCGCTACCATCATCTGTCGGCTGATGGGCGTGGAGGACGAGGCAAAGGCCATGAAAAATCAGGTCTTTACCGACGTGCCCTCCGACCATTGGGCCGTGGGCTATGTGGCAAAGGCGGTGGAACTTGGCATTGTCAACGGCTATGGGAATGGGAAGTTTGGTCCCAGCGACTCTGTAACCTATGAGCAGATGGTAAAGATGTTGGTGTGTGCTTGTGGACTGGAAGAAGATGCAAGTGAAGCTGGTGGCTGGCCAAACGGGTACATAAAAACAGCTAATGCAATGGGAATGACAGAGAGTATTACTCATACACAAAAGGCTCCCGTAAACCGATCTGTTGTGGCTCAACTTGTTTACAATATTATTCCTTAATTACGAATGGGATATAGTTTTAAAGGAGAATAATATGAAAAAAATATTGGTTTTGAAAAAGGTTTTTTTATTCGTTTTTTTAGTTACAGTAGGACTTGCGGCGATTAGCATAACTGCAAGCGCATCGGATTATGCTACAGGCTTTCCGCTACCTAAATCGAAAACCTATCAAGTCTCGGCCCTGGCAAAGTATTCGAGCGGAAGCAAACATAGCAGCTATCTCTATACATGGGGACCTCTAAAAAATAAGCAGTATGATCAATATGTTATTGCAGATATTGCGGCAGACAAAAACACTCCAATATACGCAGTTGCGGATGGAAAAGTTCAAACCAACGCATATGGAAATAATGGTGGTTGGTATCTTGTAATTGCACACACCGATGGAACTTATTCGTATTATGGGCACATGATTAAGCAATCAACATTGTCTAAAGGAAGTAGTGTCCGTGCAGGCAATATAGTCGGCTATGTGGGAAAAACAGGAAGTGCCACTGGGTATCATCTGCATTTTGAATGGTCGGGTCATGATCCGTATTGTGAGTATAGCAAACTTGGATACATTTCTGGAAGAACATTAGCAGCTCAAAAATACCCACATAATCACAGTGGAAGTACATCTTCGTCCGCAACAACAACTACGCCCACTGTAACAGTTAGTGTCGCTACCACCACCGCCGACAACATCACACAAACCAGCGCCATTGTACGCGGCTCTGTGTCCGTCAGCGGCGGCAAGGCGACAGAGTGCGGTATGTATATCGGTACATCAAAGGACAATCTGACAAAACTTGGCTCCGACACAATCAACACAAAATCAACAACGTTCTATTACAGCACCACAAAATATGGATATCCGCTAAAGGCCGGTACGACCTACTATTATAAGGCCTATGCAGTCGTTGGCGGCAAAACGTATTGGGCTGATAGTGTGAAATCCTTTACAACAATACAATCGACTTCATCGACATCGTCAACGTCATCGACTTCATCGACAACCACAACGACAACGACAACGACAGAACCGACAAATACCTATTATGTACTGGTTAAGACGGACACCGGCTATCTATCCATCAACTCGCAGCCCAAATCCACATCCTCCGGCGCAAAGCAGGTTGGACGTATGCCGTCAGGCGCAAAGGTGACGGTGTATCCCAATAAGAGTTCCGGTAATTGGTACTATGTAGACTACAATGGAACAAAAGGCTATGCCTATGCCAGCTATTTGACAAAAACTGCGCCGACTACACGGACAGGCGTCGTAACCAATACCAAGGGCGAGTATCTTGCAATCAACGACGCTGCTGCCTCTTCCAGTGCAGGCAAATCAAATAAGATCGGACGCATTCCTCCCGGAGGTACTGTGACAGTGTATGTCGGCAATAACTCTGGCAGTTGGTATTGGGTAAAATACGGAAACGTGTATGGCTGGGCGTCCAGTAATTATATCACGTTGAAATAACAACTCCGGCAGATGTATCAAAACCTATGCGGCTATCCATAAACGGATAGCCGCATATTGTTTGTCCCCATAAAAACAGAATTTTTCTTTCAGAACACCCCAGCAGCTTCTGATTTCAGTTGACGCTTTCCCGGAAAACGTGTAGAATAGAGATAACCTGCAAAAGCGAGGAACATGGTTATGAAAAAAGTCATGCTGGTGTTCGGCACCCGGCCGGAGGCCATCAAAATGTGCCCTCTGGTCAACGAACTGAAAACCCGCAAACATATAGAAACCGTTGTCTGTGTCACCGGTCAGCACAGGGAAATGCTGGATATGGTGCTGGACACTTTTCATGTTACGCCGGAATACGATCTGTCCATTATGAAAGACCGGCAGACCCTTTTCGACGTGACCACCGGCATTTTAAACGGTATCAAGAAAGTTTTGGAGAAAGAAAAACCCGACGTGGTGCTGGTGCATGGCGATACCTCCACCACTTTTGCCACCGCTCTGAGCTGCTTTTATCTGCAAATCCCGGTAGGCCATGTGGAAGCCGGTCTGCGCACCTATGATATTTACAGTCCTTTCCCGGAGGAATTTAACCGGCAGGCCGTCAGCATCCTGAGCCGCTTCAATTTTGCCCCCACCAAACAGGCGGAGGAAAATCTGCTGCGGGAACAGCGTGACCCCAGCACCATCTATGTCACCGGCAACACCGGTCTGGACGCCCTCCGCACCACCGTCCGGCAGGACTATACCCACCCGGAACTGGAGTGGGCAAAGGATAGCCGGATGATTCTGATTGAAGTCCACCGCCGGGAAAACCTCGGTGTACCCATGGAGCATATGTTCCGGGCAATTCGCCGGGTCTGCGACGAGCACCCGGAGATCAAGGTCATATTCCCCACCCATCCGAATCCTCTGGTTCGCCGGAGCGCAAACAATGCGCTGGGCGGCCATGACCGCATCCATCTGATGAATGCGCTGGACGTGCTGGATTTTCACAACTTTATGGCCCGGTGCTATCTGATTTTGACCGACTCCGGCGGCATTCAGGAGGAAGCCCCCTCTCTGGGCAAACCCGTTCTTGTGATGCGGAACACCACCGAGCGCCCGGAGGGTCTGGCCGCCGGCACACTGAAGCTGGTAGGCACCGACGAGGATGTGATTTATCGCAGTTTCCGGACGCTTCTGGAGGATGAAAACGCCTACGCCGCCATGTCCAAAGCCTCCAACCCCTACGGCGACGGTTATGCCTCCGTCCGAATCGCAGATATTTTAGAGCAGAAATTGGAAGGATGATTTTTTCATGAGTGAACAAAGCGGCGGCCGCTGGGAGTTTGACGCCCAAGGCAATGTGCATTATGTTCCGCCGGAAGGCCGGTCCGACGGCTCCGGCGATTCCTCTCAAAATGAGGCCGCACAAAATAACAGCCAGTATCACTACAGCTACAAGCATAACGATAGCCGGAATACCTCCCGCCCGTCCCGCCGCAGCAGCAAAGGAAACGATACCGGCTGGCACTGGATCTTCATCATTTTGGGCTTTATGGTCTTCTGGCCCATTGGTCTGGTGCTGCTGTTTTTGGAACTCAGCGGCAAGTGGCCCGGCAACCAGCAGGTAGAGCAGGAACTCCACCGGGTAGGCAAGGCCGCAAAATCTGCCGCCAGACAGGCGAAGCATTCTTATGAAGCCGGTCAAACGGCTCAGCAGGCTCGGAATACCCAGGCGTCTCCGCCCCAGGAAGGGATGTCCCCTCCTCCGTCCTGGGTCGTGGAGGAAAGAGAGAAGCAAACACAGCGTCAGCAAAAAAAGGCCGCAAAGAAAGCCGGCAAAAAGGATGACGGCGCAGCCTACGGTCTGGGCCATGTCAAGCTGTTCCGCACCCTGGGCGGCATTATGACCGGTGTGTTCGGCTTCGCTTTCCTGATGCAGCTGATCGATGAACTCCACTATTTTTACAGTCTCGGCTGGCTGTTGGAGGAGACGGTTCCCCTGCTGGCTCTCTGCCTGGCGGGCGCTACGCTGCTGAGTATGGCGAACAGTCGGACACGGAAACTGAAAAAGTTCCGCAAGTACCAATTTATCATCGGTGCCCGGGACATGGTCGCCATCCGTTCTCTGGCGGAGACCATGGGCGTTAGCCAGAAAAAGGCTGCGCAGGATCTGGAAGAAATGCTGGAACGGGGCTTTTTCGATCAGGGCTATATTGACGCCGCCCGGGACATGCTGGTGCTCCGGGACGGCGTGTTCTGGGATGCGCCTGAGGAACCGGCTCCGGGCGACGCCCCAACGGACGGGCAGGAGGATGACAACACTGCCACCGCAACCCTGCGGCGCATCCGGCAACTGAACGACGCCATTGCCAATCCAGAACTTTCCGCAAAGATTGACCGGATCGAGGAACTGACCGCTAAGATTTTCCGCCTGCTGGAGGAACGCCCGGAAAAAGCCGGAGAACTTCGAAGCTTTTTGAACTATTATCTGCCCCAGACCCTCAAGTTTTTGGAAAACTATGCCAAGCTGGAAGCCCAGGGAATTGAGGGTGACAACATTGCCGAAGTCAAACAGAAGATCGAAAGCATGATGGACAAGCTGGTAGACGGCTACGAAGCCCAGTTGGACAAACTCTTTGCCGATGACGTGCTGGATATTTCCGCAGATCTGAAGGTCATGGAGGATATGCTGGCAAAGGACGGCCTGACAGCCGACAACGAATTGAAATTCTAGCTGCGGGAGGACGTACAAATGGAACTTCTGGAACAACGCATTTTGCAGGACGGAGAGGTCTACCCCGGAAACATCTTAAAGGTCGGCGGCTTCCTCAATCATCAAATGGATATTGGCCTGTTGCTGGAAATGGGCAAAGAATGGGCCAGGCTTTTTGCGGACACAGGAGTCAATAAAATTTTGACCATTGAAGCCTCCGGTATCGGCATTGCCTGTGTGGCGGCCATGTGTTTCGATTGCCCGGTGGTGTTTGCGAAAAAATCCAGGTCGCTGAACCTGGGCAAAGACGTCTATACTGCTAAAGTGGAATCCTTTACCCACAAAACCATCAGCGATGTGGTGGTGGACAAGCGGTACTTAACCCCCGACGATAGAGTTTTGATCATCGACGATTTTCTCGCCAACGGTAAAGCGCTGGAAGGGCTGATGGACATTCTCGATCAGGCCGGCGCGACGCTGGTCGGTGTAGGCATCGCGATTGAAAAGGGCTTTCAGGGCGCCGGCGACCGGTTCCGGGCAAGAGGGATTCATCTGGAATCCCTTGCCATTGTGGACAGCATGGACGACAGCGGTGGAATTCACTTTCGGCACGAAACTACATAGCAAAACGGAGAACCGGATGGTTCTCCGTTTTGCTGCTGCCCTTTGAAATATTCCCTCAAAAAGTGATTTCCTTCCCGAGAGATATTGCTTTCTCCCAAAACTTCCTGTATAATATTCTTCACAATCAAAGCTGAAAAAGGAGAATTCTTCATGTACGAAACCATGCTTGACACTATTGGCGCTGTGGCGCTTCAGGATCCGGAGGTCGCCGCCGCCATGAACCGGGAACTGGGCCGCCAGCGCCAGAATATCGAACTGATCGCCAGCGAAAATATTGTCTCCCCTGCCGTGATGGCCGCCATGGGCAGCATTCTCACCAATAAATACGCCGAGGGCTACCCCGGCAAGCGCTATTATGGCGGATGTGTCTACGTCGATCAGGTAGAGAACATCGCCATTGAGCGGGCCTGCAAGCTGTTTGGCGCATCCTATGCCAATGTTCAGCCCCACAGCGGTGCGCAGGCAAATCTGGCCGTCTATTTTGCTCTTTTGAACCTGGGCGATACCGTTTTAGGCATGGATCTCAGCCAGGGCGGCCATTTGACCCATGGCAGTCCGGTCAATATGTCCGGCAAAAACTATCGTTTCACCTCCTACGGCGTGAACGAGGACGGCTTCATCGATTACGACAAGCTGGCAGACATGGTCAAGGAAGTCAAGCCGAAGCTGGTGGTTGCCGGCGCCTCCGCCTATCCCAGAAGCATCGACTTTGAAAAAATTGCGGAAATATCCCACACAAACGGCGCAATGCTCATGGTGGATATGGCCCATATTGCCGGTTTGGTGGCGGCAGGCTGTCATCAGAATCCTGTACCTTACGCCGATGTTGTGACTACCACCACCCATAAGACCCTTCGCGGCCCCCGCGGCGGCCTGATCCTTACCAACGATGAGGAATTTTCCAAAAAGATCAACAAAGCCATTTTCCCCGGCACGCAGGGCGGCCCGTTGGAGCATATCATTGCCGCCAAGGCCGTCTGCTTCGGAGAAGCCTTGAAACCGGAGTTCAAGACATATGGTCAAACCATCCTTGAAAACGCCAGAGCCATGGCGGAAGAGCTCCTCAACCGGGGCGTGAAGCTGGTTTCCGGCGGCACTGATAACCACCTGCTGCTGGTCGATCTCAGTGATGAAGCTGTCACTGGAAAGGACTTGGAGCAGAATCTGGACGAGGTGCATATTACCGCCAACAAGAATACTGTGCCCGGCGAGAAGCGCAGCCCCTTCGTGACCTCCGGTCTCCGGTTGGGAACCCCAGCCGTTACCACCCGGGGCATGGGCGCTGCGGAAATGAAAGAGATTGCCGGCTGCATTGCCGACTGCATTTACGATTTTGAAAGAAAAAAAACCGACATTACCGCCCGGGCGGACGCTCTGACCGCCCGTTTTCCCCTGTACGAATAATCTGAACACGTCGAAGCCCGAAATCCAAACTTTCCGACTGTTCCCTCTTGACATTTTGTCAAAACATGCGATGATAAGAGAAGAACAAATTTTCTTTGGAGGGTGTTTTTATGAACACAAAAGTCATGCACGATCTGACCTGCGGCCTTTTTATGCTGGCCTCCCGAGACGGCGACAAGAAGGGCGGCTGCATCATCAACACCGTCATGCAGGTCACATCCCAGCCCCTGCGCATTACCATTACCGTCAACAAAGCCAATTTCACCCATGATCTGATTCAGCGTTCCGGTGTATTTACCGTTTCTCTGCTGGATCAGTCCGCGCCTTTTGGTCTGTTTCAGCACTTTGGCTTTCAGAGCAGCCGGGACGTGGACAAATTCAAGGACCTGAGCACCAAGGAGGACGAAAATGGCGTGCCCTATCTCACCTGGGCCTCCTGTGGCTATCTCAGCTGTAAGGTCGTCTCCTCCATGGATTTCGGCACACATACGCAGTTTCTTGCAGATGTGATCGACTGTGACCGCCTGGAGGGCGATGCTCCGGCGAGTTATCGCTACTATCAGGAATACATCAAACCAAAGCCGGAAAAGAAGCCGAAGGTCAAGGGCTGGCGATGCACCGTCTGCGGCTACATTTACGAAGGTGAGGAATTGCCGGCAGATTTTATCTGTCCGGTCTGTAAACACGGCGTAGAAGTCTTTGAGAAGATCGAATAAAATCAGACCGGGGTTTCCGGCGATCATATTTCTGTATCGGCGGAAATTCTGTGAATTGGACGGTAGAATGCAAATGCATCCGATTCACATGGATACCCCTCGCTTCCAGTGTGTTTGTTTCTTCTCCGGTCATTGTTGACCAAACCGTGATTCTCTGCCCCAGTCCGATCGGGGACGGGCAGGCGCGTCCTTTTTCCTGATCTGCGCCGACACTGCCAGCACCAGGACGGGAAGGGCGGATAAACCTATGGCCACACAGACTGATTTGTCCCGATGATACCGTGTCAGAAGGAAAAATCAATGTCAATTAAAAGTGCGGATGGTTTATACCATATCAATATCAGTTTTGACGGCAAGCGCTATTTGATTACCGGAAAAATTTGGAGCGAAGTCTGCCGCAAAGCCGGGAAACTCAAGTCTGAGCCGGAAATCGGGCGGCGTCTCGGGCTGAAAAGCGCCACGGTCAAAAGCTTTGCGCCGGAACGGCTTGCGGTCTGCCACAAAATCGGCAAGCTTCGGTAGAGACTTGCCGGTTTTCCCTTTTCACCGGGGTGCTTTGGGAGGGTGCCTATGACCATACATATTTCTGATAAAAACCGCCTTGGCCGTCTGCTGATCGTTCTGATCCTGCTCCAGCCTCTTTTAGATGTGCTGTCCTTTTGGCTCAATCACTTTGGTCTGGACAATTACATCACGCTGTTTCTGCGGCTGATGCTTCTGGCGGCAACTGCGCTGGCAGGCTTCTGTCTCACGGAACACAAACGTGTTTATTACATCACCGGCGCGGTACTGCTGATTTTCACCCTGTGCCACGCCGCCGCCTGTATACAGGTCGGCTATAAAAGTCCTCTCACCGACTTGACCAATCTGGTTCGAATCTATCTTCTGCCCTTGACAACGCTGAGTTTTATGACCTTTCTCGCTGCATTTCCGAATGCCAAAGACAACATTGATATGAGTTTTATCCTGGTACTTCTGTTGATTTTTATAATCGAGATGCTCAGTACCGCCACCGGCACCGACCCACACACCTATGCCAATAAATCCATCGGCACCCTGGGCTGGTTTTATTTCGCCAACAGCCAGAGCGCCATTCTTTCCATGCTCGTCCCTCTCACTATTGCGAATGCTGCCAGGCGTGGCCCGAAATTCTGGTTCTTCGGCATCGTCAGCCTGTGTGGGCTTTCCATGCTGTTTGCGCTGGGTACGCGGTTGGCCTATTTTTCGCTGATCGTCACTGGTCTGGTCCTGGGCATCGTGCTTCTTTTAAAAACCTCCCGCTCCATGGGTATCTATCTTTTGGTGTTGACACTGATTTTCGGCGTCCTTTACCCGGTTTCCCCCATGACCAGAAATCAAACGCTGGTAGCGGAAAACGCCCTGTTAAAGCAGGCGGATATCGACGAAATGGTGGCTGCCGATGAAGCGGCAGCCATTCAGCAGGGATTGGAGAATGACGATTTGTCTCTCCAGCGGCTGGAATCCTCTTATAAAAAATACCTGTCCGGACTGGTGGGTACCTTCGGTCTCCAGCGCACAGCGAAAAAATATAACTACAGTACCCGAGCTTCGGATATCACCGACGCGCGTCGAGCCAGAATTACATACAGTAAACTGCTTTTGGAAGACTCACCATCCCTATCTTATGTCTTCGGCATGGAACTGAGCCGGTGGATGTACCAGGGAACTTCCTATGATGTGGAAAACGACTTCCATGGTATTTTCTTCCTCTGCGGTGGCGTGGGTCTGCTTCTGCTCCTGCTGTTTTTGGGGTATTATGTCCTAACGGTGCTGCTGGGACTGATTCACCGTCCGAAGCTGCTGCTGGATCCGGCCTTTATGGCCCTGTGCGTCGCAGCCATCACCTGCGCTGCTCATATCTATGCCACGGCAGGGGTTCTGCGGCGACCTAACGCATCCTTCTATTTGGCGGTGGTACTGGCATTGCTGTGGCACAATGTAAAATCAGGCGGAGAAGCAACGGTGCGGGAGTAATCCTGCGCCGTTTTTCTTTAAAATTCCGCAGGAACGCCGTTGATCTGGGCGGATTCACCCTTTTCCAGCGGCACCAAAATGCATTTCACGCCACCCACCATCTGACTTCTGATCTGCCTGGCCTTCCTGGGGGAAACATGGAGGGAAACCGGCATTTCCTCGCTTAACTCGCTCTGGATCAGTGCCGCCGGGGAAGCCAGCTGCGCTTCCTGGACCTTGACCTTCTCCTTCGCTTCGCTGAGCGCCTGATTTTTTTCGCTGAGTTGTTCCTTGAGATTCGTAACCTGTCCTTCCAGTTCCATCGTCCGGAGCCGCTGCGTGCTCTCCTCCACCAGCTTTTTATCCACCACATTCTGGGCAATGGGCGGCGTACCGCCAAACCGGTAGTCCAGCGCCGCCTGTATGATCTTTTGGGCGCTCTCGTCCAGTTCCGCCTGCTCCATGACCTCCGCCATGGCGGCCCTGGTCAGCGGAAGGGGCGGAAGTTCTTCCCCCTCCGGCGCGTCCGGATCTGGCAGTGTCATCACACTCAAATGCTTCTGCATTTTGAGAAACACGCTCTCCCCCTGCTGGGGATCCTCAAAGGAGCCTTCTACCGTCTCCTGAAAGGCAGTCTTTTCCTCTCCCGCTGTCCGCCTGGCCACGCAGCCCAAAACGTCCTCTACAAACTCCGCATGGGAGTCCTTTCCGGTTTTGACATAGTAGAGCACTGCGCTGGCGTCGGCCCCATGGTCGGCAAAGGCGGGGTATGTAAACCCAATCTCCGGTGCGCCTACCACCCAGTTTCGATCGCTGATACCGATACGGTTTTCCTCCTCCCGATAGCTGAGGCCGGGTTTGGAAAATTCCACCGGACATAGGGCCGCCATCATATATTCATAGACCTCGCTGGATTCGTCCAGTTTTCTCCCGTCCCTGGTTCGGGCAATCACATCATAGATATCGTGAAACACCAGGATCAGATAGTTTCCGGTACATTCATAGCTGTCGATGATCTTCTCATAGAGCCGATCCAGCAGTTCCTCGTTGGTCAGCTTGCTGGCCTTAAGGGTATAGAGATATTTTTGATGCTCGTCTCCTGTCTCGCCCCGCTGAAAGTTCAGTTCCAAAAGATTGCCGCCCATAGAACCGGACAGCAGCTTTTTGGCGATCTCCAAATATTTAAAAAACTCCTCTTCCTCCAGGTTCGCGAACCGTTGAGAAAATTTCAGCACCACATTTTTATTTGCATCCACATAGCAGCCGCAAAGCTGGTCAATGGTGCAGCTTTTTTTCGTCACGCGCCGCCGCAGTTCCAATACGTCCTTTTTGGTAACCGCCACAGGATCTCCCCCTTTCTACAAAAACGCAGTTTATAGTATACCCGCAACCGGCCAAAGACGCAAGCAAAAATTATACGGATTGCGGAAAACCCCGGCAGGACGTTTTGTCTTGCCGGGGCTGTTTTTATAACGCCGTCCGCATTCGGCTTGCAATGTATTGCGGGTCTACCGCCGTCCGGCACTGCGCCATCAGTGCCTCCGCCTCGTCGAACTGTTTCTGATAGTCTGGCAGGGCCATCGTGGTCAGCATGACCATGTCCCTTTTCAGCCGCGTATAGTCCTCTGTCAGATCCAGCACATCCGCCCGGGCGTCCGGGTCAAATGGCGGCTGATCGTCTCCAGCGGGGCCGCCGTGTGCAGGGCCATCCGGGCCGGGTCCGCCAGGCATTGGACCGCCGGGCCCGCCGGGAGCCGGGCCGCCGGGACCGCCCATGGGCGGTTTCTGGGGCTGGGGAATGGGATCCGGATAAAGCCGTTCATAGGGCAGACGGGGAATGCTGTCCGCTGTGGGCGTCAGATCAAGATGCCACAACTTCCAACTGCCGTCCCAGGGCAGGAATTCTGCCGCCAGAGGGCGAATTCCATCGGGCGTCTCCGCCAGCCAGCTGCCCTTTGCGGATTTCCCATTGTCTGCAAAGCGGACGCAGGGGAATGTCAGCGCCATCACGCCCCAGCCCCTGAGTTCCTCAATTTGAGTTGGTTCCGGGCAGGTGTTCGGTTCCGGCGCCAGAAAATCTGCTGTATTCCCCCGGAGTAATTCTATAAAATTCCGTTCAATCTCCATAGCCGCCAGCAGCTGTTTCATGGCTGCCGTCTGAACCTTCTGCACGTCCTTATGCTCATCAATGGCGTGCTTGGAGTCCTCATGGAGCACCTTATGCAGATATAAAAGATGCCGTTCGTTTGTCATTGCTCCGTGCCTCCGTTCAGAAAATACTGCCGCTGCACCTGGGCGGAGATGTCATTCTGCGCCTGATAGGCCTGCAGAATCCCCTCCAATTCCTCGCCGCGAAAATCCACTTGATGATTTATTTTGTGGGTGGTGTTAAAATAGTCCATGACCGCCGCTTCCAATTCCAGAAGTTCATCATGAAGCGCCATAGAATTCACTCCTTTCATGGTTTTATTTTATCAGCTTATCCGGCCTGCGGACAGTCGCAAAAAGCGAACTCAGGTATCAATTTGCAAAAAGCGGCGGAGCGTCTCGTCTCCGTCGCCAGCTTGTCAAAGAGGTTCTTTGACTGTCTCCTTATTCCTCCATCAGCTTTTGCCGGGCAAAATTCATCATTCCCTCCGACATCTCGTCAATCCACTTCAGGCTCTTCCCGCAGCCCAGCGCCACACACATAATCGCGTCATCCGCCACCTGGCAATGGATGCCGGTGGAGCGGTAAATCAGCTGGTCAAAGCCGTAAACCAAACTGCCGCCACCGGTGAGGACGATCCCGTTTTTTGAAATATCCGCTACCAGCTCCGGATCCGTCTTTTCCAAAATCGAGCGCACCGCATAGAGAATATCCCGGCAGGGCGTCATCAATGCGTGCATCACATCCACAGAGGTAACCTCCGCCTCCTGGGGCAGGCCGGTAGACAGATTGCGGCCCTTGATCGTCATCATCAGCGGTTCCGGCCGCGGGTTTACGCAGCCGATGGCCATTTTGACCTCTTCCGCCATCTGATTCCCAATCAGGACCTGATAGCGCTCCCGAATATACTGAATGATCGCGTTGTCAAAGGCATCCCCCGCTGCGTCGATAGAGGTGGAGCGCACTACATTGTTCAGGCTCAGCACCGCGATATCCGTTGTGCCGCCGCCGATGTCAATGACCATATGACCCCCGGCCCCGGAAATATGCATACCCGCTCCCAGCGCGGCCGCAAGGGGCTCTTCAATCAAATAGGCTCGCCGTGCCCCAGCCTCCACTGCAGCCTGCAGCACAGCGCGTTCTTCCACGCCGGTGATGCCGCTGGGTACGGAAATCACCACTCTGGGTTTCACCAGCGACATTCTGGTGATGCGCCGCAGATACACCGTCAGCATGGTGACCGCCATGTCGTAATCAGAGATGGCCCCATGCTCCATCGGCCGGGCAGCGACGATGTTGCCGGGGGTTCTGCCCAGCATTTTTTTTGCCGCCGCGCCTACCTCCAGTACCTTTCCGGTGTTTTTATCCAATGCGACGGCGCTTGGCTCATTGACAACAATTCCCTTGCCATCCAAATATAACAGCACGTTAGCTGTGCCCAAATCAATTCCTATATCTCGGGATAATTTGATCATAGCGATTCCTCTTCAGTCTTTTGTTCTTCCGGCGTATGTGCTACCGTGGCACATACCACCGTCTCTGCGCCGGCCGTCAAAAGGGTATGGCTGGCTTCGTCCATGGTTGCGCCGGTGGTAATAATATCGTCGATCAGCAGAATTCGCTTTCCGGCGATCAAGTCCGGATCCGCCGCCTCATAGGCCCCCTGCACATTGCGTCTTCGTTCCTCTGCGCTGTGCAATGTTGACTGGGCGGAATTGTGCTTCTGCTTTCGCAGCGTTTCCACCGCCACATCTTCCAATTCCAGCGCTGCCGCCAGCGCCAGCAGCATTGCCTGATCGTAGCCCCGCTGTTTTCGGCGTTCCTCACTGACCGGGATCCATGTAATGAGATCATATTGCCCCTGCAAATTCTCCCGAATGCAGTCTGCCAGTAGCCGCCCAAAGGCAGCAGCATAGCCGGGCCGATCCCGGAACTTGAAGCGAAGCAGCGCCTGCTGCACCTCGCCCTCATAGGAAAGGGGCGAATAACAGGCAAGAAACCAGCTGCCCTGCCGGGGTCTGGATTTTATCGGAAGACGCTCCAGACAATCATTGCAGCAGCCCTGTGTACTGCTGGTCAATATTCTTCGGCAAAAGACACATCTGGGGGGAAACAGCAGTTCCAGCACTTTAGAAAAAACGCTCATATGCTCGCTCCTTTTTCCAGCCGCAATTTCAGCCCGCTGTAGCGGCGGGATTGGTGATTATTTTCCACCATTTGCTGCACCACTGAGCCATCTCCCACCAGGATCAGCAACTCTCTGGCTCTGGTGACAGCAGTATACAGGATACTTCTGGTCAGCAGATATGGATTGGCAGGAGATACAGATAACACCACTGCCCGGTACTCGCTGCCCTGACTTTTATGGACTGTCATGGCATAGGCCAACTCCAGCTGGCCCAGCAGTTCAAAGGGATATTCCACCTGTCTGTCATCAAATACGACGGTCATACTTTCCTCCGCCGGGTCAATTTCTGTGATCTTTCCCACATCCCCGTTGAATACGCCGATGCCGGAGCCGATTCCATCGACGCGCCGCCAGAGAATATCATAGTTATTTTTGATCTGCATGACCCGGTCGCCCTGCCGGAATATTACTTTCCCATATCTCCGCTCCTGCTTTTCCGGCGAGGGCGGATTCAGTGCAGCCTGAAGCCGGGCGTTGAGATTTAACGTACCGGCTTCTGTTTTTCTGGTCGGCGTGAGTACCTGGATCTGATCGGCAGGGATCCCCATATTCTCCGGCAGCCGTCGGAGGCAGAGATCTACGATGGTGTCTACTGCCCGGGACATCTCTCTCCGCTGCAGCAGGAAAAAATCTTTATTTTTCACGCCCAGTTCCGGCATATCTCCGGCGTTGATGGCGTGCGCATTCATCACGATCAGGCTCTCTCTTGCCTGCCGGAAGATGTCTGTCAGCCGCACCGTCGGGATCTTCTTCGAACGGATTAAATCGGAAAAGAGGTTCCCCGCTCCCACGGAAGGGAGCTGATCCGGGTCCCCCACCAGAATCAGACGGCAGCGAGGCTTCAGCGCACGCAGCAGCGCCTCCATCAGGAGAACATCCACCATTGAAGTCTCATCCACCACCACCGCGTCGGCCTTTAATGGCTCCGCTTCATCATGCATGAAGCACAGCGTGTTGGTCTCCGGACTGAACTGAGTATCCAGCAGCCGGTGAATGGTTGCAGCTTCCCGACCCGAAAGTTCCGTCATCCGTTTCGCCGCACGTCCGGTAGGCGCCGCCAGGAGAGTCTGAATGCCCAAACGGTCAAACAGATCCAGAATGCCGTTGACTGTTGTGGTTTTTCCGGTTCCCGGGCCGCCGGTCAGCAGCAACACCGAATGGCTCGCCGCCGCTTCGATGGCTCTGAGTTGATCGGGCGCATATCGGGTGCCCACCGCTTCTTCCACAGCTTGAATCTGTTTGTCCAGTCCCGCCGGAATGCTTTGCTCCTGGTCTGTCATCTCTAAAATTCGTTTTGTGATATAGGTCTCCGCCCGGTAATATTCCGGCAAATAGCAGATATCCCTTCCGCGGAGCGTATCGCGAACCAGCCGTCCGGCCATCTGCAGATCCTCCAACCTCTCTGTCACCGTTTCCGGGAACACAGAGATCATGGTTGCCGTGGCGGCGGCCAGCTTGTCCTCAGGCAGAAATGTGTGCCCATTGTTCAGGTTGTGTCTCAAGGTAAAGATTGTTGCCGCTTCCACCCGCCGTGGGTCCTCCGCCGCAATCCCTCGCGCTACGGCAAAGGCGTCCGCCACTGTAAAACTGGCGCCAAAAAACTCCTCCGTCAACAGATAAGGGTCCTCCTCCAGCGCTTCGATGGCAAGATCTCCATAGGCTTTATAGAGCGGCATTACCAAATCGCCTGGCAGCCCGTAGGAGAGCATATATTCCAATAACTTTCGCATACCGAATTGTTTCGCAAAACTCTCGCCAATCGCGGCGGCCTTTTGAGGCGAAATACCCGGCACCTCCGCCAGACGCTCCGGATACTGCTCCATGATCAAAAAAGTTTCGTCTCCAAAGAATTTGACGATTCGGTTCGCCGTTCGAGGCCCGATTCCCCTGATCGCTCCGGACGCCAGATATCGTTCAATGGCTGCGGCCCCCGATGGGACCGTTCGTTCCACAAACTCCGCGTGAAACTGCGGACCATGGGCCATATGGCTTTCCCAATGGCCCGTAATTTGCAGCTGTTCTCCCACGGTACACAGAGGAATCGTACCCACTACCGTAATGGCTTCCTGGCCCTCCGGCTGGAATCGGATCACTGTATAGCCGTTTTCTTCATTTTGATACAGCACCGCTGCAATGCTTCCCTGCAGCGTCTGCTGATTCATCCCCACATCCATGTTTATTCTTCCATCCAGTCCTGCAACGTATCCATTGTACACACGGATACCTGCTGTTCATTTTCCGCCAGTCGATTTGCCCGGTGCCGGGCCTCGTCGCTCAGATCATCGTCCAAAATCACAATATTCCACCAGATCAGGCCCATATCTCTCAACCAGAGGATCCCCTTGAGCGCCTGCTCCAGCCGGGGGATATCGCCCCTGCCCTGAATCAATACCGTCAGGCGCATATCTTCTCTGCGGCTCACCGGCAAAAACAGCGCTCCCGCCAGCGTCCACAGCAGCATGATCAGCCCCCACGCGGCCAAAATTCCAACAACAATATCCATATCCTCCCCTCCTTCTTTATCTTATGAACGGGGGAGGGAAACTGTGCCGGCTGTTATAAAAAAATTGAAACGCCGTAGCTGACTCCGGAGATGATCACTCCGGCGATCAGCACACCCAGCGCGATCACCGGGAAGGCGTGCTTGAGCCGGATGTCAAAAACCGCCGCCACCAGAGAGCCTGTCCACGCTCCTGTTCCCGGCAGAGGGATTGCCACCAGAATGCACAATCCCAGCAGTTCATATTTTTTAAGCAGCTTTTCCTTGGACGCGGCTTTTTTCTCCATTCGGGAAACCAGCCGCTCTAAAAAGCCGCTTTTCCGCCGCAGATAATCAAAGACCCGCCGCGTAAACAGAATCAAAAACGGCACCGGGAGCAGATTGCCTGCAAGCGCCGTGAGAAAAACCGGCCAAAAGGGCATATCCATGCTCAGTCCGATGGGGATCGCACCCCGAAGTTCTATGATGGGGATCATAGAAATTGCCAGAATATACAGATAGTGTGTCAATGAGGTCATTTGCGAGATCCTTCCCTGCTGTGTGTTCCGGCCCAGGCTATTTTAATTTGGTATGACGCCGCCCGCAATTATGCCATTATACCCGCTTTGCGGTTATTATACCGCATTTAGATAGCAAATGGAAGTCATTTTTTCCGCTTTTGGCAAAATGCAAAAAGGGAGTTCCGCCTTTCCGGCGGAACCCCGTTTCGTTTTGATTTACAGCCGGTATTTCGGCTGTGCCCGATAGCTGGTATGGAGAATATGGTGGGCTTTTTCGCCACCCCATTCGCCCAGATAATTTGCATAAACCTCCTGGACAACAGGGTTGTGGTGGCTCTTCCGTAGTTCCTTGCCCGCGTCCTCATCATAGAGCGCCTTGGCGCGAAGAGAGCGGTAGTCTACAAAGTTCTTAATGCCGGCCGGTACATAGGGCTGGCCGCCGCCGTTGATACAGCCGCCGGGGCAGCACATGACCTCAATGAAGTCATATTCCTTCTCGCCATTGCGAACCGCTTCCAGCAGCTTGCCGGCGTTGGCCGTGCCGGAAACAACTGCTACACGGACAGTTTTCCCGGGCAGCTCATAGGTCGCTTCCTTGACCGACTTCAAGCCGCGCACCTCATGGAACTCCAGCGGCGCGTTCTCCTCTCCCGCCAAAACAGACGCCACGGTACGAAGGGCCGCCTCCATCACGCCGCCGGACGCGCCGAAGATATCGCCCGCGCCAGAGGAAATACCGAACACAGGATCAAACTTCTCGTCCGGCAGGGACACAAAATCCAGCCCGGCCCGCTTGATCATCTCGCCCAGTTCCCGGGTGGTAATGGAAACATCGATATCCTTGAATCCACTGGCCGCTTCCATGTCAGGCCGCTTGATCTCGTATTTTTTTGCAGTGCAGGGCATCACGGAAACCACAAACATATTCTTGGGGTCGATGCCCGTTTTTTCCGCATAATAGGTCTTCATAAGGCCGCCAAACATGCCCTGGGGCGATTTGCAGGAGGACAGGTTGGGCAGGAAATCAGGATAATACTGCTCTGCGTAACGGATCCAGCCGGGAGAGCAGGAGGTGATCATGGGCAGCTTTCCGCCGTTCCTGATACGATGCAGCAGTTCCGTTCCTTCTTCAACGATGGTAAAGTCCGCAGCCGTGTCCACATCGAATACGCTGTCGAAGCCCAGCCGCCGCAAAGCGGCAACCATCTTCCCTTCCACATTGGTGCCAATGGGCATACCGAAGCACTCGCCCAAGCCAGCGCGGACAGAGGGCGCGGTAGCAATGACCACATGCTTCTCCGGATCGTTCAGAGCTTCCCAAACCTTGCCGGTGTCATCCCGCTCTGTGAGTGCGCCGGTCGGACAGTTGACGATACACTGACCGCAGGAAATACAGGCTGTCTCCGCCAAATCACGGCCGAAGGGGCTGCCAATCTCTGTCTGGAAGCCGCGCTCGTTGCAGCCGATCACGCCAATTCCCTGTGCTTGACAGGCTGCCACACAGCGGCGGCAAAGCACACACTTGGAATTATCCCGCACCAAATGCAAGGCGGAATCCTCAATTTTAGGCTTGAGATTATCCGTATGGAAGCGAACCGCTTCCACACCGAACTCCCGGGACAACTCCTGAAGTTCACACGTGCCGCTGCGGCGGCAGGTCAAACATTCCATCCGATGGTTGGACAAGATCAACTCCAGGGTCATCTTCCGTGCGTCCCGCACCTTCTGGGTGTTGGTCCACACCTCCATGCCCTCGCTCACGGGGTATACACAGGAAGCCACCAGACCCTTTGCACCCTTGACCTCCACCATGCAGATGCGGCAGGCGCCGATTTCGTTGATATCTTTCAGATAGCAGAGGGAGGGAACCTTCACCCCTGCCAGATTCGCAGCCTGGATAATGGTAGAGCCGGCAGGGGCTTCTACTTCCATGCCGTTGATTTTTAATTTCACAGTATCCATCTTGCCGAGCCTCCTTAACCCTTGGAAATTGCGCCGAACTTACATTTTTCCATGCAGCTGCCGCACTTGATGCACTTGGATGTGTCGATTTTAAAGGGAGAGCGAATCACGCCGGAAATGGCCTCTGCGGGACATACACGGCTGCAGGCGGAGCAGCCCTTACATTTTTCAGGGTCAATGAAGTAATTCAGCAGCGCTTTGCAGGAACCTGCGGGGCAGCGCTTCTCTACTACATGGGCGATGTACTCATCCCTGAAGTTCCGCAGCGTAGAGAGAACCGGGTTTGGCGCTGTCTGACCCAGACCGCACAGGGCGTTGCCCTTGATGTGGTTCGCCAGTTCCTCCAGCATTTCCAGATCCTCCATGGTACCCTGCCCGGAGGTGATACGTTCCAGAATCTCATACATACGCTTAATGCCGATCCGGCAGGGAGAACACTTACCGCAGCTCTCGTCCACAGTGAACTGGAGGAAGAACTTGGCAATATCCACCATGCAGTCGTCCTCGTCCAGCACGATCATGCCGCCGGAACCCATCATGGCTCCAATGCGGGTCAGATTCTCATAATCAATCGGCACGTCGATCTGACTGGCGGGGATACAGGCGCCGGAGGGGCCGCCCGTCTGAACCGCCTTAAACTTTTTGCCATTCGGCACGCCGCCGCCAATCTCCTCGATAATCTTGCGGAGGGGCGTTCCCATGGGGATCTCCACCAGGCCGGTATTGTTGATTTTGCCGCCCAGGGCAAAGACCTTGGTGCCCTTGCTTCCCTCTGTCCCCAGCGCCGCATAAGCCTCTGCGCCATGGTTGATGATCCAACAGACATTGGCATAGGTTTCCACATTATTAAGGATGGTGGGCTTGCCAAACAGGCCCTTGACCGCCGGATAAGGCGGACGGTTCCGTGGCTCGCCGCGCTTGCCCTCTATGGATACCATCAGGGCCGTCTCCTCTCCGCAGACAAAGGCGCCGGAGCCAAGACGGATCTCAATGTCAAAATTAAAGCCGGAATCAAAAATATTTTCGCCCAGGAATCCATATTCGTGGGACTGCTTCAGGGCTGTCTCCAGCCGCTGCACCGCAATGGGATACTCTGCGCGGACATAAATATAACCCTGGGTCGCACCAATGGCATAACCGGCAATGGTCATAGCTTCCAGCACGCTGTGAGGGTCGCCCTCCAGAACGGAGCGATCCATAAACGCGCCAGGGTCGCCCTCGTCGGCGTTACAACAGGCGTATTTAACGGGACCGGGAGAATTGGCTGCAAACTGCCATTTCATACCGGTGGAAAATCCAGCACCGCCGCGGCCCTTCAGGCCGGAAGCCTTAATCTCGTCAATGACCTCCTGGGGTGTCATGGAAGTCAGTACCTTTGCCAGCGCGGCATAGCCGTCATAGGCGATGTATTCATCGATATCCTCAGGATTGATCACGCCGCAGTTCCGCAGCGCAATGCGGACCTGATCCCGATAAAAGGGCGTATCCGTCAAAGACGTAGCCTTACCGGCCTCGTCTACCTCATTGTAAATTAGCCGATCCACGCGGCGGCCTTTGAGGATGTGCTCCTCCACGATCTCCGCAACATCATCGGCGGAAACATGGCAGTAATAAACGCCTTCGGGGTAAATGACCACATTAGGCCCCTTGGCGCACAGGCCCAGACAGCCTGTCTTGACAACTCGAACTTCCTTGTCCAGATTATGGGCCTGCAACTCTTTTTCAAACTGATCAATAATGCCGGAGGATCCGGCGGAGGCGCAGCCGGTACCGGTACAGACAAGGATGTGGGCTCTGATGAAATTCATATTGCGCTCCTCCTTATTCTGCCGCTCCGATGGTGTATTCCGTCACCACCTGTTTATTTACGACATGCTGTGCAACAACAGCGGGGACTTTTTCCGCCGTCATTTTGACATAAGTAACCTTTTCCTGCCCGGGCACATAGATCTCGACTACCGGCTCCAGCCGACATACGCCGATGCAGCCGGTCTGTGTGACCTGGACATTTTCGAGACCGCGCTTGTTGACTTCTTCTACAAACGCATTGAGAACAGGACGCGCACCGGCGGCGATACCGCAGGTTGCCATTCCGACAACAATACGAACGGTTTCCGCGTCATCCTTTCTCAGGTTCATTTTGCCTTGCATACTCTCGCGAAGTGCTTTCAGCTCTTCCAGAGATTTCATTGCATTCACGCTTCCCTTCATACTAGTTTAGAGCGGATTCATTTTCCTTTAAAAACCCGGTAAGCCAGGAGAGAACTTCAGGCTCGTTCAAAGACACCTCTCCCATGATCTGGCGGATCTCTCCGGTATCCAGGGTATACTCCTCTCCGTTTTTTCGGTGGGTAAAAATCAAATCAATATTCGGACTGCCCTGGATCAGAGTAATGACCGATGAGACGATATCTCCCAGCGGCGGCATATCGATACTGTCTGGGTCAAACCAGGTCGTCACAGTAGTTCCCACGCCGACCTGGCTCTCGATGGTCAGATCACCGCCGGACATCTGCGCTTCCATTTTCATGAGCGGAAGCCCCAACCCCACCTTCCGAGTCGTTCGGGTCGTGGTAAACGGATCTGTGACCCTTGCCGCAAACTCCGGCGTCATGCCGCAGCCGTTATCGCCAATGGCAATGGTCAGCAGCCGGGGCGTCTCCTCCACCGTAATGGTGATCCTTGTTGCGCCGGCAGTCACAGAGTTTTTTGCCACATCCAGGATATTGAGACTCAGTTCCTTCATATTACTTGTATTTGGCTAAAATATCGTCCACCTGATCCGGGGTCATCCGTCCATAGACGTCGTCGTTGACCATCATGACTGGAGCCAGGCCACAGGCGCCTACGCAGCGGTTGGCGTTGACAGAATACTTTCCGTCTGCCGTGATGGAGCCGACCGGACATCCCAGCCGGGTCACAATTTTGTCCAAAATTGCCTGAGAACCCTTGACATAACAGGCCGTTCCAAGACAGACTGTGATCTTGTACTGGCCTTTGGGGTTCAGGTCATAGAGGGAATAAAACGTGGAGATGCCGTAGACCTCTTCCAGCGGGATGCCAAGTCCTTCGGCAATCATGATCTGAACTTCCTCCGGGAGATAGCCGAAAATCTCCTGAGCTTTCTGCATGACCGGCATAGTACCGCCAGGAACATCCTTATATTCCTCAATCACAGCCTTCAGCCTTGCCTCCTGTTCAGGTGTGCCTGCATAGGTTACGACAGTTTTTGTGTTTGGCATATAATTTCCTCCTTTGGGGGCGCGCCCCACATAATAGACAACTCTCAGGCGTCGTAGCTTCCCGAGCGCGTCCGAACAAACCGGATTCAGGTTTATTCACTGCTAATTATATCGTAATTTTTTTTGCATTGCAAATCCAAAAAAATTCAGCATTTCACCCGCTCTTTGAAAAAAATCCTTCAAGACGGATTTTTGGGAAAAAAGATGGCCTTTGGGAAGGCATTTCTGGACATTTGTTATATGTTTTTTCCCACTTGGCTGACTTTTGATGGAAAGAAACCTCCGTCTTGCGCAAAAGCAATCACTATTTTGCACAATTTATTTCAAAAAATTTCGTCAGATTTCTACAATGCATTTCTTCGCTTTTTCCACGCATTATAAATGCAAAAAGGCAGATTCAGCAGACAGACGACGCCCAGCGCCAGCAGAAAAAAACCCACAAGATAACCGTAACGGCCCGGAATGCCGGCCAGAAACTCCAGCGGCGAGCCTTTGGACGGGTGGCTTAAAAACATATAATTGGTATGGAGCAGATAATTCAGTCCTGCCACCGGCACCGCGGCCGCCGTCAAAAAAACAATACTTTTCCATATTCCTGGCCATCCCGGACGACACCGGCCCGAAACCAGCGGAAACAGAGAAAACTGCACCAGCAGGGTATGAACGAAAAAGCTGTGAATCGACTGAAAATGCATGATTGGAAAATCTGTCCAGTCCGGAAACAACAACGCACACAAGGCCCCCGGAAAGCAGACACTATACATGATCTGTCCACAGGATCGATTGTGCGGGTGTGCGCTGTAAAACAGGCAGGTGAACATGGCCAGAGAGCAGAGGTGCAGCGGCAGATACCCCACGGAAAATGCGCCGATTACCGCCAAAATAAAATCCTTTACGATCTCCGAGCCTATCATAACGCCGGCCGATATCACCATGACGCGGTCCTGTTTTGACCCGGGCTGTTTCCGGAACCACACAAGCATACATGCGCTTAGCAGCGCCACTGCTCCAAGGATCCCAAAATGGACGCTGCCAAACATGGAAAAGCCCACGTTTTCCGGAAGCTGGTTTTCCGGCGTGAAAAAATAATCAAACAAAACCGTCGCCTGCCTTTTCACTTCCTGTTTTTTCCTGCGCCTCGGAAATAAATTCCGCCCGGCTCTGCCGGGCGGTAAGGAATGATTGCTCAGAAGTATTTTTTGATGCCGTCCGTCGCGGCTGCAATGTCGGCAGAGATGGAAATGGTAAAGTCGATCTTATTGGCTTTGCCGAACTCATCGCACCACGCCAAAAACGCTTCCGTTTCACTGGTATCATCGCAGACCGCAATTTTGTACAGGCTGTCGATAAAGATGTGTGTAATATCATAATCGCCGGCATGAAGTCCGCTGACAAATCCCTTGAGGTAGTCGTAGCCGCCGATGGGATAGTCGCTGGCCTCGACCAGACGGACACTGGACTTTATGTCATAAACCAGCTTGGAACCCTTTTCAATGCAAACAACATGCCCTGCTTCATTTTCCACAGCGGCGTTAATTGTATCAACCATCTGCTTGGTTTTACCAGAGCCTTTTACGCCCATAATAACCTTAACCATGATGATTTCCCCTTTCGTTTTGTCGGTAGGAACCGATTACATGGATATAGTAACATTTTTACGCATACTTTTCAACTGTTATTTTTGTTGAATTCAGACAAAACCATTTTTAACTCTGTCTGCCCAGATTTGACAGCATATGTTTCTTATAGTCCTCCACCCCCGGCTGATCGAAGGGATTGACCCCCAGCGTATAGGCGCTGAGTCCGCAGGAAAGCTGGAAAAAATACAAAAGATATCCCAGCGTTCTGGCATTCATGGCCCCGCATTTCACAAGGATCACCGGAACCCCGCCGTCTACATGGGCCGTGATCACACCCCGAAAGGCGCTTTCTTCCACAAAGCTGAGCGGTTTCCCCGCCAGATCGTTCAGATCGTCCAAATTTCTCCAGTCCGTTTCAATTTTCAGTTCATGAACATCCGGCTCAAAGCGCACCACCGTTTCAAAAAGATTGCGCTCTCCCTGCTGAATCAGCTGCCCCATGGAGTGGAGATCCGTGGTAAACTGGGCACAGGCGGGGAAAATTCCCTTTCCGTCCTTGCCCTCGCTCTCTCCAAACAGCTGCTGCCACCAGCGGCCCACATACTCAAAGTCCGGCTCATAGCTGCAAAGCAACTCAATTTTCTTTCCGCATTCATAGAGCATATTCCGCGCACCGGCATAGAGCCAGGCCGGATTTTCCATGCTTCTCACATCCAATTCCGTTTCCGCCTGTCGTGCGCCCGCCATAATGGAACGAATGTCAATTCCCGCCGCTGCCATGGGCAGAAGTCCGCAGGCGGTAAAAACGCTGTAGCGGCCGCCAACATTGGAAGGAATGGGGAAATTGACATACCCCTCCTCTTCAGTCAACTTCCGGAGCCGCCCCTTCTTTGGATCGGTGGTCACATAGATTCGCTTTCTGGCTTCCTCCGGGCCGTACTTCCGGTTCAGCAGCCAACGGAACATTCTGGCCGCCACAGCCGTCTCCATGGTGGACCCGGATTTCGACACGATATTGATGGAAAAATCCACATTTTCCACCTGCTCCACCAGCGCATTCAGCGCCCGGGTAGAGAGATGATTGCCCGCAAAATAAATTTTGATAGGGTCCGTTTCGTTGTGCATTACGCCATTGAGAAATTCGATGGCCGCTCTGGCGCCCAGATAGCTGCCGCCAATCCCAATCACAACCAACGCCCTGGACTGTTTGCGGATTTGATTGGCCGCTTTCTGGATCTCATCCAGTTCCCTCTCTGACGTGCCGGAAGGTAAATGATACCAGCCCAGAAAATCACTACCCGGGCCTTTGCCCTCCGACAGCGTGGCATGAGCCTCGGCGAGCCGGTTCCCCATGCGCATCAGTCCCTGAAAGTCGATCTCTCCCCAGACGTTGGAAATATCCGTTTCCAGCATAAATTTCACTTCTCTTCCCTTGTAATAATCTCCTCTGTATCTTACCGGATTCCGTCCTAAAAAGCAAGGGGAAGTTCATCGCCTATTCCGCCATCCAGAGAAGTCGCGTCAGCTTTGCCATCAACTGACCCCAAGTTATCTTTTCCACTGCTGTTTCCGCCACCAGGGGGATCTCCGCCAGCACCTTGTCCCCTGATTTCAGAAATACCGTCCCCAGCGTCTGCCCTTCCGCCACTGGCGCGCTGACGCTGTCCGCCAGCTGCACCGTCCTGCTGACGTCAGCCGCCGCTGCCTTCTCCGCCAACACGGGGGTTTCTCGCTGGGGCACCGGCCGCACCGTATCCTGCACCCCCAGTTCCACAGGCACCTCCGGCACCTGCGCGCCCTCTACCGGGTCCAGCAGCGTATAGTTAGCAAATCCGTAATCCAGCAGAGATTTTGCGGATTCAAACCGGTCTGTGCTGGTCTGGCAGTGCATCACCGCAGCAATCAGTTCCATACCGTCCTTTTCCGCCGTGGCGGACATACAGTAGCCCGCAGAGGCGGTAAATCCGGTTTTCAGTCCCGTAGTACCATTGTAAAACCGCACCAGCTTATTGGTGTTGCTAAGTCCGAAAGCGCCGTCTCGAATGGTGTCCATCCAGATAGTGGTAAACTCCCGGATCTCGTCATGCTTCAGCAGCTGCCGCGACATAATGGCAATATCTCGGGCGGTGGTATAGTGAACGTCTGCCCCTGCCTCGTCATCAAGCCCGGTACAGTTGGCGAAATGAGTATGCTCCATTCCCAATTCCGCCGCCCGCTGATTCATTTTTTCCACAAAGCTGCTCTCACTGCCGCTGACCGCTTCCGCCAGCGCTGTTGCGCAGTCGTTGGCAGAGGACACCACCACGCATTTGACCATATCGCGGACGCTCATCTGCTCGCCTTCTTCCAGATACACCTGGCTGCCGCCTTTGGCCGCGGAAGCGGACGATGCAGCGACCATTTCATCCCAACTCAGCTGTCCCCGTTCCAGCGCTTCCATCACCAGCAGCAGCGTCATGATCTTCGTTACGCTGGCCGGCGCCAGCTGTTCGTCCGCATTTTGCTCATAGAGCACCGTTCCCGTGGCGCTGTCCATCAAAACGCAGGACGGTGCGGCCACCTCCGGTGCGGCATAGCACGTCCCGGTCAGCAGCGCCAGTACAACAATCAGAATCAATCCTTTTTTGACCATAGGTATGTCCCTCCATTTCGCTGTTTCAACCTATGCGAAAGGGATGGACATTATGTTTTATTCCGTTAAATATAATACCGCGTCCTCCGGGAACATGACCAACCGGGGTTTTCCCGCCATTTCGGCATGGCGCTCCTTTGTCAGTTCCCAGCGAAGGAGTTCCCGCCCCTCCGCTAACTGGATCATCAAAATATCCGAAAACGCACCGTCAATCTCTTCCACCACCTGATACACGGCTGTTCTGGGGCCTGGTTCCTCCGCCGCCCGCAGTTTTCTTGCGCGGATGCCCAGATAGCAGACGCCCTCCGGCACATTTTCCGCTGGAAGGCTCAGTCCCCATTTTTCCACTGTGACCGTACCGTTCTCGTAAACCGCTGGAGCGACATTTTTACAACCGGTCATGATTGCCGCAGTGCGGGTACCGGGCGCACGGAATAGCGCCCATTTATCTCCCGCCGCGTCAATTTTTCCGTCTTTGTATACGGCGATTCGATCCGAGATCCGGTAAACCTCATCCCGGTCATGAGACACCAGTAAAACACTGCCGTCAAACTCCCGGAGGGTTTCCAGCAATTCCCGTTCCAATTCCCAGCGCAGGTGAGCATCCAGCGCAGAAAAAGGCTCATCCAGCATAATAAGCTGCGGCTTTCCAATGAGCATCCGGGCCAATGCACAGCGCTGCTTCTGTCCGCCCGAGAGTTGGGAGGGCAGATGCCGCTCCAGTCCGTTCAGATGAAACTTTTTCACATATTCCGCCGCCAGCGCTGCCCGTTCCATTTCGCTTTTTTTCTCTCTCAGACCGCAGAGGATGTTCTCCACCACCGTCATATTGGGAAACAGCGCATAGCTTTGGAACAGCAGTCCCACCTGCCGCTGCTGGGGCGGCAGATTGATCTTCTTTTCGGAATCGAATACCGTAACGCCGTTGATCACAATTTTCCCGGCATCGGGGGTCTCAATGCCCGCAATACAGCGCAGGGTCATGCTCTTGCCGCAGCCGGACGCGCCCAGCAGCGCCAGGACTCCGCTCTTCTGCCGAAACGCGACCTCCAAATGGAAATTACCCAGTTTTTTTTGAATATCGACCTGAATAGACATCCTCTGTCACCACCTGTTCTGCCGGCGATTTTTGCCGCCGGACACATAGTTGATGATCATGATGATCACAAGCGCAATCACCAGCATAATCATCACCCATACACCGGCAGTCGCATAATCCCCGTCTTTGATGACATTGGCAATTTTTTGAGAAATGGTGCCGGTCTTTCCGGCAATATTGCCAGCCAGCATGGAGGTTGCGCCGTATTCGCCCAGCGCTCTGGCAAAGGTCAGCACCGTGCCGGATGCCACGCCAGGACCGGCCGCCGGAAGCACTACCCGCCAGAATATCTTCCTTTCCGGCATCCCCAGCGTTCTGGCCGCATAGACCAGGTCCGGATCAATCTGCTCAAAGGCCGCCCTGGCGTTCCGGTACATCAAAGGAAACGCAATCACAGAGGCCGCGATGATGCAGCCCAGCCAGGTCTGCACCACTTTAATTCCCAGCTTATTATAGAGAAATGCGCCTACCGGCCGCCGAAGCGAGAACAGCAACAGAAGAAAAAAGCCTGCCACCGTTGGAGCCAGAACCATCGGCAACGTCAAGATTCCATCCACTACCGCTCTGGCCTTTGGTCCGAGTTTCAAGACCTTTCTGGCGGCCCAAAGCCCCAGAAAAAAGCAGATTACTGTCGCCACAAGGCCCGTTTTCAAGGAGATCCAAAAAGGACTCCAATCAAAGCTTTTCAACATTTCCATGACGGCTGCCATGGCTTTTCCTCCTTCCATCCTCGTTCCTTTGCAGCCAGCATATCACAGTTTTCCCATACTGGCAAGCATTCTTCAGTAAAGCAAAAGCGGGACAGACCGTCCTCGGCCTGCCCCAGCCTTTATTCTTACTTACTGATTCACAATAAAGCAATATTCCGCATAAGCGTCCAGACACTGCTGGGTCTGAAGGAATGCAAGAAAATCAGTCGCTGCGGCGCTTTCCGTTTCATCCGCCTCAGGATTCGCCACCAGGCAGACCGGATAAGTAATCGCACCGGTCAGCGTACCGTCATCCTGAGCGATGATGGTCAGGTCGTTTTGATGGTTATAATAATCGGAATAGTAGATGGTGGCCACTTCCACAGAACCCTCCGCCGCCTTCGCGGCAGCGACCTCTACGTCGTCGGCTTCGTCGATCTCCACGCCGCCCATGGCTGCGGAGATTTCCTCACTGGTATACGCGGAGGGGTCGTCTGTCTCCTCCAGAATGCCCAGCGCCACCAGCGCGATACGGGAATACTTGCCCACAGGCACGCTTCCGCCGCAGAGCGCCATGGTTTTGGCGTCGGAGAGGTTCTCCCAGCCGGTCACTGCCGTCTCGGTGTCGTTGCCCTTGACCAGGCAGAGCTGGTTGGAAAGCAGGTTCACAATCGAACCCTCTACGACAAGACCGTCCGTCTCATCCAGCGTGGTCACCTGAGCCTTGCCGGCGGAGAAAAACAGGTCGTGGCCGGCGCCATTTGCCTCCTCGATGCCGGAGAGCAGTTTGCCGGAAGAGCCGGTATTATATGCGATGGTCACATTGGGCTGGACCTCTTGATAGGCGGGGATGATAACGTCTGTAAAGACTGCCTCCAGCGACGCGGCAATGTCGATGTACACCGTTGTCTCAGCGAACACATCCGTGAGTCCGTCGTTCGATTCGTCCCCTGCTTCCGCCTGTTCCGACGCAGAAACATTTTCGGAAACATCGGCCGACTCGTCCGCATTGCCGGATGACACGGTAGAGGATGCCGTCTCACTACCGCATGCACAAAGTCCCAGGACCATTGCTAGGCACAGGATCAGCGCAAGAACTGTCTTTTTCATGATGATTGTTCCTCCATTTTGGTTGATAAAGCAATCATAACAGGGAGATTTGAAATTGTCCAATCGTATGATACAATATTAATTATGAAAATCATAGGTAAAAGCCTTTTAAGCGATGGCATATCCCGAGAAAAATTCCTTAATTTTTCTTTTTCTCTTTCCTTTTTCCTAAAAATATAGTACGCTATAGATATCAGGAAGAATGGAGGGATCAGCAATGTCTGCAAGTATTAAAATAGCCGTCTCTGACCGCCTGGAAGCCCTGCGTCAGGGCTTTCAGGATACCTTTCAGCACGCGCCGGCGCATTTTTTTTCCGCCCCGGGCCGAACGGAGATCTGCGGCAACCATACCGACCATCAGCGGGGCATTGTACTGGCCGCGGCGGTCAATGTAGATGCCATAGCCGCTGCGGCGGAAAACGGTAGCGATATCCTGCAAGTCCAGTCGGAGGGATACCCTCTGGCCCGAGTCGCGCTGAATGATCTTCTGCCCCATGAGGGAGAGGAAAATACAACACTGGCATTGATCCGAGGCGTGGCGGCAAAGTTTGCGCAAATGGGCTGCACGCTGCGGGGGCTTGATATTTATGTGACCTCACTGGTGCTGCCAGGTTCCGGTCTCAGTTCCTCCGCCGCCTTTGAAGTGCTGGTGGGAACGATCCTGAACGACCTGTTCTTTGACGGCAAAGCCACCGCGCCGGAAATTGCCCAGATCGCCCAGTATGCAGAAAATGTTTATTTCGGAAAGCCCTGCGGCCTGATGGATCAGATGGCTTCCTCTGTAGGAAATCTGGTGGAAATTGACTTTGCCGATGCCACCCACCCGGTGGTAACGCCCCTGAACTTCGATTTTTCCAGCACCGGCCACGCGCTCTGCATCATCGACAGTCGCGCCAGCCATGCGGATCTGACGGATGAATACGCGGCCATCCCCCAGGAATTGAAAAACATTTGCGCCCATTTTCAAATGGATGTGCTTTCCCAGATCCCGGAGGCGGATTTTTATCGGGAGCTTCCGCTTCTGCGGCAAAGCTGTGGCGACCGGGCCGTACTTCGGGCCATCCATTTTTATCAGGAAAACCGACGGGTGCCGATGGTCTGCCAGGCGCTGCGGGAAAATGACGTTCCGAGGTTCCTGTCATTGATCCGCCAGTCGGGCTATTCCTCTTATATGTATCTGCAAAACGTATCTCCCACCGGCGCTGTGACCCGGCAGGACATGGCTGTGACCCTGGCCTTGTGTGAGCACTATCTGGAGGGAACCGGCGCTTACCGCGTCCACGGCGGCGGTTTTGCCGGAACCTGTCAGGCATTTGTTCCATTTGACCGGCTGGAAACCTTCCGCGCCGGTATGGACGCCGCTCTGGGCGAGGGCGCCTGTCAAGTGCTTTCGATCCGCCCCTACGGCGGTGTCAGACTGGAGGTTTGACTATGCATACAAATCAATTGATCGACGCGCTGGTCGCTTATGCCGTCGCCGTTGGGCTCGTCGCCGGAGATGATCGGGTCTATCTCACAAACCGGCTGCTGGAGGCGCTGGATGAGGAGGATTACACCCCCTCGGACGATCCCCTGCCCACTGATCTGGAGGAGATCCTGTCCGGCCTGCTGGACGTCGCAGTGGAAAAAGGTCTGATCGAGGACAATATCACCGCCCGGGATCTCTTCGACACCAAGCTGATGGGCCTGCTGACGCCGCCGCCCCATGAGGTGCGGGCAAGGTTCCGGACCGCATATGCGGAAAGTCCCCAGGCCGCCACCGACTTTTATTATAAATTCAGCCAGGACACCGATTATATCCGCCGCTACCGCATTCAAAAAGACCTGCGTTGGAAATATGAGAGCGAATACGGTGCGCTGGATATCACCATCAACCTCTCCAAGCCGGAAAAGGATCCCAGAGCCATTGCCGCCGCAAAATCCGCACCCCAGAGCGGTTATCCCAAATGTCAACTCTGCCCGGAAAACGAAGGGTATCGGGGCCGCATGAATCATCCCGCCCGACAGAATCACCGGATCATCCCCATGGTCATCGGCGGAAAGGACTGGTATTTCCAGTATTCCCCCTATGTCTATTACAATGAACACTGCATTGTGTTCAACAAAGAACATGTGCCCATGATTATTGACAAATCCGCCTTTGAAAAGCTGTTGGATTTTGTCACCATCATGCCCCACTATTTTGTGGGCAGCAATGCCGATCTGCCCATCGTAGGCGGATCAATCCTGAGCCACGAGCACTTCCAGGGCGGACGGTACACTTTTGCCATGGAAACCGCGCCGGTGGAAACACCCCTTGTATTTTCAGATTTTCCCGATATTCAGGCCGGTATCGTCAAATGGCCCATGAGCGTTCTCCGGCTTCGGTGCGCCGAGCCAACGCGGCTTGCCGCGCTGGCGGACAAAATTCTGCGCTGCTGGCGGGGCTACAGCGACGCATCCGCCTTCGTGTTTGCGGAAACGAACGGCGTCCCGCACAACACCATCACCCCCATTGCCCGCCGTCGGGGAAACGACTACGAACTGGATCTGGTGCTTCGAAATAACATCACCACGGAGACGCATCCCCTCGGTGTTTTCCATCCCCACGCCGATAAGCACCATATCAAGAAAGAAAATATCGGTCTCATCGAGGTCATGGGTCTTGCGGTGCTTCCCAGCCGGTTAAAGGCCGAACTTTCCGCCCTGAAAGACGCCGTTCTTTCCGGCGCCGACCTGCGGGCGGACCCGGTGCTGGAAAAGCACGCGGACTGGGTTGATCAGCTCAAGGCCCGCCTGCGCTTTACGCCGGAAAACGCCATGGAGCTCCTGATGCGGGAGACTGGAAGGGTCTTTGCAGGCGTTTTGGAGGACGCAGGCGTATTCAAGCGCACCCCGGAGGGAATTGCTGCATTTCTTCGGTTTACGAAAGCCGTCAATCAAAGCTGACGCAATTTTGCTCAAACACTCGGCTCAGCCGGTCGTGTTCCTTCACGCGCCTCTCGCCGCTTTCTACGGCTTTTCGCTCCGCCTGTCGGAGGGCATCATTATTCTTTTCCAACAGATAC
>CAZGOQ010000008.1:0-37177 GCA_964527315.1 uncultured Oscillospiraceae bacterium | reverse complement strand
CCGTCCAAAGCGCTCGAATATTATATCGGCCTTTTTGTGCTTTGTCAAGGGTTTTTCTTAATTTTTTCCTATTTTTTATCAAAATTTCTACACCTTGTGGTTTGCTGCGGATCCAGCGCCAGAAGTTGTGTTCCCGGCGGAAAACTCCTGTTGCGAAGAATGCGGAAACATGGTAATATGAATCGGATGAAAGGGGCGATTCTGTGAAACCTTTATATGATGCGCTGGTTCATCTGGCTCAGTCTGCGCCTGTGCGGCTGCATATGCCCGGTCACAAAGGACAGAGCGGCGGTCTGTTTTCTCAAATCACCGCCATTGATTTTACAGAGATCCCGCCCACGGGAAATCTCTATACTCCGGAGGGGCCGATCTCTCCGGCGGAGGATCTGTGTGCAGAGTTTGCCGGTGCGCGGGATGCACTTTTTTTCTCCTGCGGCGCCACCCAGGGCATTTATACCATTCTGGCCCAGGCCGTCGGCATGGGCGGGGAACTGATTTTAGAGCGCAGCTGCCACAAAAGCGTATATCAGGCCATAGCTCTGTTGGACATCACACCCCACTATATATATAATAGTGTATATCCGGATACGCCGCTGACGGGACCGACCCTGCCGGAGCATTTGCAAACCGCACTGCTGCAATATCCAAACTCCAAAGCGGTGCTGCTCACCAGTCCCAGCTATTACGGTGTGATCACCGACCTTTCCCCGCTGGCGGCACAATGCCACGGCGCCGGAATGTTTCTTTTGGCCGATCAGGCACATGGCGCACATTTCCCCGCGATCGGTCTTTCCTCCGCCGCCGCGCAGGGCGCAGATCTGAGTGTGGTTTCCGCCCATAAAACCTGGCCCGCATTGGGTTCCTCCGCACTATTATATATCGGCGCACACAGTCCTTTCTCCAAAAAGGAACTGAAAGAGACCTCCGCCCTGTTCGGCACCACCAGTCCCAGCTATCCCATTTTGGCTTCGATTGACTATGCCCGGGAGAGTCTCATGGGCCAGGACGGCGAGGCCTATCGCGCCTGTGCGGATTGGACAAAAAAGCTGCGGGCAAAGATCAATCAGGCTCTGCCTTTTCATGCCTTGACCGACACAGCCGGAATTCCCCTGGATCCCTGTCGGCTGACCGTGGATACCCTTTGCGGCGGGATTCGGGGAGATGACGCCGGCGCCCTGCTGGCGCAGCAGAATATCTATGTGGAACTGTGTGACGAGCGCTACCTTGTGATGATCCTTACCTGCCACGATACCCCAGCCGTCTTTCACCGGCTTTATCAGGGGCTTTGCTCTCTGGTTCCCCGCTGCGATCCGGCACTGACCGCGGAACCGTTTTCATCTCCTCCGCAGCCTGTGATCCGGCGTTCTCCGCGTGAAGCGCTGTTTGGGCCAAGCCGCGCGACGCCCCTCCATGACGCTGTGGGCGAAATTACCGCACAGCTGGTCTGTCCCTACCCTCCCGGCATTCCAATTCTGGCCCCCGGAGAAGAAATTACACAAAAACATATAGCGTATTTGCAAAAAAAGCGTTATAATATAGCTAAGCCCGTTTCTGTGATGACAAGTTGAGGGGCATTATTAGAGGAGGCGTCACATATGAAGCTGTTGTTTGCGATTGTAGACCGGGAGGACGCTAACGCCGTGGTTCGCAACTTGAGCCATCATGGCTTTTCTTCCACCAAATTGGCTACCACCGGCGGTTTTCTGCTCTCCAGCAATATCACCGTTATGGTAGGCGTAGAGGATCGGATGGTCGATACCGTGATCGGCATTATCAAAGAATACTCCCACAGCCGGAAACAGGTCATCCCCAATAACGACCTCTCCTTCGATTTTGACACCAGCACGCCTTTGGAGATCACTGTCGGCGGCGCTACGATTTTCGTGGTGAACGTCGACCGGTTTGAAAAAGTCTGATGCGATTTCCCGGTTTTTACGGAAATGACCGGCTGAAACAACGGTTGTCCGCTTCCCTCCGCGCCGGCAGTCTTTCTCATTGCTGCCTGATCTCCGGCCCGAAGGGTTCCGGAAAAAAGACGCTTGCAAGATGTATTGCCGCCGCCATGGAATGCACCGGGCGCGGCGACCGTCCCTGCGGCGCGTGTCCGGACTGCCGCAAGATCTTCGGCGGAGGGCATCCCGACGTAATCACGATAGATTCCGACAGGGCTACCGTGCCCATCAGCGTCATTCGGGATATGCAGGCCGACGCCTATATCCGCCCCAATGAGGGCGCGCGAAAAATCTACATTCTCCCACGGGCGCAGGATATGCTGCCACCTGCCCAGAATGCGCTGCTGAAAATTTTGGAGGAACCGCCGGAATACTGTACCTTTCTTCTCCTGACAGACAACGCCGACAAGCTGCTCTCTACCGTCCGCTCCCGGGCCGTGGAATTTTCCCTGTTTCCCCTGCCGGACGCCCTGTTGGAAGAAGCTCTTCGAAACTCCGCGCCCCAGGCTGATCCTTCCGCGATCTCCTCCGCGATCGAAAAAAGCGGCGGCTATCTGGGTGCGGCGCTGGCGCTCCTTTCGGAGCCGGAAACCCGGGAGGACGCCCAGATCGCGCTCCTGGCGGAAAGCTTTTCAAAGGGAGACAAGCTATCGCTGCTCAATGCGCTGGTCCCTCTGGAAAAATGGAAGCGGCAGGAACTGCTGACGCTCCTGACGCAGCTTCATTTGGTCTTTGTTCGGGCTATGGCTCGAAAATCCGGCGCGGCGGGAACCTGCTCGGCGCCGGTGATATTGCTTTCTGACGCCCACACCGCTCAGACGCTGTTCCATGGCGACGCCGCCATTCTCCATGCCGCCGAAATGCTCAGGGCAAATGTCAGCAGCGGCCATGCCGTGGGATATTTACTGGCGGAATTCACATGATCCGCAGCGGATCGCGGTCCCTTCCATCGTCCCTGTGATGGATCATGGCCTTTATCGTCAGGTTTTTCCTGTCTTTTCTATACAATTACATACAATAGAACGGAGTTTTTCAATGAATCACCAATCGGACATCCCCGCAAACCATGTCGATTCCCCTGTGGTCACTTTCAGCAATATTCCGCTGGACGATGCCCCGGAGCCTGTCGGCCCCGGCGTCTCCGCCCAGTCCCGGCAGACCGTTGTGGGCATTCAATTTAAAGAGGGCGGCAAAATCTATTCCTTTGACCCCGGCGCTTTGACCATCTCCGCCGGAGATGAGGTCATCATCGACACAGCCCGCGGCCTGGAGTATGGTTTCTGCGCAACAGGAAATCATACCGTTCCCGCAAATACTGTGGTCGCGCCTTTGCGCCCCGTTCTGCGGCTTGCCACAGAGCAGGACCGCGCCATCCGTCAGAACTACCGGAAAAGGGAACCGGAGGCAATGGCCATCTGCCAGCGGAAAATTCAGGAGCACGGGCTTGAAATGAAGCTGGTCTCTACAGAGTTCAGCTTTGACGGAAGCAGGATCCTGTTTTATTTCACCGCCGACGGCCGGGTGGACTTTCGGGAACTGGTGCGGGATCTGGCCGGCGAATTCCATACCCGTATTGAACTGCGTCAAATCGGCGTTCGGGATGAAGCCAAACTCATGGGCGGATTGGGCATCTGCGGCCGCCCCTTCTGCTGCAAGCAGTTTCTGGATGATTTTCAGCCTGTCTCCATCAAAATGGCAAAGACCCAGAACCTGTCTCTCAATCCCGCAAAAATTTCCGGCTGCTGCGGACGGCTGATGTGCTGCCTGAAATATGAACAGGATACCTATGAGTCCCTGATCAAATCCTGTCCCAAAACAGAGTCCATTGTCAATACCTATGACGGGAGAGGCACGGTCACCGAGATCAATCTGCTCAAACAGACCGTCAAAGTCCGTCTGGACAGCGATCCTTCCACCATTAAAACCTATTCCAATGAGGAGATCTGCATTCTGCGCAATGGCCGTGGCCGGCGAACCGACCCGTCCATTCCTGAAGATATCCCGCCCCTGCCAAGACCGGAACCAAAAACGCAGGAGACCGAATCCCCCCCGCTCTTTGACGAGAGCCTTTCCATCCTCTCCAATTATACCTCGGCGCCGGAACCCCCGGCAGAGCCGCAGCCCGTTCCTGCAGAGCAAAGCAGTAAGCCCAATCCGCGCCGGAACAGCCGCAGCGGAAACCGGAAGCACAGCCGCGGGAGCAGCGAAAAACAGAAACCCGTTGAAACAGCAAAATTCGACGCCGACAACCAGCAGCAGCGGAGCGGCAGGAACCGCCGTCGGGGCGGCTGGAAAAATTTCCGGAAGCGCAGCGGCGGCAACGACAGCCGTTCCTCCGGCTCGAAAAATACACAATAAAAAGAACTCGCTGCCCCCCTTGTGCCATTGTTCCGCGCAGGATCCTCCCGGGCAGCGTTTTTCTATGATTTTCAGGAGTTTTTATGATTACTGCCCTTGATCTGCAAATTTTGGACTGGTTCGCCGCCCACCTTCGCTGCAGCCCGCTGGACGCTATTGTGCCTCTGATCAGCTATCTGGGCGAAGGCGGGGCCATCTGGATCCTCCTGGCCCTCGGACTGCTGATCTGCCCCAGGACCCGAAAGCTGGGCCTGTCCGTTGCCCTGGCGCTGATCCTGGATTTGCTGCTCTGCAATATTCTGATCAAACCGCTGGTGGCCCGGCCCCGGCCCTATACCCTCCGGGATGTTTCTCTGCTGGTGTCTCCGCCCTCGGATTTTTCCTTTCCTTCCGGGCACACAGCAGCCTCCTTCGCCGCGTCCTTTGCCCTGCTTTTCGCAAAAGCGCCGAAGCGGCTGTGGCTTTCCGCCCTGATCCTCGGCGCGCTGATCGCCCTGACCCGGCTCTATCTCTATGTCCACTACCCCTCGGATATTCTGGGCGGCATTCTCGTGGGAATATTCTGCGGTTTTTCCGGCTCATTCCTGGCGAAAAAGCTTTGGAATTTTTCCATATCCCGAAAAAAATGAAAGGAATTCTTCATTTCTGTGCTTCATGGGAAAAAACATACAAAAGTTGAGGGAAATTCCTTGAAAATTCAGTGCAAAATGGTTCTTTCATCCGCTTGACTTCCAAACAGAAATTATGTTAAAGTATTAACAAGTTGTGAATGGCAGCGACGCCATGACAAATACAATTTCTATTGGAGGAAAAGCAAATGAAACATATCAGGAAGCTCACCGCGCTGCTTCTGGCTCTTTGCCTTTGCCTGGGTCTTGTGGCCTGCAGCAGCAGCAACAGCAATTCCAGTGTAGCGGAAAATCCCAGTTCCGAAGCTGCCGCTTCCGGCGTCGGTGAGAATGCCGCAGCTGCGGACAGCGCCTTTAAACTGGGAGGTACCGGCCCTCTGACCGGCGGCGCCGCGATTTATGGCAATGCCGCAAAGCAGGGCGCTGAGATCGCTGTGGAAGAGATCAACGCCATGGGCGGCATCCAGTTTGAACTGAAGTATGAGGACGACGCGCATGACGCCGAGAAGGCTGTCACCGCTTACAACACCCTGAAGGACTGGGGAATGCAGCTTTCTCTCGGCTCCGTCACTTCCAAGCCCTGTGAAGCCACTGCGGCAAAGAACTATGAGGATCGCATCTTCGCGCTGACTCCTTCTGCTTCTTCTACCGCTGTCACCGAGGGTAAGGACAACGTCTATCAGATGTGCTTCATGGATCCCAACCAGGGTTCCGCTTCCGCCCAGTATATCTTTGATCAGAAGCTGGGGGAAAAGATCGCAATCATCTGGAAGAACGATGACGTTTACTCCAAGGGCATCCGCGATACTTTCGTGGACAAGGCCACCGAGTTGGGCCTGGAGATCGTCAGCGAGACCACCTTTGCCGACGGCAACGACACCGATTTCAATGTGCAGCTGACCGAGGCCAAGGACGCCGGCGCCGATCTGGTGTTCCTGCCTATGTACTACACCCCCGCTTCCCTGATTTTCACTCAGGCGGACGCCATGGGCTACGCGCCCAAGTGGTTCGGCGTGGACGGCATGGCCGGCATCCTGACCCTGGAGGGCTTCGACACCAAGCTGGCCGAGGGCGTTATGCTCCTGACCCCCTTCAATGCGGATGATACCGATGAAGCAACCGTCTCCTTCGTGAAGAAATATCAGGAGAAGTATGGCGAGGTTCCTAACCAGTTTGCCGCCGACGCTTATGACTGCGTGTATGCTTATAAGCAGGCTCTGGAACAGTCCGGCTGCACTGCGGATATGAGCGCTGCGGATCTCTGCGCCAAGATGATCGAGACCTTCCCCAACATGACCTTTGACGGCCTGACCGGCACCGGCATGACCTGGGATACCACCGGCGCTGTAACCAAGAGTCCCAAGGGCATGGTCATCAAGGACGGCGCTTATGTCGGTATGTAATTCGATCCCATCGAATTTTAAGCCATAACTTCCATAGGCTGACGAAGGAGCAGCTCAGCCCCTTCGTCAGTCTTGTTTTTATTTTTAGAAAAAGGAGCGAGGCGCGGTTATGATCTTCCTCTCCTATCTGATCCAGGGCATCTCTCTCGGCAGTATTTACGCCATTATTGCCCTGGGTTATACCATGGTCTACGGCATTGCCAAAATGCTGAACTTTGCCCATGGAGACGTCATTATGGTGGGAGCTTATATGTGCTTCTTTGCCATGAGCGGCCTGTCCGGTCGATTCCCCGATGGTTCCTCGGCCCAGTTATGGGTGCCTGCGCTGGCGGGACTTCTCCTGGCTATGGCCGTCTGCACCATTTTGGGTATTGTCATTGAGCGGCTGGCCTATAAGCCCCTGCGGCAGGCCCCTTCTCTGGCCGTTTTGATCACAGCCATCGGCGTCAGTTACTTTTTGCAGAACGCCGCGCAGGTGCTATGGACGTCCAGTCCCAAGGTATTTACCCCTGTCACCGGAAAAGGCGCGCTCCATCTGGGAGAACTGTCCATTTCCTCTGTGACGCTGGTGACGATCCTGGCCTGTATCGTCATTATGATCGCCCTGACCACCTTTACCAGCCGTACCCGAGTCGGCAAGGGAATGCGTGCCTGTTCGGAGGATAAGGCAGCGGCGCAGCTGATGGGCATTAACGTCAACGCCACAATTTCCATTACCTTCGCCATCGGCTCCGCGCTGGCGGCGATTGCCGGCGTGCTGTTCTGCTCCGCTTACCCGACATTGATGCCTACCACCGGCTCTCTGCCCGGCATCAAAGCGTTTACCGCAGCGGTATTCGGCGGCATTGGCTCCATTCCCGGCGCTATGCTCGGCGGCATTCTGCTGGGCGTGATCGAAACCTTTGCCAAAGCCTATATCAACACGCAGGTTTCCGACGCCATTGTTTTCGCGGTTCTGATCATCATTCTGCTGGTGAAGCCCACCGGACTGTTGGGCAAGCAGATCAATGAGAAAGTGTAGGTGGCGATATGAAACGACTGAATAAAACCACCCGCACCAATTTCATGACCTATGCCGGTGTGATCCTGGCCTATATCATCATACAGGCCGTCAATCTCAGCGGCAATCTGAACTCCATGCTGCAGGGCCTGCTGGTGCCGGTCTGCGCCTATGTGGTCATGGCGCTGAGTCTGAATCTGGTCGTCGGCATTTCCGGCGAACTCAGCCTGGGTCACGCCGGGTTTATGAGCGTAGGCGCCTTTTCCGGCGTCGCGGCGGCCATGGCCATGGAGAACGCGATTCCTTATGCCCCGCTGCGTCTGGCCGTCGCCATGGTGATCGGTGCGATTTTCGCCGCCATTGTCGGCGTTCTGGTAGGGATCCCTGTGCTGCGGCTCAAAGGAGACTATCTGGCGATCGTCACCCTGGCCTTTGGCGAGATCATCAAGAGCATCTTCAATAACCTCTATGTAGGCATCGACGCGAACGGTTTCCACATGAGTTTCCTTCAGGACAAAACCGATCTGGCGGAAGGCGGACGGATGCTCATTGGCGGCCCTATGGGCCTGTCCGGAATCAAGACCATTTCCACCTTTACCGCCGGCATCATCCTGATCCTGATTTCATTGTTTGTGATCTTCAATCTGGTCAATTCCCGTTCCGGCCGCGCCATTATGGCCATCCGGGACAACCGCATTGCGGCCGAGTCCGTGGGCCTGAATGTTACCAAGTACAAGCTGCTTGCTTTTGTGACCTCTGCGGCGCTGGCCGGCGCTGCTGGTACGCTCTATACCATGAATCTTTCCACGGTCGTCGCCAACAAATTCGATTTTAACACCTCCATTTTAATTCTGGTGTTTGTCGTCCTGGGCGGTATGGGCAATATGTGGGGTTCGATTCTTTCCGCCGCGTTCCTGACGCTGCTGCCGGAACTGCTGCGCAAATTCAATCTGGATCAGTATCGGATGCTGGTTTACGCCATCGTGCTGATCCTGGTCATGCTGACGACCAACAATCCCACCCTGAAAAGCGCCATGGTTCGGCTGAAGAACAGGCTTCTGTTCTGGCGGAAAACGTCGGAAGCGGCGGAGGAAGGAGGGGCTGCAAATGAGTAAAATGGTACCCTATCCCAGCGACGGCATTATCCCGGAGCGGGATCTGGACAAAACCCCCGTGCTGGAGGCCAAGCATCTGGGCATTGATTTCGGCGGCCTGACCGCTGTGGACGATTTTAATCTGATCATCGGCCGGACGGAGATTGCCGGTCTGATCGGCCCCAACGGCGCCGGTAAGACCACCGTTTTCAATCTTTTGACCAAGGTTTATCAGCCCTCGCGCGGCACCATCCTCCTCAACGGAAAAGACACCGCCAACATGAATACCGTTCATGTCAGCAAGGCCGGCATAGCCCGAAGCTTTCAGAATATCCGGCTGTTTTCCAACCTGACCGTGGAGGAAAACGTCAAGGTCGGCCTGCACAACAATATGAAGGGCGGTTTTATCTCGGACGTGTTTCGTCTGCCCCGGTATTGGAAAAGCGAAAAAATCGCCCACGAACGGGCGCTGGAACTTTTGAGCATTTTTGATATGCAGGATATGGCGGACGCCAAGGCCGGATCCCTGCCCTATGGCGCTCAGCGCCGGCTGGAGATCGTCCGGGCTTTGGCCACGAATCCCAGTCTGCTGCTTCTGGACGAGCCTGCCGCCGGCATGAACCCCTCGGAAACCACGGAACTGATGGAGAACATCCGAAAGATCCGCGACACATTCCAGATCGCCGTTATGCTCATCGAGCATGATATGTCTCTGGTCATGGGAATCTGCGAGGGCATCGCCGTGCTCAACTATGGAAAAATTATCGCCAAGGGCACCCCGGCGGAAATTCAGGCCAATCCCCAGGTCATCGAAGCCTACCTGGGCAGGAAAAAGGAGGTCTGACCATGAGTTTGCTGAAGGTTGACAACATCCATGTCTATTATGGCAGCATTCACGCCATTAAGGGCGTCTCCTTTGAGGTCAACGAGGGGGAAATCGTCACGCTGATTGGCGCCAACGGCGCGGGCAAGTCCACCACACTCAATACCATTTCCGGGCTTCTACGGCCAAGGAGCGGCACGGTGGAATTTGAGGGAACCAGCATCATCGGCGTTCCCGCCCATAAAATCGTATCCCACGGCATGGCCATGTGTCCCGAAGGACGGCGTGTCTTTTTGCAGATGACCGTTCAGGAAAATCTGGAAATGGGCGGCTATACCCGCCCCAATCACGAAATCGACGCCTCCATCGAGGACGTTTACCAGCGGTTCCCCCGGCTGAAAGAGCGCTATAAACAGACGGCCGGAACGCTCTCCGGCGGCGAACAGCAGATGCTTGCCATGGGCCGGGCGCTGATGTCCAAGCCCAAGCTTTTAATGCTGGACGAGCCATCCATGGGCCTTGCCCCCATCCTGGTAGAACAGATTTTCGACATCATCAAAGAGCTGCACCACGCGGGCACTACCATTTTGCTGGTGGAACAGAACGCGCAGATGGCGCTCAGTATCGCCGACCGGGCCTATGTGCTGGAAACCGGCAGCATCTCCATGAGCGGCAGCGCTGCGGAACTGCTCCACGATGAACGGGTACAAAAGGCCTATCTGGGTGGCTGACCCCGAAAGATAAAAAGGGTCTGCCGTAAAACGCGATCCTTACAGAAATGACCTGCCAAAAAATCTGACAGCGGGAGGAAGCACAATTACTTGTGTTTCCTCCCGCTGTCCTGTCCGGTCAAATTTCCGAGAAGTCTATTTTTCGGCAGACCGTTTCTCTTGTTCCGTGCGGTCTCACTTCTCCATATAGCGGTCATAGGCCGCCTGCTTGATCTCCACCGCGCGGGTCAGTCCCATGCTGCGAACCGCTTCGACATAACTGTCGTATTCCGTCTCAATGTTCATATCGCCGTTGATGAACTTATCCCGGCACTCCAGCGCATAGGTTTCATAGTCAGAGGCCAGTCTTACGATCTCCTCTGTTTCATCGATGGTCAACTGCGCCACATAGGGATATGCGTCCCGGTTGTCACGACAGGCCGCCCACGTTTCAAAAGCGCCCTTCTCTTCCTCGTTGAAGGTCACCAGCAGCTTGGAGTTGGTGGACCAGGAGGGGATGCAGTTCCGTCCGGTATAGAAGGAGATGGCGTCGCCGGGCGCCATGTCGGGGTTATTGAGCACCGCGTCGGTAAACTGCGGCTTTCCGTCCACGATCTCGCAGCTGTCGCCTTCTACGCCATAGTTGGCCAACTGAATGCCCTCGTCGGTGAACCAGTATTCGCAGTACCGGATGGCCAGTTCGGGATCCTTGCACTTGGTGGAGATGCTCATACGCTCCGCGCCAAAGTCAAACTCCGTGGTATCCACATGGGTCTTTTCCCCCTTCTCCCTGACGGGATCCGGGAACCCAACGATCTTCAGGTTGGGATCGTCGGTCATGGCCGCATACATACTCATCATGGGTGCGCCGTTGAAGAACACGCCGCAGTTGCCGGAGGTAATCTCACCCATTCCGTCGCTGCTCATGGCGCCTGCGGCGGAGGCAAAGTCACGGGAGATCAATCCTTCTTCATACCACTGATGAAGCATGGTCAGATATTCCCTGTAGCCGTCTCCGGTGATGCCGTCCCTGACCTCGCCGTCCTGCACCATCCAGTAGGACTCCTTTGCGTTGGTGGCCAGCATACAGGCAATGCCGTAGCCGGCAGCCAGGAAGTTGTCGTTGCCCACTGCGTTGGCGTCCATCATAATGGTGGTGGTACAGCCATACTTATCCTGCATGGCCAGCAGCACATCATGAAGTTCATCATACGTCTCGGGCATCTCCATACCCAACTCCTCGACCCAGTCGCCGCGGCCCATCATGCCGAAGAAGGGGCCGATAAAGTCGCTCATCAGCTCATAGAAGCCGGAGATGTGGCCCTCGGGAGTGGTGGTGGCTGTCTCCAGAAATCTGGTGGAGGTGCGGTATTTCTGATAATGGGGGAACAGATCCGAATAATCTTCCAGCGGAATGATGATTTCTTCCTCAATCCCATGGTCATCGCCAGCCGTATACAGGCTGCCGAAGCTGCCGAAAATATCAGGATAATCCTGAGCGGCAATCATCAGGTTGAACTTCTCATTGGCGGTCATAAAGTCCGCCTCTTTAAAGTCCAGGGTCACGCCGGTACGTTCTGCGGCGTACTGGAAATGATGGAACTCCGTATAGCTGGGATGCAGCTGGGAGACCGCGCCGCCAGGGCCCTGGGTCCAGAATGTCAGCGTTGCGCCCTCTGTCAGCGGAAGTTCCAGATCGGGGATTTCCACCTCAGTCAGTTCCTCCTCCAGAGTGCTGTTCTGCACCGCCATGGGGCTGTCGTCCGGCGGTGTTGTCTCCTCCGGCGCGGCAGACGGCTCGGACGCTTCCACGGAGGACGTCCCGGACGCCGCGCTCTCCACTTCAGCGCCCGACGACGTGCCGCAGCCCGCCAGGGCCGCCATCATGGCCAGCGCCAAACCCAGCGCCAGAAGCCTGCAATGTTGCTTCATGTTGATTTCTCCTTCCTCAAAGGCAAAATTATGTGAAGTTTTCATGAAAACAAAATAATTCTGACACAAAATCTTCACATTTCCTTGAGTATAGCAGAAAACGTCACCTATGTCCAGAGTGAAAACGAATTTTGAACCATCTATTTGTGCCCTGTTGTGCCGGTTCCCGCCTTGAAATCCTCCGCACTATGCGATATAATGTAGAAAAAAGCGGATTTGGCCGGCCTCTTCCAATGGGCCGACCGTCCGGCGCGAAAGGGGACGGAGTCAAATGCGGGCGCTTGCAACGCAATTGATCGGAAAAGAACGCCTGATTCACACCATCCGCAGTTCCATTATCGTAGAGGGCGTTCTGCGGGAATATCCCAAAAATAAAATGGGTAAGAAAAAGTCCGTGGTGCCGGACGGGTGGTTTCTGTGATTACCGCGCAGCCCTTCGGCGCATTGCGGGACGGCACGCCTGTGACCCGCTACCGGCTTTCCGGCGGCAAAAACGCCTATGTGGATATTCTGGACTATGGCGCAACGATTCAGTCCATCGTCGTGCCGGACCAAAACGGGACCCCCACCGACGTGGTGCTGGGCTATGACGAAATCGACGGCTATGAACGGGGAACGCTCTATTTCGGCGCCACAGTGGGCCGTCACGCAAACCGGATCGGCGGCGGCGCCTTCTTTCTTAACGGCCAAACCTATTCGTTGGAGAAAAACAGCGGCCCCAACCATCTCCACGGCGGCTCCCGGGGCTATGACAAACGGATGTTTTCCGCAGAAATCCAGGGCGACGCGCTGGCGCTGTCCCTCTGTTCCCCGGACGGCGATCAGGGCTATCCCGGCAGGCTTTCCCTGACGGTCACCTTCTCCTTTTCCCCGGAAAACGCCTTGACCATTCACTATCACGCCGTCTCCGACCGGGATACCGTGGTGAACCTCACCAACCACAGCTATTTTGATCTCAGCGCCGGGAGCAACCCCATCGGCCAGCTGCTGAAGCTGGATGCGGATTTCTTTACGGAAAACGACGAAAACACCTTGCCCACCGGCGTCATCTCCCCCGTGGACGGAACGCCGTTTGACTTCCGGCGGGAAAAGCCCATCGGGCAGGATCTCGACCAGCTGCACCAGCAGCTTTTGTACTGCCGGGGCTATGACCACAACTTTGTGCTGAAAACGGAGGGCCGACTGACCGGGTTTGCCCGACTCTGCAGCCCGGAAACCGGCATTGCCATGACCGCCGAAACCGACCTGCCCGGCGTACAGCTTTACGGCGGAAACTTTGTAGACGACACCGGAAAGGGCGGACGGCAGTATACCCCCAATTCCGCCCTGTGTCTGGAAACCCAGTTCTTCCCCAATGGTATGGCCATCGACGGCTTTCCGAAACCGATTTTGCGGGCCGGGGCGGTCTATGACCACACCACAAGGTATCTCTTCTCATAAACCTTCGTCCCCCGGCGGCAAGCCGGGGGACGAAGGTTATCCGTCTGTTAAGAATCCGCTTATTTCCTCCATAACCGCCGCCACCTCCCGTTCGAAGGCGGACGCAGAGATCCGCAGCGCGCCATGGCCCAGAATAATGATCTGCTCCATCCCGTCAGAGGTGGCCACGCGGACCCGGTGTTTTTTCCCCAGATCATAGGACAGCTTTTCGATGTAGCTGTCGGCGGTCTGGGCTTCTTTTGTATAGACCACGCTGAGTCCGCCGTATTTCGTCACCGAGCCGGGATTGCCCTTGACCTTATAGGCGTCAAACACCAGGACCACCGGACACTGGCGGTAACTCTGATAATTCCGCAGAATGTCGATCAGCCGGTCCCGGGCCAGATAGAGATTTTCCTGCGCCAGTTTGGTCAGATGGGGCCAGGCGAAGATGATATTGTATCCGTCCACCAGCACATACTCCGGCCCTGAGGGGACCGGGGCGGTACGGCGGAGTGTTTGCGGCGGTTCCGCAGACTTTGCCGGCCGCATGGCCTGCACATTGTCCCGATGCACCGGGCCGTAGGTGCGCTCGAAGATCGCCAGAAGTTCCTTGTCCGTCGCCACCATGGCCTTGTACCGCCGGGCCAGAACCTCCCGCTCCGGCGTTTCCTCCTTCGGCGGCTTGAACACCGCCTCCAGGTGCATTCGATCCTTCACCTCATACCACTTCACCGTCTGTCCCGCTCCGTGGACACAGAACACGCTGTCCGGGGTGTTTTCCGGATCGCTTTCCGGGTCATACCCTATCTCCGCTACAATTTTCTCCTGCTCCTTGCAGGGGGCATAGCCGGAGACGGTGCAGGAAAAGCGGCCCAGTCCCCGGGTATAGGCGCCGACCTCCTGAGGATAATTCTGCAAAGCGGCCACCGGGCCGGAGCCGTCGATCACCGCGCAATTCTCCGCTGTCTCCGGGGCGCGAAATTCCGCGCCCAGCCGCTGGAGATCGGTCATGGCCCGGCCCACATACTCCCGGGGAACCTCCAGCCGAAATTGATACCATGGTTCCAGCAGAACGCTTTCCGCCTCCATCAGCCCCTGACGCAGCGCCCGATAGGTGGCCTGACGGAAATCACCCCCCTCGGTGTGCTTCAAGTGGGCCTTGCCCGCAACCAGCGTGATCTTCATATCCGTAATGGGTGCGCCGGTGAGCACGCCCAGATGGGTTTTTTCCGTCAGATGGGTCAAAATCAGCCGCTGCCAGTTTCGATCCAAAACGTCCTCAGACAGTCCGGAGGTAAAACTCAGTCCGCTGCCCCGCTCCCCGGGTTCCAGCAGCAGATGTACCTCCGCATAGTGCCGCAGCGGTTCATAGTGGCCCACCCCCTCCGCCGGGCCTGCGATGGTCTCCCGATAGAGAATGCTGCCGGGACCGAACTCCGCCGCAAGGTCAAAGCGCTCCTTCAGCAGTTCTTTCAGGATTTCCAGCTGCACCTGTCCCATGACCTGCACCCGAATTTCCTGATGGGCTTCGTCAAACTGCACGTGAAGCTGGGGTTCTTCCTCCTCCAGCTGACGAAAGCAGTCCAGCGCCCGGGTCAGATCCGCGCCCTCCTGCAAGATCACCTGGTTGGTCATCACCGGCGTCAGCGCGGGATGCTCCCCCTGCTGCGGTTCCGCCCCCAACGCCTGCCCGGGATACGTCCCCGACAATCCCACGGCGGCAACTACGGCTCCGGCGGAAGCCTCCTCCACAGCGGTAAATTTCGCCCCGGAATAAACCCGAAGTCCGGTGACCTTCTCGCCGTTTATATTCTCCCGAACTTTCAGCGTTCCGCCGGTAATCTTCATGTGGCTCAACCGCATTCCCTGTGCGTCCCGGGATATCTGAAAGACCCTCGCGGCAAACTCCGGCCGCTCCGGCGTCCGGGGGGCATAGTTCTCCAGCGCCGTTAAAAATTCCTCTATCCCTTCCAACTTCAAAGCCGAGCCGAACCAGACCGGGAACAGCGTCCCCCGGCGGATGGCTCCGCGCACCGACGCTTCCGCCAACGCCCCGCTCTCCAGATATTCCTCCAACAGCGTTTCATCGCAGAGGGCAATCTCCTCCGGATCGGCGGATAATTCCACAATGCCGTTTCCAAGGACGGTTTGCAGTTCCCGCAGCAGCGCGGCCTTGTCCGTCCCCGGCAAATCCATTTTGTTGACAAATAAAAACGTCGGGATCTGTTTCCGCCGCAGCAATTTCCAGACCGTCAGCGTATGGCTCTGCACGCCGGAACTGCCGCTGACCACCAAAATGGCGCAGTCCAAAACGCTGAGCGTCCGTTCCATTTCCGGAGAAAAATCCACATGGCCGGGCGTGTCCAGCAGTGTGGCGTCTAAACCAGGCAGCTGTAACAGCGCCTGCTTGGAAAAAATCGTAATACCGCGCCGGCGTTCCAGCGAAAAGGTATCCAGAAATGCGTCCCCATGATCGACCCGTCCCAGAACGCGCAGCGCGCCGGAACAGTAGAGCATGGCCTCGGACAGCGTGGTTTTTCCCGCGTCCACATGGGCCAGTATGCCCATGACCGTTCGATTCTTCATTTTCTCATCCCCCCTTTGGGATGGCTTTATCATATCATTTTTTCCAAGGAGAAACAACCGGTGAATATTTTTAAAAAATGCAACACATTTCCCTTCTCCTGCGTTATATACTATGAAACCGGTTTTCAAGACACCCGAAAGGAGGCGATGCCATGACCGACGAGCAGGTCTTACAGCAATTGCAGACCGGAGAGCAGGACGCCCTCGCTGCACTGATGGACAACTATCACCGGTACGTCCTGACGATTGTCGCCAATGTGATGGGCCGGGCCGGTACTGAGGCGGACGCCGAGGAGTTGGTGCAGGATGTATTTTACGCCCTTTGGAGCCATGTCGATGATATCCGCCCCGGAAAGACCAAGGCCTATCTGGCCGTCAGCGCCCGGAATGCCGCCGTCAGCTTTCTCCGCAGCCGTCGGGAACTGCCCATGGATCTGGACGAGATTGATTTGCCCGATGACGGCGACAGTTTGGACGATCAGCTGATCCAGGCGGAACGGAACCAGATGCTGAAAAAAGCCCTTCACAAAATGCGCCCCAAGGATCGGGAGATCTTTTTGCGGTATTACTACTATATGCAGACCTCGGAGCAAATCGCCGAAACCATGCACATCCCCGCCGGCACCGTTCGTTCCCGATTGGTGAGAGGAAGAAAAATCCTGAAAAAGCTGCTGGAAGATACGTAGGATTGGAGGTATTTATGAGAATTACAGATTTATTTGACAATTACCACGACAGCCGTGTGAAGCTGAAAACACCGGAGGAGATCTTCTCCGGACAGAAGGACGATCATCTCACCCCGCTGGTGCTGGGGACGCCCCAAAAGAAAAGCCGGGGCCAGAAGTCCATGCTGATTGCCGCCTCTCTGATGCTGGCGCTCACCGGAGTCTTTGTCGGCGCCTTGGCTATGAGCCGCACCAGCGACGGCAGTTCACTGGCAGAGGGCGCCGCGTCCATGGAGATGGAGGGCATGGAGCTTTCCGAATTTGTTTCGGCAGAAGAAGAAAACGTAGTGGTAGACCCGCTGCTTTCTGCCGAGATCAGAGATGGTAACTGCACCTATGTTCAGGAGGGCAGCAAGCTGACGGTAACAATCTTTGCGTTTCTGCCGCAGGAAATGGAGACGATGGAGAACATCAGCCTTTCCGCCGTTGCTGTCGGCGAAAACGTGACACCGGAGGACGATGCTTCCGTCGCCGCGGATGCAAGCGGCCTTATCTGGATAGATCCGGCGCATATCACGGAGGCAGGAACGGTGAACTTTACAAAACTGCTTACTGTAACAGATGCGGACACCGGCACGGAGCGCCGCACCTTACAAACTCAGCTGACATTCCTGATGACCGGAACCCCCAAAGAACTGCCGCTGACGCTTCGCATTAGTGCGGATGCCGCAACGGCCGAAACCAACTCCGTAGCCGTTCCCTATTATGGCCCGGACCATTACGCCACGGGTGGCAGCTGTGTCTATGCATTCCACAGCCCGTCGAATTCAGAGGACTACGCAACAATTACATCGCTGGTGATTTCGGAAAGCGACATTCAGTTCACCTATGAATTCCCCGGCATGAATGAACTGGAATCGGGCGAACAGCTGATTGACGCAGCTACAAAATGGGCGAATATTTTTATGGAAACTTGTCTGGAAACCGGCGGGTTCCGGCTGCATATGCAGGACGGTACCATTGTAACCGGGGCAACCGACACCGGCTGGGCGGCTCTTCCCTACGATATCGATCTTTCCCAGTATGAAAACACCGGCGTTTTGACCCTCGATATCAGCAAGCTGCACCTTGCGCCCAGTCAGATTATTAACATGGAATTTGACGGCCAAACGTCCGTGGACGTGAGGGAAACGGATGCTCAGCCGGCGAAAGGCGCCCAGGACGCCAACGGCGACGGCATTTTAGAAGCGGTAGTAGACCTGCCGGTGACCCTGGACGGCGATGAGGGCACGCTGCTGACCCTGGATATCGACCTCTCCACTGGAGAATACACCTGGAATAAGATCATCCCCTCCCTGACGGCACAACTGGATGCGGTTGCAGACGGAGACTTCGATTTGGCCCTGAACCACAGTGCATTCAACGAGAACTTTACCGCATGGGGCAATAAATTTTTAGAGACCTATCAGCGTAACGCCTATCTGGTGTTCACTGACGGCACAATGTTCCGCCTTGGCTCCGGCGATCGAGTCACCACAGCGGGTATCTCCTTCCAGGATACCGGTACGCTGGCCTGGATGGCAGAGGATTACGGCATTGACGACCTGAGCGAAAAGACCATTGCCTATCTGGACATCGACGGCGAACGCTTTGAATTTGAATAAGCGGGGGGCGCGCTGCAAAATCCCATTTTGCAGCGCGCCCCTGTAAGATCTCCTTCTGTTTTTCTTCCACTTTCCGCTTTTGCGGCAGGCCCCAACGCTTATCCTAACATCGCGCCGGCGGCAAGACAAAGGATGCTCACCGCCGCCAATGCCGCCAGCGGCTTCCAGACAAATTTCAGCCATGTGCCATAAGATACCCGGCCGATGGCCAGCGCGCCCATGACCACCGCCGAGGTGGGCGTGATCAGGTTCACCAGTCCGGAGGCCGATTGATAAGCCGTCACCATCAGCGCCCGGCTGACCCCGGTCATTTCCGCCAGAGGCGCCATAATGGGCATGGACAGCGTGGCCAGCCCCGACGAAGAGGGGATCAGGAAACTCAGCACAATAAAAATACCAAAGGCCAACAGGATAAATCCCACGCCGCCGGCGGAGGCCAGCGCTTTCTCCCCCCAAAAAAGAATGGTATCCGTGATCTTTCCCTGATTCATAATGACGGTAATTCCTCTGGAAATGCCGATGATGAACGCCACGCCCAACAGATCCGCCGCCCCGGAAAGAAAGCCGCCAATGATCTCCTTTTCCTCCACCTTGCAGAGCATTCCAATGACTACAGCCGCCACCCAGAACAATGCCGACAGTTCCGGGAACCACCAGCCCAGGGTGGGCAGCGCCGTGACGCCCATATCCGCAAAGGGAATCACGCCATAAATCATCAGTCCAAAGGTCAGCGCAAAGAGCCAAAGCGCCAGCTTCTGTTTGCCGGTCAGCTTCGTTGTCTGGCCGTTTTTCAGGGCAAAATGCCGCAGATTATCCTCCCGCTGGGCATAGACCAGCGAACGCTCCGGGCTTTTCCGCACCCGCCCGCCGTACCAGAGAACGTAGCCCACGGCAAGCCCGGCGCCGATCAGCAGGATCATCAGCCGCAGACCGATATTTTCCCCCATGCTGACCCCGGCAAAGCCCGAAGCAATGCCGGTGGCAAAGGGGTTGACCGTAGAGCCGAGAACTCCCGCGCCGGCCCCCAGTAAAATCACGCTGACCGCCGTCACGGTATCGTAGCCCGCCGCCACCATCACCGGCAGCAGCAAAGGATAAAAGGCGATGGTCTCCTCCGCCATGCCGAAGGTGGTGCCGCCCAGAGCAAAGGCGCACATGAGAATCGGAATTAAAACGCCGCCCTTACTGCCCAGCTTTCCGACAATGGCGGCAATGCCCGCGTCAATGGCTCCGGTCTTGCCGATGACCCCCAAAAAGCCGCCCACCATCAGGATAAACACCGCGACCTCTATCGCGTCGTAAAAGCCCTCCAACGGAGCGCGGGTCACGGCCAGCAGGCCCTGCCCGCTGCGGGCCACCTGACGATAGGTGCCGGTAATGGGTTCTCCGTCCGCTGCATATTGATACTGCCCCGCCGGCATGATCCAGGTCAGCGCCGCCACCAGTAAAATCAGCAGGATCAAAATGGTCTCCGCTGATGGCATTTTTCTAGTCACTGAGCACCCCACCTGTCACTGTCGTTCCGCAATTTCCATTCAGAGCGTCCAGCCCTTTGGCAAGGGACGTGATGATCGCCCGGCCGCCGGGATGGTGTTTGACGAATTCCGCCGCCGCCTGTACCTTCGGCAGCATGGAGCCGGGGGCAAATTCCCCCGCTTCCGCATAGCGTTCCATTTCCGCCACCGTTACGGTTCCCAGCTTTTTTTCATCCGGCTGGCGGAAGTGGATAGACACTGCATCCACTTCTGTCAGAATCAGCAGCACGTCGGCCTCCATCTCCGTGGCCAGCAGCCGGGCCGCCAGATCCTTGTCGATGACCGCCGGGACGCCCTTCAAGCTTCCGTCCGCTCTCCGAACCACCGGAATTCCGCCGCCGCCGCAGGCGATGGCAATGGTGGAATTCCACAGGGTTTTCAGGGTGCCGATCTCCACAATGCGCTTTGGCTTTGGCGACGCAACCACGCGCCGCCAGCCTCTTCCCGCATCCTCCTTCATGGCATATCCCTTTTCCTGCCGGAGTTTTTCCGCTTCCTCCCCGGAATAGAAGGGGCCGACGGGCTTGGCGGGATTCTCAAAGGCCGGGTCGCTCTCCTCCACCACCATCTGGGTCACGATGGTGACAACGGGGATATCCCGGCCCCGGCGCATCAGTTCCGCCCGAAGCTTCTGCTGCAGATGATAGCCGATATAGCCCTGGCTCATGGCATCGCAGACGTCAAAGGGCATGGGCGGCGTTTTTTCCGCCGCCGTCTCGGACGCCAGAATGATACGTCCCACCTGGGGGCCGTTGCCGTGGACAATGGCCATCTCATAGCCGGCGCAGCTGAGGTCAGCCAGCAGCCTGGCGGTTCGCCCCACCACCTCCAGCTGGGATTCCGCCGTGGGGGGCAGGCCCTTGTCCTCTAAGGCGTTGCCGCCCAGCGCGACGACAATTCTTGTGGGGCGGCTCATAGGGTCGCCGCCAAAATCGCTTTGATGGCGTGCATCCGGTTCTCCGCCTGATCGAACACCACGGAGTTTTTCCCACGGAATACCGAGTCTGTGACCTCCCGGATGTCTATTCCTTTTTCCAGCCACTGCCGGGCCAGAACCGTGTTGGCGTCATGGAAGGAGGGCAGACAGTGGAGAAAAATCACATCTGGATTTTTCGTCTCCTCCAGCAGCTTCTCGTCCACTCGATAGGGGCTGAGCAGCTGCGCCCGCTCCGGAATTTTGTCCTCCTCGCCCATGGAGGCCCAGATGTCGGAATAGATTGCATCCGCGCCTTCCAGATAGCTGCGGTCGGAGGTCAGGACAATCTTGGCCCCAGACTTCTCCGCTTCCAGCTGAATCTTTGCCATCAGGTCCTTGTCCACGCCCTGAATCAGTTCTGTGGGGCCGAGTCCCACAAATTCTACACCCAGCTTGCAGCAGCCAAACATCAACGCATAGCACATATTGTTCCGAACATCGCCTACAAATACCAGCTTCTGCCGATAGAGGGGCTTTGCCACGTGCTCCTCCATGGTCATGAAGTCGGCGATGATCTGGGTGGGATGGTCCGCGTCCGTCAGGCCGTTGTAGACCGGCACACCGCTGTGCTGGGCCAAAATCTCCACGATCTTCTGATCGAAGCCCCGGTACTCGATGCCGTCAAAGAACCGGCCCAGCACCCTGGCCGTGTCCTCCATGGACTCCTTCTTTCCCATCTGGGAACTGCCGGGATCCAGAAAAGTCACATGTCCGCCCTCGTCGTGTACCGCCACCTCAAAGGCGCAGCGGGTGCGGGTGGAGGTTTTTTCAAACAGCAGCACAATGTTTTTTCCCCGGAGCAGATCTCCGGGAACGCCGCTGCGCTTCTTTGCTTTCAGGTTGTGGCCCAGATCCAACAGATAGCGGATCTCCTGGGGGGTAAAGTCCATCAGGGTCAGATAAGATTTTCCTTTTAAATTTACCGGCATAATTGGTTCCTCCTAAATTTTGTATCTATTCTCTTACAAACGGCATGGTCATGCATCTCGGGCCGCCGCGGCCCCGGGCCAGTTCCGAACTGGGAATGGTCAGCACCGCGATACCATGCTCCTTCAAAAGCGCGTTGGTCGCAGCGTTCCGGTCATAGGCCACCACCACGCCCGGCGCGATGGCAAAGGTGTTCGAGCCGTCGTTCCATTGCTCCCGGGCCGCGTCAATGACACTGCCTCCGCCGCAGGGAATCAGCGTCACCTTGGACAGCCCCAGATGCTCCATCAAAATATGCTCCAGGGAATCCCGTTCCGGCCGAATCGACAAATGTTCGCCGGCCATTTCCAGCACAAAGACCGCCATGTCTCTCTGAATATTGGGATGCACCGTAAATTTATCCCGATCCGCCATGGTAAATACTGTGTCCAGATGCATAAAACTCCGGCTCTTTGGGATATCAATGGCAAGAATCTGCTCAAAGCCAATCGAAAGCAGCTTTTTTGCCAGCATTTCAATGGCAAACGGCTCTGTCCGCTGGGAAATTCCCACAGCCGCCACCTTGTCGGAAAGCACCAGAATATCTCCGCCTTCCAGCGAGTGCTCCATATCCCGGCTGTAGACCTTCGGCACCTCCCGGTAGAGGGGATGATACCGGAAAATATAGTCGCCAAAGATCGTCTCCCGGTTCCGGGTCTGGCTGCGCATCCGGTGGAGGGCGACGCCATTGCCAATGCAGGCGAAAGGATCCCGGGTAAAATAGAGATTCGGCATGGGGTCGATCACAAAGGGATATTCGCTTTCCAGATAGTCCGTCAGATTCTTTTTGCCGTAGCCGAAAATTTCAGTCTTCCGTACCCCGGCCATCATCTTTTCGATCATGTTTTTGGCGGAGAAATCCATAAAATATTCCTCCATTCGGGCCAGGCGCTTTTCGCCCCGAATGCCCGCATCATGGAGATATTCCTGAATGAACTGTCTCCGGATCTTCTCATCCGTCAGCGCCTCCGCCGCCAGATCCTCCAGATAAACGACCTCAACGCCCTCTCTCCGTAACAGTTCCGCAAACTGATCGTGTTCCCGCTGTGCCTGCGGCAGATACGGAATATCGTCAAACAGCAATCGCTCCAGATGCTCCGGCATCAAATTGAACAGTTCTCCGCCGGGCCGATGGAGCATCACCCGTTTCAGCGGCGCGATCTCCGAGCGAATATGGATCGTGTTTTGCATATCATACCCTCCTTTTGCCCCTAGTATGTCCCGGCAAAAGCAAATCATGCATTCTTTTTTTGCGATCTCTACCGCAAATAGTGAAACTTGAAATACGCCCTTTTGTCCGGTAAACTGGATGCAGAAACCAAATGAAACGGAGGCCATGCAATGAAAAAAATCAAAGATTTTGTTCTGGACGATATGTGGAACCATAACCTCATGTCCGGCGGCGAGATCAGGGGCTGTGCGCTCGGCGTCACGCATAAAACGGCGGCGGAGAAAAACTCCTACTGTCAGGGCATTTTTGTCACATTTCCTCATATGATGTTTTCCAACTTCTCCCGCTGGATGTGGCCCGACGGCGCGCCCAAAAACTATCAGGACTTTATGGGAAACAGCGTCAAGGCGCTGCAGAAAACAGTGTTCCCTCTGCTGGACCGGTACTTTGAGGAAGATACGCCCGATCCGGAAAAGGGCGAGATCATGGCAAAACTCCTGACGGAAATGATCCCGCAGCATGTCGTTACCGGCTTCTACAACTTCATGTTTGAAGGGCAGCCGGAGCATAAAGACATCGCCGACTTCTGGAAGGAAACCGCGCCCCTGCTGGGCATGACCGCGCAGTTGGCCCGGTCAGCTTACGGCGGCATGACTCCGGCACAACGCGCCGAGGCCTTTCTCTTCTTCGGCGCGAGATATCCTTTTCTGCTGCTCAAACGCTGGTACGACTGGCAGTATGGCCCCGATAAGCTGGAGGGCGGCCCCGGAGGACCCCCTCCCGGCGGTCCTCCTCCCATGTAATACAAAGCCCGTCCGGTATCAGACGGTGCGGTGTGCGAATCCATAAAGAAACGGTGCGGACTATTTAAGACCGCACCGTTTCTTCCATATATGCTTTTTTCATTGGACACGAGCCGTTTTTCATTCCCTGAATTTCCGGCTCTCCGCTACCGCCAACTCGTCGCAGCGGTTGTTATAGGGGTTCTCCGCATGGCCCTTGACCCAGTGGAATTTCACCTGATGAATTTCCAGCAGGTCCAGCAGCTCCTGCCATAGATCCGGGTTCAGGGCTTTCTCCTTTTTGTTCCGCATCCAGCCGTTTTCCCGCCAGCGGATGGCCCAGCCCTTTTCGATGGCGTTGACCACATATTGGCTGTCCGTATAGATCTCCACCTGACAGGGCCGGTTCAGGGCTTTGAGCGCGGCAATGACGCCCATCAACTCCATGCGGTTGTTGGTGGTACTGGCTTCTCCGCCGGAGAGTTCCTTTTTATGGCTTCCATACATCAAAATCGCGCCATAGCCCCCCGGGCCGGGATTTCCGGAGCAGGCTCCGTCTGTGTATATGGTAACGGTCATTGGCTTACTCCGCACGTTCGCCTGGGTTCTGCGTGTCCTCTTCCTGCCCCGCGTCCACCTTTTCCACAGAGATGACCTTGCTGCCGTCTTCCACTCGCATGACGATGACGCCCTGGGTGGCGCGGCTGTAGAGATTGACGTCTCTGGCTGGCATCCGGATGATCGTGCCGTCATTGGAGATCAGCATGATGTCGTTTTCCTCCGTCACCATGCGAATGCCGGCGATTCGACCGGTTTTCTTTGTAATATTATAGTTTTTCAGGCCCTTGCCCCCGCGCTTCTGGGGAACCCGGCTCTTTCCGTCGTCGCCCAGCCGAAGGTATTCCTCCGGCAACGTCCGCTTGCCGTAGCCGTTTTCGGTCACAGTCAGAAGCGTGCCCTTCGAGTCAAAAATCTCCGCGCCCACAACATAATCCCCATCGCCAAGAGAAATTCCCCGAACGCCGGCGGCGTCCCGGCCCATAGGCCGGACGTCGGTTTCCTGAAAGCAGATGGCCATACCATCATGGGTACCCAACACCACGCTCCGGCTGCCATCGGTCAGGGAGACGGAGATCAGTTCGTCGCCCTCTTCCAGGCTCAGCGCCCGGATCCCGGCTTTCCTGGATGTATTGATTTCCGACGCACGAAGCCGTTTGACGGTGCCTTTGCGGGTAACCATCAGGAGGTATTCGTCCTCCTTGAATTCCCGGAGCAGCAGCATCGCCGTGACCTTTTCCTCCGGCTCCAGCGGAAGAATATTGACGATATTGGTTCCTCTTGCCGTGCGGCCTGCTTCCGGGATCATATATCCTTTTTTCCGATGCACCTTTCCAATGTTGGTAAAAAACAGCAGATAGTCATGGGTAGACGCAACAAAGAGATCCTTGACAAAGTCCTCCTCCTTGAGACTTTGGGCATTGACGCCCCGACCGCCCCGATGCTGGCGCTTGTAGGTGTCCACCGGCATCCGCTTGATGTATCCGGCGTCGCTGATGGTATAGCAGCAGTCCTCTTCTTCGATCAGATCCTCTACGTCGATCTCATCCTCAACGTCCTGGATTTCCGTTTTGCGGTCATCGCCGTATTTCTGGGCAATGGCCTGCAGTTCATCCTTCAGAATGGTTTTGACCATGCCCTCATCAGAGAGAACCTGATCGTAGTATGCGATTTTTTCCTCCAGTTCCTTATATTCCGCTTCCAGCTTCTCTTTTTCAAGCCCTTGCAACCGGCGAAGCTGCATATCCAGAATGGCCTGAGCCTGAACATCATCCAGACCAAAATGCTCCATGAGATTTTCCTTCGCGTTGTCATAGCTGGTGCGGATGATCCTGATAACCTCGTCGATATTGTCCTGGGCGATCAGCAGGCCTTCCAACAGGTGTGCCCGTTCCGCCGCCTTTTTCCGGTCATAGACCGTCCGACGGACAATGATCTCTTCCTGAAATTTCAAATATTCATCCAAAACATGCCGCAGAGACAGAATTTTCGGCTGTTTCTGGTTGTCCACCAGCGCCAGCATATTCACGGCAAAGGTGGACTGCATGGAGGTATTCGCGAACAGGGTATTGAGCACCACCTGGGGATTTGCGTCCCGCTTGAGTTCAATGACGATCCGCATTCCCTCGCGGTCTGTTTCATCCCGAAGGTCGGAGATTCCCTCAATGCGCTTGTCCTTGACCTGCTCCGCAATATTTTTGATCAGCTGCCGTTTATTGACCTGATAGGGCAGTTCGGTAACGATAATACGGGTGCGGTTTTGTCCATGCTCCTCAAAATTCGTCCGGGCGCGAACCTTAATGCGGCCCCGTCCGGTGGCATAGGCGGAGCGAATGCCGCTGCGGCCCATAATGATGCCTTTGGTGGGGAAATCCGGCCCCTGAATATGTTCCATCAGATCCGACAGCGCAGCGTCCGGGTTATCCAGCACGCAAATACAGGCCCCGATGACCTCCCGGAGATTGTGGGGTGGAATATTGGTGGTCATGCCGACGGCAATGCCGGAAGAACCGTTGACCAGCAGGTTGGGAAACCGGGAGGGGAGCACTCTTGGCTCTTTCCGGCTCTCGTCGAAGTTGGGATCCCAGTCTACGGTATCCTTGTCGATGTCCCGCAGCATTTCATTGGAAATTTTCGAAAGCCTTGCTTCCGTATAACGATAGGCCGCCGGAGGATCGCCGTCCACAGAACCAAAGTTTCCGTGGCCGTCCACCAGCATATAGCGCATGGAGAAGTCCTGCGCCAGACGCACCATGGCGTCATAAACGGAACTGTCTCCGTGGGGATGATATTTACCCAAAACGTCACCGACACAGGTAGCAGATTTTTTAAAGGGCTTATCAGAGGTCAGGCCATCTTCGTACATGGCGTAGAGAATCCTGCGGTGTACCGGCTTCAGGCCGTCCCGCACGTCCGGCAGCGCCCGGCCCACGATGACGCTCATGGCGTACTCGATATAGGATTTTTGCATTTCCTCCACAAGGTTGGATTCTGTAATGACCTGATCCGGAAATGCAATGTCCTCCGGTTTATAATCCCGATTGTGTGCCAATTTACGTCACCTCCTTAAATATCAATATTCACTGCATACTGCGCATTTTGCTCGATCCATTGCTTTCTGGGTTCCACCTGTTCGCCCATCAAAATGGAAAACACCTGGTCGGCCCGAACGGCATCGTCCAGCGTGATTCTTCTCAGCGTCCGGTTTTCCGGATCCATGGTTGTTTCCCAAAGTTCATGGGGATCCATTTCACCCAGACCCTTAAATCGGCTGATTGCAATTTTTGTGGCGGCATTGTCTCCGCGAAGTTCCGCAGAAATTGCATCCCGCTGTTCATCAGAATAGGCCACTCTTGTGGTTTTTCCTCTGGTCAGCTTATACAGGGGCGGCACCGCAGAATAGACATAGCCATGCTCGATCAGGGGCCGCATATAGCGGAAAAAGAAGGTCAAAAGCAGCGTCCGGATATGGGCGCCGTCCACGTCCGCATCGGCCATAATGATAATTTTATGATATCTCAGCTTTTCCAGATTGAACTCCGCGCCGATCCCGGCGCCCAGCGCCAAAATCAGCGGGTAGAGTTTATCGTTGCCATAGATTTTATCCGCTCTGGCCTTTTCCACGTTGAGCATTTTGCCCCACATGGCCAGAATCGCCTGAAATCTGGAATCCCGCCCCTGAATGGCGGAGCCTGCCGCCGAGTCGCCCTCCACGATATAAATTTCGCAGAGCGCGGGATCCCGTTCATTGCAGTCCTGCAGCTTATCCGGCAGGGACCCGGATTCCAGCACGCTCTTCCGCCGGGTGGCTTCTCTGGCTTTCCGGGCGGCTTCTCTGGCGCGGGAGGCCATCAGGGCTTTTTCCACAATGGCTTTTCCGACGGCGGGATGTTCCTCCAAAAATGTCATCATGCCGTCCCGGAGCACGCTGTCCACCAGAGAACGCATATCGGAATTGCCCAGTTTTGTTTTGGTCTGGCCCTCAAACTGGGCGTCCTCCAGCTTAACGGAAATAATTGCCGTCAGGCCCTCCCGGCTGTCCTCGCCGGTGATGGTTTCATCTTCTTTCAGCAGCTTTTTTGCTTTTCCATAGCTGTTCAGCACCCAGGTCAGCGCTGTTTTGAAGCCGGTTTCATGGGTGCCGCCCTCGGTGGTATGAATGTCGTTGGCAAAGGAGAGAAGAATCTCGTTGTAGCTGTCGCTGTATTGCATCGCGATTTCCGCCTGCGCCGTGCCCCGTTTGTTCGAAAAATACATGATTTCCTCATGCACCGGCGTTTTGGTCTGGTTGATATGTTCCACAAAGGAACGGATTCCGCCCTCGTAGCACATATCGTCATGGCGGGCTTTCTCGCCTTCCGGCTTGATTCGCAGATCCCGGAGTTCAATTCGAACGCCGGCATTCAAAAATGCCTGTTCCCGCAGACGCTTTTCCAGAACGTCATAGTCATAGACCAGCGTCTCAAAAATTTGACTGTCCGGCTTGAAAATGATCTCGGAACCATGGTCATCTGTATCTCCGATGACCGTCATGGCCTGGGTTACATTGCCCCTGGAAAATTTCATCTCATAAAGTTTTCCCTCTCTGGCGACCCGGACCTCCAGCCACTGCGAAAGCGCGTTGACCACAGAGGCGCCGACGCCATGGAGGCCGCCGGAGACTTTATAGCCGCCGCCGCCGAACTTTCCGCCGGCGTGGAGCACGGTAAATACCACTTCCAGCGCCGGTTTTCCGGTTTGTGCCTGAATGCCCGTGGGAATGCCGCGTCCATTATCCCGCACGGCAATGATATCGCCCTCCCGGATCTCCACCTGAATATGATCACAGTATCCCGCCATGGCTTCGTCAATGGCGTTATCCACAATTTCATAGACCAGGTGGTGCAGCCCGGGCGAGCCTTGAGAACCTATATACATACCGGGGCGCTTTCTGACTGCCTCCAGTCCTTCCAGCACCTGAATCTGTTCGGCGCCGTATGTCTGCCTGATTTTCTCTGACATACATTGACCTCCTTCTTCGTCGTCGTTTGCTCCATCTTATTCGCCTCGGTCTTACGGCCAGGGCGCATTCTTTCTGCTGCTCCGCCTTTCAAAATTTACTCCACGCTGTTGGAATTCGATTTCAAATTTGGAACAGCGAATTCCATACGCTTTTCTTCTACTATACACTCTATCAAAAAACTTTTTGTTTTGAATCGCTTCGTTTTTCCAGCGTCGCGGCGGACAACTGAGTAAAATACACCTTTTCCATGCCATATTCTTCCGTGACAAGAAATGTTTTCGGCACGTCTTCAGTTACATTCAGCAACACGCCGTTTTGTTCCGTGTACTCCAAATATTCCATGGTTTTTCCGGATAAACTGCATCCGTCCAGATCAAAAATCCCAATGATAGACCGATCTCTGACCGCCATATCACCGCCGATGGAAATATACATTACTTCACCTCGTAAGGGCCGGCGGAGAACCTTCCGCGTTCCGTTTTGTTTTTATGAGCGCAGCGTTCCGTTTTCCACATGAAAAACACGTCCTGCTTTTGTGATTTTGTCCCGTTCGCAGCAGGTAATAATGACCTGGCCGGATCGGATCTCATTCAGAATAAAATTCTGCCGTTCTCTGTCCAACTCTGACAGCACATCATCCAGCAGCAGCACCGGTTCTTCCCCGGTATCCTCTCTGGCAATCTCCCGTTCGGAAAGCTTGATCGCAATGGCCGCTGTTCGGGTTTGTCCCTGGGAACCAAAGCTTTTCAGGCTTCTTCCATTGAGAAACACCTCAAAATCATCTTTATGCGGACCGGTCAGACACCGGCCGCTTTCAATCTCCGCTCTTTCATGCTGCGCCTGATGTTCCATGATTTTTTCGTAAATCTCCCGCCGTGGGGCAAAGGGATCTGAAACCGTGGAGACGGTTTGATATTGGAGTTGAAGCGTCTCTTTTTCTCCGGAACAAACGCCGTGGTATGTTTCCGCCAACCGGCGGAGTTTTTCGCAGTACCTGGCCCGGTATCCAATGATGGATGCGCCGATCATTGCCATCTGCTGATTGAATTCCGGCAGCGCATCCAGCAGATCCGGTTTCAGATAATGATCCCGTAAAATACGGCTTTTGCTTTCATAGAGTTTTTGATAGTCTGAAACCGCTTTTTTGTATTTGGGCCGCAACTGAGAAATCGCACTGTCCAAAAATCGCCGCCGAAGGGACGCGCCGGATCGGAGCAGCTGCAGATCTTCCGGGCAAAACAAAACGGTATTCAACACCGTTTCCGCTTCCTGCGCGTTTTTCTGCTTTACTCCGTTCAAAAGAATCTGGCGTCGGCGCGGTCCGCGAAACAGCGCATAGACCAGTTCGCTTTCCCGCAGGCTGTTTTTGATTTTTACTGCCAGCCGCGCGTAATCCTTATCCCAAAAAATCAACTCGTCTTCTTTTCTGCTTCGATAGGAATATCCCTGAGAGAGATAGACGACAGCTTCTAAAAAATTGGTCTTTCCCTGGGCGTTTTCTCCGAGAATCAGATTGACTCCGGGATCCAACTCCGTCTCCATCGCTTCATAGTTACGAAAATTTTGGAGACACAACGACGAAATTATCATGAGGTAACGCGATAGTCACGGCCGTCCAACGAGACGACTGCGCCGCGGTATAGTTTTTTCCCGCGCATGGCGCAGACTTCACCATTCACCTTTACCTCGCCGTTTTGAATTCTCAGCTTTGCTTCGCCGCCGGTTTCCACAGCGCCGGAAAATTTCAAAAAAGCTTCCAATTTGATAAATTCTGTCGCAATTGAAATTTCGATTTCTGCAGCTTTCATCGGCATCATGTGTTCCTTCCTGGATAATTTCATAAAAACAGTCTCAAACGGGGATTCTCCAATCCCGTGCGTTACTCCGCTTTCAGCCGCACCGGCAACACCATATATATGAATCGATTGCCTTCTGTCGGTGTCATAACGGCCGGGCTCAAGCCGGTTTTCAATTCGAAAACAATTTCCTCCGCAGGGACGGCCCGCAGCGCGTCCAGCAGATATTTCGCATTAAATCCGATCTCCATATCCCCGCCCTGACCGGCCATGGGGCATTCGTCATACGCGTTTCCGATAGAGTTGGAGGTCCGGAAGGCCATGATGTCGTCTCCAATGCTTATTCTGACAGGACTTTTCAACTTTTCAGTGACGATCAGACTGACCCGTTCAATGGAAGAGGTAAATTGACGGACATTGACGCCCAGTTTGATGGGATTATCCGTCGGAACCACACGGCGCCAATCTAAAAATTCTCCTTCCAGCAGTCGGCAGATCAGCGTTGCGGAGCCGACCTGAAAAGAAATATGCCGTGTACCCAGCGTAAAGGAGCAGTCTTCCTCGCTGTCACTCAGAATTTTTTCCAGTTCCCTCAGAGCCGGCGCCGGACATACAAAATTCAACGTCCGATTTTCCGGATTGTCGATTTTTTCCCGCCGCAGCGCCAGACGGTATCCGTCCACGGCAACCATAGTGAATTCCTCGGGTGAAATTTCAAATTTACACCCCGTCTGGATCGGTCTGGTCTGATTTTCGCTGACGGAAAAAATCGTTCCGGTGATCATATCCTTTAACACATTCTGTGGAACATAGATTGCCTTGTCATACTCCACATCCGGCAGATTCGGGTATTCGTCCGAAGGCTCCGCCATAATGGAAAACGTACTGATCCCGCTGACGATTTTTACTTTGTAAGTTTCTTCCACAGAGATGGAAACGCTGTCGTCCGGCAGCTTTCTGACGATATCGCCAAACAGCTTTGCCGGAAAAATTGCACTTCCCATCTCTTTCACATCTGCTTCCATGGAGACGGAAATTCCGGTTTCGAGATTATAGCCGGTTAAAGTCAGCTGTGCTCCGGCCGTAACCAAAATTCCCTCCAGCGCTGAAATAGTGCATTTTTGCGAGACGGTACGGGAAGCGACTGAGATCGTGGCGATCAGCGCGTCTCTTTCGCAGGTAAACTGCATGATCAAAACTCCTTTCACTGTCTTCCGTTTTTCACAAAAGGTTTTTTTATCGGAGAGGTTCCTGTGTTTTCTTTTTATTTATGGATAGAATATAGTATCAGTAGTAGTAGTAGTGCTGTGGAAAGGGTGGAAAAGGCGAATTTTTCTTGAAAAAAAAGATAAAGTTATTTTTGCCGTCTGTGGAAAATTTCAGACTTTTCCACAGAAAAAAACGACGAAATTGGAAATGGAATCGTTTTCACATTTTATTCACATGGGTTTCCCCGTGAATATGTGGAAAACGGGGATTAAAGTTTGCCGTTGACATTCGCTGTAATCTCCTTAAGCACCTGCGCCAGCTTTTGATTGGTTTGCAGACTGGTTTCGATTTTATCTACGGAATGCATGACGGTGGTATGGTCTTTTCCAAACTCCGCCGCGGTATCCTCCAGACTGAGATTGGTCATTTGACGGATCAGATACATGGAAAGCTGGCGGGCTTCCGCTGTGGTTTTATCCCGGCGGCTGCTGCGGATCACGGATTCGCTGATATTGTAATATGCGGCGACCTCGGTAATGATCAGTTGAGGCGTTGGAAGCACCCGAATAGAGTTATCCCGGCACATATCCCGGATGGCCCGGGCGACGTTGGTGCGGTTCAGTTCAACGTCTGGCGTAATATCCCGGTATGCGATGATTTTGTTGACAGTTCCCTCCAGCTGACGAACATTGGAAGTGATATTTTCCGCCACATAGGTGATTACTTCGTTTGGAAGTTCCAGGCCCATGGAGGACGCCTTATTCTGAATGATCGCGACTCTCGTTTCATAGTCCGGCGGTTGAATGTCAGCCAGAAGTCCCCATTGAAGTCGGGTTTTCAGCCGATCCTCCAGACGGCTCATTTCCTCCGGCGGCCGGTCAGAGGTCAGAACGATCTGTTTTTTGTTTTCATAGAGCGTATTGAAGGTATGAAAAAATTCCTCCTGCGTGCTGTCTTTACCGGCAATAAATTGAATATCATCCATCAGAAAAAGATCGACATTTCTGTATTTATTTCGGAACGCGACGTTATTGCCCGCTTTCAGCGCTTCAATCAATTCAATGGTAAACTGATCGCCTTTGACATAGACAATGTGAAATTCCGGATGCTCCCGTTTGATATGATTCGCAATGGCATAGAGCAGATGTGTTTTTCCCAGACCGCTCAACCCATAGATTAAAAGGGGATTGTAGGCGTTTGCGGGCTTTGTTGCCACCGCCCAGGCTGCCGCGTGAGCAAACCGGTTGGAAGAACCGACTACAAAGTTATCAAATGTAAAATCCAGGCTGATGGCGTCCAGATCGTTTTTCAGGGAGGTTCCTTTTTTGTAGGATTCCAGTCCTTTGTCGTCCAGAATCAGAATTTTTGTGTTTTGATATCCCGCCGCAGAAAGCGCTTCCTGAATATAGGGAAGGCATTGCGTTTCCAGAATGGGGCGCCGAAAATCACTGGGTGTATAAAGGATCAGTTCGTTGTTTTCAAATTGAATGACGTCGATGTCGTCAAACAGGGTGATCACAATGGATTCAGAATGTTTTTGAGAAATAAAGGTCAAAATTTTTGACCATAAGTAAGAGGCGGAAGCCATATTGTACTCCTTTCTGACGTCTGGTATCATAAGGGGCATCCAACAGCCAATTTTGACACATGGTCGTTGCAGGTCGACTGTTTTACGGTTCTGATACGGCAAATAAAAAATCACGTTTCATGGTCATAAGCCGTCTGCGCACCAGTGCGCGCATCACAACCGCATTACGATTATTATACCAGAATTTTGATGGAAAAGCAATGAATCTGCCTGATTTAATAGGAAGATCGCATTACAAATTTTCCTTGACAAATAACACATAAATTGTATGATGTAAAAAGAAAAATAAAAAGGATGCGTTACTATGCTGGAAATCAAAGATCTCTGTTTTTCCGTACCGGTCGAGTCTGGAAAATCTGAGATATTGAATCATGTAAATTTAACGGTATCGGACGGAAAATTTATGGTAATCACGGGACCCAACGGCGGCGGAAAATCCACGCTTGCAAAGATCATCATGGGAATCGAAACACCCACCTCCGGCCGGATTTTTTTCGATGGACAGGATATCACCTCTTTGCGCGTTACAGAACGCGCGGCACTGGGAATCAGCTATGGATTTCAACAGCCGCCCCGGTTTAAAGGCCTGAAGGTGATCGACCTTCTGTCCTGTGCCGCCGGAAAAGATCTCAACATGGACGATGGCTGCAGATATCTGACGCAGGTTGGTCTATGCGCCCGGGAATACATTGACCGGGATGTGGACGCCAGTTTGTCCGGGGGAGAACTCAAACGCATTGAAATTGCTTCTATTTTGGCCAAGGGCGGAAAACTGATGATCTTCGACGAACCGGAAGCGGGCATTGACCTTTGGAGTTTTAGCCGGCTGACCGCGACCTTTGAATCCATTCACAGGGATTCCTCCGAATCCATGATCATCATTTCTCATCAGGAGCGGATCATCCGTCTGGCGGATGAGATTGTGCTGGTGTCCGACGGAAAGATACAGGAGCAGGGACCTGTAGAGAAAATCTTTCCGAAAATATTGGCGAATACGACCGGTATGTGCAGTTATTTGGAGGAAGCATAAATGGCGGAATTAACGGAAATTCAGAAAATGATGCTGCAAAAGGTGGCAAACATGAAGAAAATGCCTACCGAGGGAGCCTATAATCTTCGGCTTAACGGAAAGGGGTTTGTTCGCCATTCCTCAGAGCACATTGATATCGTGCCGAAAGAGGATAAACCCGGCATTGATATCTTTATCAAAGAAGGGACAAACGGGGAGACCGTCTCCATTCCGGTGGTTATCACGGAATCCGGTATGGACGATGTGGTCTACAACGATTTTCATATTGCAGACGGCGTTGACGTCAGCATTGTAGCCGGCTGCGGCATTCATAACTGCGGCTGTGAGACCAGCAGGCATAACGGGATACACACCTTTTATGTGGGAAAGAACGCCCATGTGCGCTACATTGAGAAGCACTATGGTGCGGGAGACGGTACCGGCGGAAGAATTCTGGATCCCCAGACGATTCTGTATATCGGAGAAAACTCCACGGTATTTCTGGATATGAGCCAAATTGGCGGGGTGGACAGCACAAAGCGGTATACAAAATGTGACCTCAAAGACGGCGCGGAACTGAAAATTCAGGAAAAACTTCTGACCCATGGCGAACAGACGGCTCATTCCGAGGTGGACGTGTTTTTAAACGGGAAGGATTCCAGATGTCAGGTAACTTCCCGGTCTGTGGCCAGGGATACCTCCGCACAGGTGTTTTATCCCAGAGTGCAGGGCAATAACCGGTGTTTTGGACATGTTCAATGCGACTCCATCATTATGGGCAATGCCAAAGTGCGCTCCATTCCGGAAATCAGCGCCAACCATGTGGACGCCAGTTTGATTCATGAGGCGGCCATTGGGAAAATTGCCGGAGAGCAGATTTTAAAGCTGATGACGTTGGGCTTAACTGCTGAGGAAGCGGAACAGCGGATTCTGGAGGGCTTTTTGCGGTAAGGCTCCGTCAGCATAGCACATAATGTGTATCGAAATAACGGGAAATATGACGGGCGCGATGCAAAAAGTGAATTTGCAGTGCGCCCGTCTCTATTTTTTCTCTTTACGAAAACGGGTGAACGTGTTAAAATGAAATCAGAATCGCAAGGGAGAATAGATTATGACAAAACATTCTGCGAAGAACGTCGAAAGCATGGCGCTCTATGAAAAAATAGCTTCGATCAACAACGTGGAGGACTGCTATCGGTTTTTTCAGGATCTATGCTCTGTAACGGAGCTTCGTTCCATTGAGCAGCGGTATGATGTGGCAAAGCTTCTCTATGAGGGAAAGGTTTATACGGAGATCGTAGAGGAGACTGGGGCAAGCAGCGCGACCATCAGCCGGGTCAACCGGGCCCTCCGGTATGGGGAACACGGTTTGCTCAGCGCATTGGAGCAGAAAAAACCGCAATTTGAATAGACAGATTTGACTACGCCAAAAAATGAAAGAAATAAAAGATAAAATTGCATAAAATTATGTGAAATCCATTGAAAATTTCGTTTAGTTCGTCAAAAATGAAATTCCAGCTTGACAACTGGCAAAATCGTGCTATACTGGGTACATCAAGCAAAGGCGCTGATATCTCAAAAGAGATGTCGGCGCCTTTTTTGATTTGAATGGCCGTTCAAATCTCCCCGCCCATTGGGCATTTTGATCAAGTTGGGAGGAAAAAGGTTATGACACAGGAAATTTTATCTGCCATTGACGGCGAAGTGTTTGCGGTCTGGTTTCTGATCGGCGCGGCGTTGGTGTTCTGGATGCAGGCAGGCTTTGCGATGGTAGAGACCGGCTTTACCAGAGCCAAAAACGCCGGAAACATTTTGATGAAGAACCTGATGGATTTCTGTATTGGAACCGTTGCGTTTATCCTCATTGGCTTCAGTCTGCTGCTGGGAGAGGACCTGCTGGGGTTCATCGGCAAGCCCGGGTTCGATATTTTTACCGCCTATGAAAATTTCGATTTTTCCAATTTTGTTTTTAATCTGGTGTTCTGCGCCACCACGGCTACCATTGTCTCCGGCGCCATGGCGGAACGCACCAAGTTTTTGAGTTACTGTATTTACTCCGCCGTGATCTCCGCGCTGATTTACCCGATTGAGGCGCACTGGATCTGGGGCGGCGGCTGGCTCAGCCAGCTGGGCTTCCATGACTTTGCCGGATCCTGCGCCATTCATATGGTGGGCGGTATCTCGGCGCTGGTGGGCGCGAAAATGCTCGGGCCCCGTATCGGAAAGTTTACCAAAGAGGGCGGCAGGACAAAAGTCAATGCTTTCCCCGGACATAACCTGCCCATTGGCTGTCTGGGTGTGTTCATCCTGTGGCTGGGCTGGTATGGCTTTAACGGCGCGGCCTGCACCAGTGTCAGCCAGCTCGGTTCTGTCTTTTTGACCACGACAGTGGCTCCGGCCGTTGCGACCGTGGTCTGCATGGTGTTCACCTGGCTGAAATACGGAAAGCCCGATGTTTCCATGTGTCTCAACGCGTCCCTGGCCGGCCTGGTGGCCATCACGGCGCCCTGCGATGTGACGGATTGCTTCGGTGCAATCTGTATTGGCGCAGTGGCCGGTCTGCTGGTGGTGTTTGGCGTCTGGCTGCTGGATTATAAGCTGCACATCGATGATCCCGTGGGCGCTGTGGCGGTCCACTGCCTGAACGGCATCTGGGGCACCATTGCGGTCGGCCTGTTTGCCACCAACAGCGCGCCCGGCTATTCCATTGCCAATGCGGCCGGAGAAGAACTTGTCGGCCTGTTCTACGGCGGCGGGTTTGAACTGCTGGGTCTCCAGCTGCTGGGCTTTATATCGGTTGCCGCATGGGCCGCAATTACCATTACCATTACATTTCTTGTCATCAAGG
>CAZGOQ010000007.1:19102-37391 GCA_964527315.1 uncultured Oscillospiraceae bacterium | reverse complement strand
TCTATCCCCCACCACCTGATCGCTCCCTTCACGGGTTGTTTTGCTCATTTCTAATGTCTACAACAATTCCTGCCAGCGTCTCCGAATAATCAGAAATTCCAACAGGTAAATTCACATAAAAATCAAGGCTCTATCTCCGGTTCCGTACTCATCAAAATTCGATCGTTGTCCAGCTGTTTGCCTGCCTGAAGGGAGAATTGCTTCAACAGATCTTCTATGGTCATGCTGGCCCGTTCTTCGCCGGAAACATCCAGAACTATGCGCCCGGCGTCCATCATCAGAGTGCGGTTGCCCATGGACAGGGCCTGAGACATATTATGGGTCACCATCAGGCAGGTGATGTTCCGTTCCTCTACCACATTTCTGGTGATTTTCAGTACCTTTTCCGCAGTGGCAGGGTCCAGCGCCGCAGTATGTTCGTCCAACAGCAGCAGCTTTGGTGTGACCATGGTAGCCATCAGCAGCGTCAGAGCCTGTCTTTGGCCGCCGGAAAGAAGACCCACCGGATTTTTCATCCGATCTTCCAGTCCCATGCCAAGGAGGGAAAGCTGCTCCCGGAACATATCCTTCTCCTTTTTGGAAATACGGCTGAAAAAGGCAAATCGGGAGCGGGATTGCCGCAGATAGGCGATGGCCAGATTTTCCTCGATGGTCATATGAGGGGCGGTGCCCTTCAGAGGATCCTGAAAGAGATGCCCTATCATTTCGCTGCGTCGGTATTCCCGAAGGAAGGTGATGTCCTGGCCGTCCAGTGCAATGGAACCCTCGTCCACATAGAAGTTTCCGGCAATGGCGCCGAACATGGTAGATTTTCCAGCGCCGTTAGATCCGACAATGGTAGCGAATTCCCCATCCCGCAGATCAAGAGACAAACCGTCCAGGGCTTTTTTCTCGTTGACAGTACCCAAGTTGAATGTTTTTGAAATATTGGTCAGCGTCAGCATTTTGCACCTCCACGGCTCCGGGCCTTCCGCTTCTGGAATGCGACAAAACGCTTGAAAGCAGGGGAGGCAATGGCAATGGCAACAATCAGAGCGGAAACCAGCTTCATGCACTCTGCCGGGATATTCAGCCGCAGCGCGATTGCCACAAACAGCCGGTACAGGCAGGAACCAATGATAGCGCCCAACGCCCGGCGAAGCATTCCGCCCTTACCCACCAGCGTTTCGCCGATGATCAGAGAGGCCAGCGCGATGGTCACCATACCAGTACCCAGATTGATGTCGCAGCTTTTTTGATACTGAGCCAACACTGCACCGGAGAGGGCCGTCAGACTGCCGGAGATGCAGAGTCCCACCGTGATGGTAAAGGCGGGGTTGACGGAGGACGCTTTGATCATATCGGGACTGTCGCCGGTGGCACGGATAGAAAGGCCGAGCCGCGTTTTTAAAAACAGCGCCAGCAGCCCGGCGATGGCCAATACGATCACCGCAGCCACCAGAAGCTTATACCAGGGGCCAAGCAGCGGCATCAAGGTGTTTTTTGCCATGGAAAAGATGTTGTCGCATTTGAAAATGCTCAGCGTTGAGGAAAATCCCATAACGGCCAAATTGACGGTATACAGAGCGGTGTTGACGATAATGCCGGCCAAAATGCTCTCTACACCCAGCCGGGTTTGGAGGAACGCTGTGATATATCCGGACAGCACACCTGCCAGCATAGCCGCAAACAGGGCCAGAATCGGGTGGCCCATCAGTGTGACCTGACAGCAGACCGCGCAGCCCAGCGTAAAGCAGCCATCGGTGCTGAGGTCGGCAATATTTAATATGGAATAGCTGAGAAACAGCGCCAGCGCTACCAGTGCATAGATACAGCCAAGTTCCATGGCTGTCTGCGCGGTGCTTAGGGTAAAAATAGAGGCAATGGACATATTATCTCCCCTTTGTCAGTGGTCATCCCAGGCGTGCAGGGCTGTCACATCTGTGACAGCCCTGGCTGATGTAAAGATTTATTCGAAGCTTTCCTGGGTTGTGGTCTCCTTGAGTTCCTCGCACATACCGGCAAACATGGAGTAATCCAGGCCGATGGCTTCAGCCGTCTCCGTGTTGACCATTGCAATGCCGCTGGACATGATCTTTACAGCAGAGGAAGCGGGGGAGGCGTCATTGACCAGAATATCGACCGCCATGTCCGCAGTGGCAGTACCCAGAGTGACATAGTTGACGCCGTAACCGCAGAACGCGCCGTTGAGGGCAAAGGAATCCGCTCCGCCGTAGTGGGGAATCTTTGCATCCACAAACTTCTCATAGATGGCAAGTTCCGCGGTCATCACGGTATTGTCGGTGGGGGTAAATACGGCATCCACTTTGGCGGCGACCAGAGCATCGGCGGCCAGCGCCAACTCGTCGTTGGTGGTGCCTGTTTTTTCTACGGTCTCAATGCCTTTTTCCTTGCAGTAGGCAATGGCGTCGGAAATGGCCAGCTTGGAGGAATCCTGTCCCTGATCGTACAGGAGCCCCAGTGTCTTCATATCGGGGTTTGCCGCCAGCATCAGGTCGATCACGGCCTTGGAGTTCAAAGCGTCGGAGGTTCCGGTCACGTTTGCACCGGGAGCATCCAGAGAAGCGACCAGACCAGCGCCCACGGGATCAGAGACAGCGGAGAATACCACAGGAATCTGATTGTCCTCGGTAGCCGTCTGCATAATCATTGCTGCGGGGGTTGCGATGGGGATGATCAGATCCACCTGATCGGCAATCAAGTCGGAAGCGATCTGGTTGAGGGTGGTGGAGTCGGCCTGACCGTTTTTTGTATAGTCCGCGTAGTCGAAGGTAACGCCCAGTTCTGCGCCCTTGGCGTCCAGTTCATCCTGAATTGCCTTCTGGATCTGATCCAGCGAAGCGTCGTCTACATATTTGACGATGCCGACTTTGTAGACCGTGCCCGTTTCCTGCGATGCGGTGGAAGTCTCGGTGGTAGAAGTCCCGGCGCTGGAAGTCCCGGCGGCGGAAGAAGAGGCGGACGATCCCGCGCTGCCGCAGGCGGCCAGGCTGAGACTCATGGCAGCGGCCATCACCAGGGCCAGTGCCTTTTTGACGAAGTTGGTGGTTTTCATAATAAGTTCCTCCTAAAAATTATTTCGACTGAAATGTCAGGTGAAGATCCGGGCGGCGGCATAAAAAAACACTCTTATCCCTAAATAGGGACAAGAGTTACACTCCTGCGGTACCACCCTGATTGGTGCAAAACACCCGCTCTGCGCACAGTCATGCGCTCCGCTGCTGTAACGGGCCGGAACCCCCGTTGCCATCTACTTGGAAAATCCGTTCAAGGCACCCTCACAGGTCCATTCACCGTTGGTTCCACTTGCTGTGATCTCACCATCCACAACTCTCTGAAAGGCTTTCCCAAGGTTACTATTCCTGTTCATCGGTTTTATGGCACGAATTATACCGTCCTTTTTTTTATTTGTCAAGAGGTTTTTGAAAAAACTTTATTTCATTAAATCAGTTATCCTACAACCGGCTTGCAGACATCCACCCAGGCGCTGCAATTTGAACACAGTTCCAACTCTCCAATTGTCAGTTCAATAGCGCTGGCAGCAGTTCCAACGGCAGGGAAAACCGTTTCAAACCGCTTGAGGGATTTGTCCAGATAGACGATCACGCCCTCCTTGACGCCAAAGGGACAAACGCCGCCGACGGCATGGCCGGTCATGGGTTCCACCTCGTCGAAGGAGAGCATTTTCGCCTTGGTGTGGAAGGTGCTTTTAAATTTCGCATTGTCGATTTTCACGTCTCCGGCGGCAACGATCAGAATTGCGCCCCCGTCCATGTGAAAGGACAGGGTTTTGGCGATCCTGGCTTCCTCAACACCAAGGCGCTGGGCCGCCAAAGCGACGGTGGCGCTGGAAGCGTCGAACTCCTGAATCCTGCTTTCAAAGCCGAATTGTTTGAGATGGGTTCTGGCTCGTTCCATAGACATATTCATTTCCTCGCTTTATTTCAGTAAATTGGTAGAATCGTATCATAAATTTGTGGAGAATGCAACGTGTTTTTGCTACGGAATGTTTTTTTGATTTATAGGAGTACAGTCGAGCATCTGCGAAGAAACAGTGGAAATTTACTGCAATTCATGATATAATAAAAAAAATTTATTTTTGACGCAATGCTCTTGTGTCCGCAAAACTGTACAAGCCCGATATCAGGAGGCGCCGCTATGACATATCTCACAGCCATACTGCTGGGACTGGTTCAGGGGATCGCAGAATTCCTGCCCGTTTCCAGTTCCGGGCATCTCACACTGCTGCAAAATATTTTTCATATCGAAGGCGCGGACCTGATGTTCGACGTTCTGCTCCATGTGGGCACCCTGCTCCCAATTCTTTTGGTCTACCGGCGGGATGTCCGGGCTATCGCTCGCGGCAGTCTGAGCCTTTTCGGTCTGGGACGGGATGCCCATAAGAAAACGCCTGCTGCCCGTCAGCGCCGCCGCATGGCTGCTTTTATTGTATTCGGGACACTGCCGCTGCTGCCTGGTCTGCTGTTTCGATCCTTTGCCAGGACGCTTTCCGGAAGTACCGTCTTTGTTGGCGTAATGCTGCTGATCAACGGCGGGATCCTGTGGCTGGCAGATCGCCTTTCCAGGCAAACAAAGCAGGAAACGCATATCACGCTGGCAGACGCGCTCCTCATTGGGCTTGGGCAGGTTATCGCCATTTTCCCCGGTATTTCTCGCTCCGGCGTTACCATTTCCCTGGGAATGCTTCGCGGCTTTCCCCGGAAATTCGCAGTAAAATTATCTTTCCTGCTCAGCATCCCGGCTGTAATCGGCGCAGCAATTTTAAGCTTTGCGGAAACCGTCTCTCTGGGCTTTGATCCGGGATTATTGCCCATGTATCTAACAGGGATGCTTGCCGCAGCTGTTTCCGGATATTTTTGTATCCGTCTGCTCCGCTGGGTGGCAGCCCGAAGCCGTTTTGGCGGCTTTGCCTACTACTGTTGGGGTGCCGGGATCGTTGCACTGTTGCTTTCGCTGGTCGCGTAAATGTATTCATCGCTCCGCCGGCAAATAGAAGGAGGACTTTATGACAAGACGCAAATCGGAAGTCAAAGCGCCAACGGGCCGTTCAAAGGCTCAGCAGGCAGCCAGAAATCAAAAAGAAACAACTGCTGTGCGCAATCAGCTGTTGATCCGGCTGATTGTTGCCGTACTTCTGGCTTTCTGGGCGCTGTTTTTAATTCTCAGCTTTTGGGGGATTCACGCAGCTTTGCTTGATATATTTCGGACATTTGCCCGCGGCGTATTCGGGTATGGCTATTGGCCCCTCCCCTTCGCGTTGGGCTTTATTGCATGGATTCTGGTCTTTCAAAATCACAAGCCCTTTCGGCTTCGTTCCGTCTCTCTTCTGCTCGTCGTGATCCTGTTCAGCAGTCTGCTCCACATTTTGCTTTGTAAAACGACGTTTTCCGGTGGTTTTGCTTTGATTGCCGGCCTGTGGCGCACCGGCGTGGAGGGTGTTTCCGGCGGTGTGATTCCCGGGTTGCTGGGAGAATTTCTGGTATTTCTGATCAGTAAAGGCGGCGCGATCCCCCTGCTGATTGTTTTGCTGATTGTTTTCTTTTTCCTGTCCTTTCAAATCTCCGCCGCTATGCTTATTCACAATCGGGCGGAGAAGCGCCGGGAGAAGCTGCAAGCTCAAGAACTCGATGTCGATGACGTTTCGGAACCGCCTGTGATTCTGACGCAGGACATTACCATGGACGATCTGCGTGTTCTTGCGACGCCCACTGCCCGTCCCAGACAGCAGCGCCGCAAGCCGCAGAATTTTGACGTCTCCATCAACGATGATGCCCCTAATTCCCGCTTTTCTGACTATGACAGCGCACAGGAGGGCGCCGATGAGGACCTCGTTTTCTTCAGAAAAAGCAGAAAAAACCGTGTGCAGAAGCAAGTCTCTCAGCGTTCCTCCTTTGATCTTCCGGTGGGCGAGGACTATGCCGCGGCAGTCCAGAAACTGGCACAGACACCGGCTCCGGAATCGGGCAAAACGGCTTCTCCATGGGATATTCCTGTCTCGGAGCCAACCTGCCCCAGCGTCTGTCCTGCCGATTTGGAGTCTCCGCAGTCCTCTCCCTCTCTTCTGACGGAGGAGGAGATTGCAGAAGCAGCTGAAACCGCAAAGCAGAATGAAAAGGTCAGTCCTGATGAAGCCGCCATCGCTGCAGCTGAGGTGGCAAAAGAGATCGAAATTCTTGAGGACGCTGAAGTTCAGGAAGCCCCGCCCTATCAGTATCCGCCTATGACCATGCTGTCGGAGGCACTTGGTGCAAAGGCGGACAACACAGAAGAAATGCGCACCAATGTCATCCGGTTGGAAAATACATTGGGTAGCTTCGGCGTGGATATTAAAATCGAAAATGTCGTCCGTGGCCCCACCGTCACCCGATATGAGATGGAACTGAAACCCGGCATTAAAATGAATAAAATCACCTCTCTGCACGAGGACATCGCACTGGCACTGGGCGTCAGCGGCATTCGCGTGGCAGCAGTACCCGGGAAAAACTCCATTATCGGCATCGAGGTTCCCAATAAGATTACCACCAGCGTTCCCATTCGCGAGGTACTCAGTTCAAAAGAATTTCAGAACCACAAATCCACGCTGGCCTTTGCAGTAGGAAAGGATATCGGCGGCAATTATATCATCGGAGATATTGCAAAAATGCCCCACCTGTTGATTGCAGGCACGACCGGTTCCGGTAAATCCGTCTGTATGAACAGCATTATTGTGTCGCTGCTCTATCGCACCAGTCCGAAGGAATGCCGGATGATCATGATCGACCCCAAAGTCGTAGAACTCAGCATCTACAACGGCATTCCCCACCTGCTGATCCCGGTAGTCACAGACGCAAAAAAGGCCGCCGGCGCTCTGCAGTGGGCCGTAACAGAAATGGAACGGCGTTACCGTCTGCTGGCGGATTATAAAGTCCGGGACCTCAGTGGCTACAATAAACTGGCCAAGCGCAATCCGGATATGATGCCCATGCCCCAAATTGTCATCATCATTGATGAACTGGCTGATTTGATGCTGGTCGCTTCCAAGGAAGTGGAAAATTCCATCATTCGCATCGGGCAAAAGGCCCGCGCTGCCGGGATGTATCTGGTCATCGCGACGCAGCGTCCATCCGCCGATGTAATCACCGGCATCATGAAAGCCAATATTCCCTCCCGTATTGCGTTTGCTGTTTCCTCCGCCATCGACAGCCGTATTATTTTAGATGAAAGCGGCGCGGAAAAGCTGGTGGGAAAGGGTGATATGCTTTATGCCCCGTTGGGTGCCGGGAAAACCACTCGCGTGCAAGGCTGCTTTATCACTGATGAGGAGGCGGAGGAGATTGCTGACTTTGTCAAAAACTCTTCGAAAGCGGATTATTCCGATGAGATCCTTCAAGAGATCGAACAGAATGCTTCTGCTGCGGGCAAGCCGGAAACCGACTCCAATCAAACTGCCATCCAGCTGAATGGGGATGAACTCCTGCCCGAAGCAGTAGAGGTCATTTTGGATACAAAACAGGCTTCCGTTTCCATGCTCCAGCGTCGTTTAAAGCTGGGCTACGCTCATGCCGCCAGAATTGTGGATGAACTGGAGGAGAAGGGCATTGTGGGCCATTTTGAAGGTTCAAAGCCCCGGCAGCTGCTTATTACCAGAGAACAGTGGGACACCATGGTAGGCCTGAACCCAAGGGCGGTCGCGCCGTCTGCTGATGACAGCACGGCCCCGGATGACGATGTGCCCTTTGATGAGGACGAATGATAATGAAGCATATTTTACTTTTGACCACAGGCGGCACCATTGCCTCCGCCCCTGGAACGGATGGACTGACCCCCGGCCTTTCTGATCGGGAATTGCTGTCCAGTCTGGGCGATCTGGACGGGCATTACGATATCGAAACAAAGCCGATCATGAATTTGGATTCCTCCAACATTCAGGCCGCCCACTGGCAAGTGATGTCCAGGAGCATTTATGAAAATTATGCGGATTATGACGGCTTTATTCTGACCCATGGTACTGATACCATGGCTTATTCCGCCTCCATGCTGAGTTTTATGCTGAAAAATCTTCAAAAACCGGTGGTGTTTACCGGTTCGCAAATTCCCATTGGCAATCTGCTGACGGATGCCAGAAACAACCTTTTCTGTGCGCTGGCGGCGGTAGACGCTGAAATTCCCGGAGTCAGCATTGCTTTTAACCGACATATTATCCGCGGATGCCGGGCCGTCAAGGTCCGCACTATGGGGTTTGATGCCTTTGAGAGCGTCAACGCCAGATATCTGGGCGAGATTTTTGCCGATGGTCTGCGGGTCTATTCGGAGCCCTCTCCCCCTTCCGGCAAGCCCATGGAACTGCTGGATCAGATCTGCACCGATGTGATTCTGCTCAAGCTGATTCCCAACATGAATCCAGCGCTGCTGGATTGTCTCCCGGCCATTGGCTGCCGAGGGCTGGTGTTGGAAACCTTCGGTGCCGGAGGTATCAACAGCCGGCAGCTTGCCGATAAGCTTTTACAGCTTGCCGACAAGGGGATTGTCGTGGCCGCCTGCAGCCAATGTCTCTATGAATCGAGCAATTTTACCATCTATGAGGTAGGCCGGAAACTGCTGGCCTCCGGAGCGATCCCCGCCGGGGACATGACCTCCGAGGCCGCCGTGACAAAACTCATGTGGATTTTGGGACAAACAGAGGATCCCAATACAATCCGTCAAATGTTTCTAACCAATTACGCCGGGGAAATAACAGAATAAAAATACCGCCGCAGTTCCAATTTCAGAACTGCGGCGGTTGTTTTTCAATTACTACTTTTCCGCTTTCTTTCTGCCTTTTCTCAGGCGCACCCAGACATTGCCGGAAATGCACACGGAAGAATAGCAGCCCGCCAGCACGCCGATAAACAGGGGCCAGCAGAAGTTACGGATGGAAGTCACGCCCATAATGATGACCATGGTGATGGTCAAAAGAGTCGTAACTGTAGTGTTGATAGAACGAGTCATGGTCTGCCAGATGGATCGGTCCATCACTTCCTCAAAGTCCGCGCCATGGGCGGCCTTAGCATTCTCACGGGCACGATCAAACACAACGATGGTCGCATTAATGGAATAGCCCAAAATCGTCAGTGCCGCCGCAATAAAGTTCACATTGAAGGGGATCCGGAAAATAATATAGGCGGAAAGCATGACCAGAAGGTCATGGCACAGCGCCACGATTGCCGCCAGACCGGATCGAAAGTCAAAACGGATGCCAATATAGATCAGCATACAAACCACTGCCACCAGCGCCGCAATGATTGCGGAGTTCCGCAGATCCTCGCTGACCGAAGCGGAAACCGAACTGCTGGAAACCACAACAGCGTCGGGATACTGTTCCTCGATGGCTTCAAACAGAGCGTCCCGAACATCCACATCCACATACAGTGACTTGACGACCACCTGAGTGCCGCTGCTGCCGGAAGTCGTCACAGAGGACAGCTTACCCTCCAGCACGTCGGAGGCAATTTTCTCCACTGCGTCCGTATCAGCTTTCTGCCCCAGGTCATAGGTCATAGTAACACCGCCAAGGAAATCCACATCCATATTGAACAGATTGACGCCGAAGGGCAGGGTCACAAGGCCCACCACACCGGTGATAATCAAGACAAAAGAGATCACCAGGAAGATCTTAAAATGCTTTACAAAGCTGAATGTCTTATTTTCAAACATTTCAATTCTCCTCCTTTTTTGCTTTTACGCCGTAAAGACCAGGCTTGACCGCTTTTATGCCCACAAGGCCTCTCATCATCAGGCGGCTCACAAACAGCATCATGATCATAGACAGCACGACGCCGATAAACAGCGTCTTGGCAAAACCTACCGTAGTGCCGGTACCCAGTTTCCAAAGGACGATCGCTGCAATCAGCGTTGTCACATTGGAGTCGATAATAGCGCTCATGGCATTCTTATAGCCAGCGTCGATCGCCGCCCGAATGGTCTTTCCGTTTGCGATCTCTTCCCGGATGCGTTCAAAGATGATGACATTGGCATCCACCGCCATACCGATGGTCAGAATGATACCGGCAATGCCGGGCAGGCTGAGATTTAGCCCCGCCACGGAAATGACCACCATGAACAGTACCGAATAGAACAGCAGCGCGATACCAGCGACAAAGCCGGGCAGACGATAGAACACGATCATAAACAGAATAACAAGCACTACGCCAATGGCGCCGGCCATCAGAGAGGTAGAAAGGCTTCTCTCACCCAGAGACGCGCCGACACTCTCCATCTTCACATTTTCCAGCGTGAAGGGCAACTGTCCGGCGGAAATAATGTCCGCCAGATAGGTGGCATACTCAGAATCCGTGGACTCTCCCAAGGTGATGATGGCGCTTTCACTGTTGATGCCGGTGGATGCGTATTCCGCTTTTACCTGAGGATTGGAGATCATTTCATCGTCCAGGTAAATGGCCACATAGTTCTCGCCGTCCGACATATTAGCCGCCTGCTTTGTGATCTCCGCAAACTGGGCCTGGCCCTCAGAGGTAAATTCCAGCACAACGTGCCACTGCTGAAGGCCGCTGTCATCCACAGCGCTATATTCCGCTCTGGCGGAATCAATGGCGGTGCCGGTCATTTTGGAGCCTGTTCCGGTCTCTTCGTCATAATCCGAGGTGCGGAATTCCACCACAGCGGTGGTACCGATCTGACTGGCCGCTTCCTCCGGATTGGTCACTGCGGGGATATCCACCACAATCTGATCCTCTCCCTGTTTCTGAACCGTCGCTTCAGAATAGCCCAGAGAATCCAGGCGCTGCCGAAGCATGGTCACCGCGCTGCCGATCCCATCTGATATATCAGAGGTACTGGTTCCTTCCGGAATCACAGCCTGATAGGTGATCTCACTGCCACCCACCAGATCCAGGCCCAAAGTTACGCCTTCCTCCAAACTGGGGATCTCGACAAAACCGAGGTCCAGTCCGAAGAAGGCCGTAAAGGCCAGCAGCACGATGAGCAAATCCACCACCAGATAGGTAATGATACTCTTTTTCATAGTTCGTGCCTCCTATACTCGATGGCCGATGACCGGCCATCCACACATGGATGATATTATAGTCTTATTTGCGCACAAAGTCAATTCCCATTGTTGGATTTTGGAGAAATTTGTCATACCTTTAACTCTACATCCGTACTGTCCAAAAGCGCGGCATACTTCTGGAGTACCGGAGAAACGCAGTCCTGTATAAACTCTTCCACCTGTTCCGGGCACCGTCCGATATACTGCATTGGTTCAAGATGCGCCGTCAGTTCCGCTTTCGTCATGCCAAAGAGCGGATCCTCCGCAATCAGATCAATGAGATTGTTGGGAAGGCCCAGATCCTTAACCTGCCGCCCGGCCTCGATGGAATACACACGGATCCGCTCATGCAGTTCCTGGCGGTTGCCTCCCCGCTTGACCGCATCCATCATGATATTTTCTGTCGCCATGAAGGGCAATTCTTCCATAATATGCTTTTCTATGACCCTGGTGTGTACCACCAGACCGGATGCAACATTCTGATAGATGCCCAGAATCGCGTCCACTGCCAGAAATGCCTCGGGAACAGACAGGCGCTTGTTGGCGGAGTCATCCAAAGTGCGCTCAAACCACTGGGTCGCCGCTGTGATCTGGGGATTAATGACATCCGCCATCACATAGCGAGCCAGTGCGCAAATCCGCTCACAGCGCATGGGATTGCGCTTATATGGCATAGCTGAAGAGCCGATCTGGTTTTTCTCAAAAGGCTCCTCAATTTCTTTCATATGGGCCAATAGCCGCATATCATTCGCGAACTTGCTGGCAGACTGTGCTATGGCCGAGAGGGTGGAAATCACACCGCTGTCCATTTTCCTCGAATAGGTCTGACCGGATACGGGAACCACACCATCGAAGCCCATCTCCTCCGCGATCATCTGCTCCAGCTGCTTAACCTTTTCGTGATCTCCGTCAAACAGTTCCAAAAAGCTGGCCTGGGTGCCGGTGGTGCCCTTGCTGCCCAGCAATTTCAGCGTTCCCATCCGAAAATCCAGTTCTTCCAGATCCATCAGCAGTTCATTGATCCACAGCGTCGCACGCTTGCCGACGGTGGTTAACTGCGCCGGCTGAAAATGGGTAAAGCCCAGAGTAGGCTGCGCCTTGTATTCCACTGCAAAATCGGAAAGCGCCTTGATGACATTGACCAGCCGCTTGCGGATCAGGCACAGTCCTTCCCGCATCAGGATCACATCGGTGTTATCACCCACATAACAGCTGGTTGCGCCCAGATGGATAATGGGCATCGCCTTGGGACACTGCGCCCCATAGGCGTGGACATGGGCCATCACATCATGGCGGAGTTTTTTCTCCTCCTCCCGGGCCACATCATAATTGATATCGTCCTTATGGGCTTCCATTTCGTCGATCTGCTCCTGGGTCACGGGCAGACCCAGCCGCATCTCCGCCCGGGCCAGCGCAATCCAAAGTCGCCGCCAGGTGGTAAATTTCTTGTCCTGTGAGAACAGATAGAGCATTTCGTCGCTGGCATAGCGGGAACTCAGAGGGCTTTCATATACTGACGTACTAATAGAAATCATCCTTTCGAAGGGGCACAATGTGCGCCACTGTTTTGAAAAATGAAAAAAACGGCAAGAGCAAGCCCTTGCCCAAAAATATGCACGGACACAACATCCGTGCATATTATACATGATTTCTTCGTATATTTCCAGTCCCAGAACGGATTTTCAAAAGAAATATCAGATCTCCAGTCCTTTCAGGAATTGTTCCAGCCGATCCATGCCCTCTTTGATGCATTCCATAGAGGTGGCATAACTCCAGCGGACGAACTCCGGCGCATCAAACCCGCTGCCGGGCACCACTGCAACCAGCCCTTTTTCCAGCAGATGCGCCGTAAAAGTATCGCAACTGTCGATCAGCACACCGTCAATCTTTTTGCCCAGAATCTCCCGAATGTTCATCATAATATAAAACGCGCCCTCCGGCTTCAGACAGCTGACATGAGGGATGGAATTGACACGCTCCACCATATAATTCCGGCGCTCCTCAAATGCCTTCCGCATGGTCTCTACTTCCTCCTGTGGTCCGCTGAGCGCCTCCACCGCCGCCCACTGAGACAGGGTCGAAGGGGCCGCCGTAGAGTGGCTGACATAGCTGGACATGATCTTCGTGATATGTTTCGGCGCAAGGGAATAACCGATACGCCAGCCAGTCATGGCATAGGATTTGGACACGCCGTTGACGATGATGGTGCGCTCCCGGACGTCATCGCCCAGGGCCGCCAGAGATACAAACCTGCGGCCATCATAAACCAGCTTATAATAGATCTCATCCGCAATGATATACACATCCCGTTTTACGCATACATCCGCCAGCGCCCGCAATTCCTGCGCCGTGTACATCATGCCGGTGGGATTGGAGGGGCTGTTGAACATGACGCACTTTGTTTTCTCCGTAATGGCGGCATCCAGCTCCGCCGGAGTCAGCTTGAATTCGTCCTCCTCCCGGGTCTGAGCAATCACGGGAATGCCGCCGCAGATTCTGACGATCTCACTGTAAGACACCCAATAGGGGGCGGGAATAACCACCTCATCCCCGGGGTTCACCAACGCCCGCACCGCCAGATAGACGCTATGCTTTGCTCCGGAAGCGATCAGCACTTCCGAAGGACTGTAGTTCAGTCCGCAGTCCTCTTTCATCCGCTGGCAGACTGCCTGTTTCAGTTCTACAATACCAGACGGCGCCGTATACTTCGTTTTATTTTCCTCCAGCGCCCTGATGCAGGCGGCCTTAATATGATCCGGCGTGGGAAAATCCGGCTCACCGGCGCCAAATCCCACCACATCAATACCCTGGGCTTTCATATTTTTATACATGGCGTCAATGGCCATGGTAGAGGACGGCTTAACCGCTGATGCCAGGGTAGACAGAGATTTCATGAAAAATCGCTCCTTTGTCACGCTCCAAATATTCCTTGCGTTTTCTTGCCATCATTATATGGCAGCATGCTTCAAAATGCAAGAGTATTTCTTTCTTTTTTCTGTTTTCATGGAAATAAGCCGGAAAATCCCGGTCTGTTTCGGCATTTTTTGCAGTTTTGTATCAAGCTTAATTCATATGTCTGTCAAAAATGAAGCGCGCCGCAAAGTCGTATTTTGCAGCGCGCCCACAAATTTAAATTTTATCGCAAATCCTTTGCCCCATTTCCACGGTTCCAATGGAGGGGCCATTTCTGGCAATATCCGGCGTGCGCCAGCCCTCGGCCAGCACCGTATCCACCGCCTGTTCAATGGCGTCGGCTTCCGCAGAAAGTTCGAAGGAATACCGCATCATCATCGCTACAGACAAAATTGTCGCAATGGGATTGGCCCTGTTCTGCCCGGCAATGTCCGGGGCGGAGCCATGGATAGGCTCATAGAGGCCGGGTGCCGTATCGCCAATGGAGGCTGAAGGCAAAAGGCCGATAGAGCCTGTCACCATAGACGCTTCGTCGGACAGAATATCGCCGAACATATTTTCTGTCACCACTACATCAAACTGGCTGGGATCCCGGACGATCTGCATGGCAGTGTTGTCCACCAGCATATCGGAATACTCCACATCCGGGTATTCCTCACTGAGCCGGTGCATGACGCTTCGCCAAAGGCGGGAGGTTTCCAGTACGTTGGCCTTGTCCACAGAGGTGACTTTTTTTCGGCGGAGCCGGGCCAGTTCAAACGCACGTCTGCCAATCCGCTCGATCTCCTTCTGGGAATAAGCCATCAGGTCGGTACACTCCACACCCCGATCCGAGGTATCATAGCGGTCACGCTTACCGAAGTAAATGCCGCCGGTCAGTTCCCGCACCATCATCAGGTCGATGCCCTTATCTACCGTCTCCTTTTTCAGGGGAGACGCTTCCGCCAGCGCGGGCCGCAGCGTGGCAGGCCGCAAATTGGCATACAGGCCCAGTGCCTTACGGATAGCCAAAAGGCCCTTTTCCGGGCGGATATTCGCCGGGCAGGAATCCCACTTGGGTCCGCCCACCGCCCCCAGCAGCACCGCGTCGCAGGCCTTGCACTTTCCCTCGGTATCCTCCGGGAAAGGCGTTCCGCAGGCGTCGATGGCGCAGCCTCCCAGCAGTACGTCGGTATAGGTAAAGGTGTGGCCAAATTTTTCTCCGATTCGATCAAGAACTTTGACCGCTTCGCCCACTACCTCGGGGCCAATGCCATCGCCCCGGATCAGCGCAATTTTATAATCCATGCTTCGCCCTCCTTATTCTGCCAGTCCACGGGTTTTCAGCGATTTCAGAAGTCCGCCGGCTTCAATGATGCCCTGAATGAATGCCGGGAACGCGGCGGCATGATATGTCTCGCCTCTGGTCTCGTTGACGATCTCTCCGGTTTCCAGGTCTACGCTGACCTTGTCCCCTGCCTGGATTCCGGACGCAGCCTCTGGGCACTCCATGATCGGCAGACCGATGTTGATACAGTTTCGGTAAAAAATCCGGGCAAAGCTGGATGCGATGACCAGAGAGATACCGCTGGCCTTGATGGCGATGGGCGCATGTTCTCTGGAAGAACCGCAGCCAAAATTCCAATCTGCCACCATAATATCGCCCTGCCGCACCTTTTTTGCAAAATCCTTGTCAATGTCCTCCATACAATGAGACGCCAGTGCGGCATGATCCGGCTCATTGAGATAGCGGGCCGGGATGATGACGTCGGTGTCCACATTGGAGCCGTACTTGTGTATATTTCCTGAAAGTTTCATACAGAAATCCCCCTTTCTTACAGCGCATCCGGGGCACAGATGCTGCCCTTGACCGCCGATGCCGCCGCCACTGCCGGGGAGGCCAGCACAACCTCACTTTTTACATGGCCCATGCGGCCGACAAAATTCCGGTTGGTAGTGGAAATGGCCCGCTCCCCTTCATAGAGCACGCCCATATGTCCGCCCAGACAGGGCCCGCAAGTGGGGGTAGACACCACAGCGCCGGCTGCAATGAAGGTCTCCACCAGTCCTTCCTTCACGGCCTGCAGATAAACCGCCTGCGTGGCAGGAATGACAATGCAGCGCACATTTGGGGCGATTTTCTTTCCCTCCATGACTTTGGCCGCGACCCGCAGGTCGGAAATACGGCCATTGGTACAGGAGCCGATGACGCACTGATGAATTTCCATTCCGGCAACCTCTTTAACGGTTTTTGTATTGCTGGGCAGATGGGGCAGCGATACCGTCGGCTCGATCGTCGAAAGGTCGATCTCAATGACCTGCTCATACTCTGCGTCCGGATCCGCCTCATAGGCGCTCCACGGGCGGTCGACCCTTCCCTTCATATATTCCTCGGTCTTTTCATCCACCGGGAAAATACCGTTTTTCGCGCCGGCTTCAATGGCCATGTTGGCAATGGTGAATCGGTCATCCATCGAGAGCGCCGCCACACCCGGCCCCGCAAATTCCATGGATTTGTACAATGCGCCGTCCACGCCGATTCTACCGATGATGTGCAGAATCACATCCTTTCCGGAAACCCAAGGCTGAAGCGTTCCGGTCAGATAAAACTGAATGGCGGCGGGCACCTTGAACCAGGCCCGTCCCGAAGCCATACCGGCGCACATATCTGTGGAGCCGATGCCGGTAGAAAATGCGCCCAGAGCGCCGTAGGTACAGGTGTGAGAATCCGCGCCGATACAGCACTCACCGGCGGCAATCAATCCCTTTTCCGGCAACAGCGCATGCTCAATGCCCATGGCGCCGACGTCAAAGAAGTTGGTGATCTGGTGTTTTTTTGCAAAATTCCGGGCCTGTAGACTCAGTTTTGCCGCATTGATATCCTTGCAGGGGGTAAAGTGATCGAGCACAATGGCGATCTTGTCTCTGTCAAAGACCTTGGTAAACCCGGCGTTTTCAAACTCCGTGATCGCCACAGGCGTCGTCACGTCGTTGCCCAACACCAGATCCAGCCTGGCTTCAATCAATTCTCCCGCTGCGACAGACGCCTTTCCTGCGTGGGCCGCTAATATTTTTTGTGTCATGGTCATACCCATTTTGATCCCTCCAATTCATTGATTTGTCCACATTATGACACAAGTCTTGCAGAAAGAATGTAAAGTATGTTACAATTACAGCAGAAAATTTTTGGAGGCGCTTCTCATGTACTATGACAGTTTTTCCTCCCCGGAATCAGGTCTCTCCCGCTCTCTGTTCACCCCCTTTTTTTCCGCCGGACTTCCAATCAAATACCAGAAGGGACAACTCATTTATCTTCAGGGGCAGGAGCCGGAATATCTTTACTGTCTGGTATCCGGCACTGTTCGCACTTCTATGGCGTCCGATAAGGGGGTAGAACGGCTTCTGACCACTTATCAGGCGGGCAGCATCTTTGGAGAGGCCTCCTTTTTCGACCGGATGCCACGGGTTTCTACCGCCACTGCCCAAACAGGCTGCGAAATCATCCGTCTGGATCACAGCACCGTGCAGGCCCTGTTTCACCAACATCCGTCCCTGGCTTCCGCTGTGATTACCTATCTTGCACGAACCGTCCGGTTGCTCAGCGGTCATGTGGACACCATGAGTTTTCTCTCCGCTAAGCAGCGGCTGGCAAATCTTCTGCTCAATCATCCGGCTTTTCCGAAAAAAATCCATGTGACCCATGAGGATCTGGCTGCCGCTCTGGGGGTCAGCCGGGTGACGGTCAGCCGGATTTTAGGGGATTTTTCGAAAGAGGGCTATGTAAAAACCGGATATGGAGTCATTGCGATCACGGATGCCGTCGGCCTCCGCACGGTATCGTAATGTTTTCAACAACCTTTATAATTTGTTTTCCCTTCGTTCATGCGCCGTTCATAAATTTCCCATATCCTATAATCAGATTAACCGAAGGCGGTATCCTGATTGTCGGGGAAATATCCTCGAATATGCCGACAGTCCGCCTTGGGGAAGAAACGGAGGCGAACCATCAAACTGATTTTCAATTAAGACATTTACCCTTCCATAAAAATACTCCTTTACTTATTTTACATACGTTTCAGGTCTGCACGCCTGAAAAGAACCCGCTGCGGCGCCTTTCCGCAGCGGGTTCCTTAGATTCAGCTGTTCAAAAAGCGGCTCAAAAATTCTCTGGTTCGCTCCTGCCTGGGATTTCCAAATACCTGCCGGGGGTCACCCTCCTCGCGGATCACGCCTTCCGACATGAATACCACATGGTTGCTGACGTCCCGGGCAAAGGCCATTTCATGGGTCACAACGATCATCGTCATGCCCTCTTCCGCCAGAGCCCGCATGACCGCCAGTACCTCGCCCACC
>CAZGOQ010000007.1:0-19092 GCA_964527315.1 uncultured Oscillospiraceae bacterium | reverse complement strand
CCACCATCTCCGGGTCCAGCGCCGAAGTCGGCCCGTCAAAGAGCAGCAGTTCCGGCTCCATAGCCAGTGCGCGGGCAATGGCTACCCGCTGTTTCTGGCCGCCGGAGATCTGCCGGGGCCGGGCATTGATATAAGGCGCCATGCCCACCTTTTCGAGATACTTCATGGCGTTTTCTCTGGCTTCTTTCTTTTTCTTTCCCAACACCTTCGTCTGGCCTACCATGCAGTTCTCCAGCACTGTCATATTGTCAAAGAGATTAAAGGACTGAAATACCATGCCCACCTTTGTCCGGTACTGGCTGGCTTTGATTTTCCCGCCATTGACCTTCTCTTCGTGGAACAGCACATCACCGCTGGTGGGCGTCTCCAGAAGATTGATGCAGCGCAAAAGGGTAGACTTTCCGGAACCGGAAGCGCCGATGATACAGGTCACGTCTCCCTTGGAGACGGTAAAATCAATGTCCCGCAGCACCACATTGGCTCCAAAGGCCTTGGACAGATGCCTGACCTCTAAAATCATTTCTTCCATATCACCGCCCCCTTCCCTGCATTTCTTCATACTCCGGGCTTCTCTCTTCAAAACCGCTGCCCTTTTCAGGGTGGGTATAGGTTCCGGCTGTGGGCGTCAGCGGATCCGTCTGCACCAGTTCATAGCTGTCCGCGCCATCCATGCGCTTTTCCACCCGCCGGAGCAGGAAGGACGCGATCAGGGTCATGGTGAGGTATCCGGCCATTTCAATGGCCGCAGAGGGGAAATAGAGATAGGTCGCGCCCACCGCTGTGCGATGAACGGAGAAGAACTCGGTGAAGGAAATAATGAACATCACCGAGGTGTCCTTCACGTTGATAATAAAGTTGTTGCCGATTTGGGGAATAATGTTGCGAACGGCCTGGGGCAGGATCACATTGACCATGGTCTTAAAATGAGTCATGCCAATAGCTTTGGCGGCCTCTGTCTGACCGGGGTCAATAGAAATAATACCGCCCCGCACCGATTCCGCCATGTATGCGCCGGTATTGATGGAAACCACCACAATGGATGCCAGCCACACACTGCTGAATTTCACCGCGTTATTTGTAAAGTACGGCAGACCATAGTAGATAAACACCGCCTGAAGCACCATAGGCGTACCGCGGAACACCTCGACATAGACCCGCACCAGAATCCGAACCAGCCGCAGAAGGAAACGCTTGGGCATCGGGTCATCCCTTGTATAAGGGATCGTATTGAGTATGCCGCAGAGCAATCCGATCAGGCAGCCGATGACCGTGGCTACCAATGCCAGCACCAGCGTATTGCGCACACCCTCCAGATATGCCGCGCCGTATCCATTCCAGAGTTTTACAATGTCCTGCCCTAATTGGGAGAAGATCTCCATGACGGATGCGCCTCCTTTCAAAAAGCCAAAGAGTTATGGGCCCGCTGGGAGCCCATAACTTTGGTTGATCCGTATTCTTATTCTTCTTCACTCAGGGGCTGAACCGAGATCGCTTCCGTCATGAGGTTATTGAAGTCGTCTACCGTCATGGCGGAGAGCACGGCGTCAATGGCATCCTTGAGGGCGGTGTTTCCCTTCTGGACAGAGATGCCGATGTTGATCTCGCCCTCGTCCGCCTCAAAGTTATCCTCGCTGCCTGTAAAATCCAGCAGGACCATATCGTCATAAGCGGCCACAGCGCCCTGCGCCGTAGGCATATCGGTGCAGACAAAGTCCACCATACCGGTCTCCAGCGCCATCAGCATGGCGGGGGCGGTTTCCGCAGCAGTCTGAATATTTGCGTCCTTGATCTGGGGGAGCATATCGTTATACCAGATGGTTGCAATCTGCGCGGTGCAGCTACCGCCGGCGAGATCGCTCAAGCCCTTGGCGGAAGCATAGGGGCTGTCCTTGGTAGTCACACAGACGATGGATGCGTAGAAGTAGGGGCCGGCAAAGTCCACCTGCTCAGAGCGCTCCGCCGTCATGGACTGGCCCGCGATGACCGCGTCAAAGGTGCCAGTCTGCACGCCAGGGACCAAGGAGTCCCAGTCGGACTGGACGATCTCCAGCTCCCAGCCGTTGGCTTCACAGATCTTCCTGGCGATCATCACATCGTAGCCGTTAGCAAACTGGCTGCTGTCTTTGATGGGAACCGCGCCGTTGCTGTCATCATTCTGCGCCCAGTTATAGGGGGCATAGGCGCATTCCATGGCGATAGTGAGCACACCGTCCTCCAGACCCGGAATTGCCGCAGTTTCTCCTGCGGACGACGCCGCTTCTCCGGAAGAAACCGGCTCGGAAGCCTGAGACGTCGAGGCGTTGGACGCTCCTGATGTGCCGCAGGCGGTCATCCCCAGCAGCATGACCGTCGCCAGAAGCAAGGAAAGCAGTTTTTTCATGATCAATTCCTCCAAAATAAAAATTCAGCTACGGAGTATGGTCCATAGCTGAATGCTGCACAATTTTGTCCAGTCAAGCCAAGCCCATAGCGCTCCACGATCGTGGCAGTCCGCCAGATATTCTCTGACGGCCCAGGTAACCGCTGCACAGGTATGCCCACGGCCCTTCGGCGAATCTCCCTTTCCCTCTGGACGGGTACCTGCCCTTGCCCAAAGCTACTGATAATCTCCGCGCCTCTATAGCTGTTGATTTTAATAATATGGTATCACGACCCCATGTTTCTGTCAAGCGCTTGGTTCGGATTTTGGGGGAATGACGGGGAAAACGGGAATTTCAGCCATTGCTTCTGGTTGAATTGCCAATGTTTTTCGACCGGGGACGCAGACATATCACAAAAAGTGAATCCTCATGTTCGAAAATGATACTTGAAAAGGCTCAAGGTTTGTCCGTATAGTTTTTATAGACCCGATCAGGCGTGAAGATTCGGAACTTTGAACAGGAAAGGGGTATCGTATTGAAACATTCCTTTACACCGGAAGAACTTCTCACCCGCTGGGAAGCCCGCCGGGAAATGCAGAACATCATCGGCAAAATGACCCAAAGCTACTTAATGATGGAGGAAGCGCTGATTTATGACCGCTGGTGGAGCAAACGGGACGACGTCTGCCTTGGCGTCAACACCGGATGGTACAATGGAAAAGCCGCCGTCAAAGGCTATTATGACGCGCTGGGCGAAAAAATCCAGCTTGCCAGCGATATTTTGGCAAATGTCTTTCCGGAAAAGCTGGCCGGAAAGAGCCGGGAGGAACTGTACGGCGTGGGGCAGCTGGGCGTCAAACCCGCAGACACCTTTGTAATCGAAATCGCGGAAGACGGAAAAACCGGAAAAGGTCTCTGGAGTTTGCACGGCACCTATGCGGATATGACTCCCTCCGGCCCCGTGAGTTATTGGGACTGGGGCTACTACTGTGTGGATTTCATTCTGGAGCATGACAGCTGGAAAATCTGGCATATGCAATATCTGACCGACATCAACAATCCCACCGGAGGAGACTGGGCTGACGCGCCTCTGACCTTCCCGGAGGAACCGGCTTTTGCTTCCCTGAAGGAGTTTCACTTCCCGGAACCGAACGTGAAAGCCGTATTGCGGGAAAATTACTATCCCGGACGGCCCTTTACGGTATCGCCCCGGCTGCCGGAGCCTTATGAAACCTTCGATGAAACCTTCAGCTATGGAATGTGAGAGGGGGATATTTCGATGATGAATCTGAGATATACGGATGAAGAACTGGTCACCAGACTTTGGGACAAGGAGGAAGTCAAGGATCTGATGTGCCGCAGGTGCTACTATAAGCAGAACGACTGGCGGCAGCGGGAACTGGATGAACTCTGGGTGCAGGACAGGACCTATCAGGACAGCGCTTCCCTTTCCAACAATCTGGGATATTTTGTTGGCATGGACGATATCAAAAATTACTATGTGGACGGCATTCGTGAAAAGCGCATGGCCCAGCTGGAGCTGGTCAAGAAGAGCCTCCCGGACGCGGAATATGGCAACAGCGTCATGAACGCCCACACCTATCATACCGTCATGGTGGAACTCTCCGGCGACGGCAAGACCGCCCGGTACCTGGCCTATGACCACGGCCATCAGACCGATCCCCAGGCGGACGGCACCGCCAAGGGCTACTGGACCTCCGGTCATATTCTGGCGGATCTGGTGAAGGAAAACGGCGTCTGGAAGATCTGGCATATCAAGTCCATGCACGATTTGTCCATCCCCGCCGCTCCGGTGCCCGGCGCGGCCAGCGGCCCCTTCGGCGGACCTCCCCCCGAGGACGACGGGGAGAAAAAAGAGGGACCATCTCCCGAGGGCGAAGGCGGCCCCGGTGGACCGCCCCCCATGCCCGACATGGGAAAAGACCCCTATGAGGACGACTACGGCACGCCTACCATTGCAAAGCCCTATGTGGTCAAATGGGCCTGGAACGATCTGCCGAAGCAGATGCCTTACACTTACACGCCCAACGAGACCTACGACCCGAAGCAGAGTTATGGCCCCGACGGCCACCCTGACCCGCTGCGGTCCTGGCGATAAGGAGGTAAACTATGTCAAATCTGACATTTCAGCAGCGGCTGCACAACGCCCTTGGCAGCCAACAATGCGAACAAATCAAATCCACCCACAGCTATCTCCATGGCATGATGTACTCAGCCGAAGAGTGGGATGGCATCTGGAACCGCAGCAAGGACGCCACATGGGCCCACAGCTTTGGCCGCATGGTGGGCTTCGATCAGGTGTGGTATGACAGCGTATGCCAGGTGGACCCCGGCGCTTATCAGCAATGGCTCCGCGCCATGGAAAAGGATCCGGAGGCGGCCCGGAAGGATCCCCGCTCTATGGGCAAAAACGCCTGCCACGCGCTCTCTTCCGGCGTGGTGGAAGTAGCCGCAGACGGAAAATCCTGCCGCAGCACCTATATCACGCCCGGTCCTTTTGTCATGAGCGGTGAAAACTCACTGGTGGCAGGCGGCCGCATCCTTAACGAACGTTACGGCTCCGATTTCGTCTATAACAACGGCCGCTGGGAATATCTTCACGAGCAGGTCTGCCCCGACGGCTTTATGGACTACAACAACGGCAACTGGGCCCATGACCGCTACGAGCAGGCAAAGAAGGGCCGCTTCACCCAGCCCGGTTATCACAATCCTCCTCCGGTCACCGATCCCGGCCCGCTGCATGTAGACTATGATGTGGTACAAACCGTTCAGAAAACAGTTTACTGGCCGGAGCCATATAAGACCTTGGACGATGCGCATTCCTTCTCTCCGGGACGGAATAATCCAAATCATTTCTAAGGAGGTTTGATCATGAGTTCCTGGCGTACCCCTCCGGCGCCAATTCCGGAGGAACAAATCAAATTTACCCATGAGACGGATGTTCTTGTGGTAGGCCTTGCCCATGCCGGTTCCGCGGCAGTCCGTGCCGCAGCGGAGGCAGGCGCAAGGGTCATTGGCATCGAGGAAAAAACCGAAAAAACCTATAGCGTCTGGGGCGCAGACTATGGCCACTTCAACTCGAAATTTCTAAAAAGCCGCGGCGTTCCGGAAATAGACCCCATCGACTATTACAACGAACTGATGCGCCGCAGCGTGGGCCGGGCCAATCCGGGCCTTGTGATGCGCTTTTGCCAAAACGCCGGAAGCGCCTTTGACTGGTATACCGATATGGTGGAGGATTTCAGCAAGGTCTCCATCGCTTTCTGGCCCGGCGGCAAGCGTTTTGACGGCGAAATGGCGGGTTATCACTTCTGGCCCGGCACCGCCAAATTCCCGCAGCCCGGTGGCTTTGGCCCCCCGCCTCATGGAGGCCCTGACAGTCCTGATGGCCCAGGTGAGACCGATGGCCCAGGTGGGAAGCCCGATCTTCCCGGTGGCATTCCTGTAGAGGGAGATCTTGGCGGCCCCGGTGAAATGCCCATGGGCGGCGCCGGCAGGGTGGACGCACTGGAGGTTGTCTCCACCAGTCCCTCATTGCTTGGCCTGTGCAGAGCCAACCAGAAAAAAGCCATAGATTTGGGCGGTGAAATGTTCTTTGGCATGTCCGCAGTAGACATTTTGAAGGAAAGCGGCCGCATCACGGGCATCATTGCCCAGGACAAGGCCGGTGCTTATCACAAATTTATCGCCGCAAAATCTGTGATCCTGGCTGCCGGCGGCTTTGGCGGCAACAGGGAGATGCTGGAGGATCTTCTGCCGGACTTTAACGGCCTATTCAGCGGCGATGAGACTTTTCCAAGAGGCATGGGCCGCAAGGGCATGGCCCTGAAGTTGGGCGTCTGGGCCGGCGGGCGGCTGGAAGCAGGCCCCATTCCCACTATGGGCGGCAACTTCAACACCCCCAGGGGGTTCAACTGTGTCCATGGTCTTTTATGGCTGGATCCCAACGGAAAGCGTTTCTGCAACGAGTGCTTTGGCGACCCGGTCATCACCGGTTTCCAGGGCAACCAGATGAAACACGGTACTTACTATAACATTTTTGACGCCAATGTTTTGGAGGATCTTCAATGGGCCGTTCCCGCCCATGAGGGCTTTGACAACTCTGACCCTCACTATGTGGACAGCGTCACCCGGGCGATCGCTGCGGCCAAAGCGGCTGGAAAGGGCGGCGCCATTTCCAGGGCGCCCAACGGGCCGGTCCGTATTGTCTGCGGAAACAACATGGAGGAGTTGCTGGACAATGCGGAACTGATCGGTCCGCTTCGGGAAAATGTCAGAATCAGCATTCTCCGGTACAATGAGATCTGCAAAAAAGGCCGGGACGATGATTTCGGCAAAGACGCCAAACTGCTGCGCCCTCTGGATCAATGGCCCCTGTTCATTCAGTTCAATGACTTTAACTATGTGGGCCGCATCATGTGTACCTGCGGCGGACTGCTTACCGATGAACGGCAGAATGTGCTGGACGACGGCTTTGATCCGATTCCCGGGCTTTATGCCACCGGCAACTGCTGCGGCCGCCGCTGGGGTCCCCAGTATTCCACCCCCACCGCCGGACTCAGCATTGGCATGTGCGTGACCCTTGGCCGGGAAGCAGGAAAAGAGGCGGCAAAATAACCCGAAAAATCAAAAACGCGGCTACGCCGCAAAATAGACTTTTCTAAAATTTAACCGGATTTTGAAGCGGGAGAAATCACAGGCCTTCGTGATTTCTCCCGCTATTTCTACCTTTTTGGATGGGCAGGTTCCGCAAGAATTGCATTTTGCAGCAGGCCCGTACTCTCTTTTCAGTGCGCAAGATGAATCAAAGAAAAAACGATGATCCCCAACAACAATCCCATGAACAACAGGATCTTGTCGTGCAGCAGCACTTCCACCGGGTCGCCATTGGAATCTCCCTCCACATCCAGACTGTATTTCATGCAAATCAGGATCACCAACGGAACCGTCCAGATGAGGTTTTCCGATCCGACCCGCGCAACAGTCAGAGAGTCTACCGTCCACAGGGAATAAAACAGCACCGTCAGTGTGACACACATATACATATTTTTATCCAAAAAACTGTGACTGTAAAATTTCAGCACAGTCCGGACATCGTCGGACTTCCCCGTCAGTTCCCCTCTGCGCTTTCCCAGTCCCAGATAGAAGGACATGGCAATCACCGTCAGGCACAGCCACTTGCTCAACACGATCCCGGTAATTGCGCCGCCATAGAACATCCGGAGCAGATAGCCGGATACTAATATGGCAACATCCAGAAGCGGTATGTTTTTCAGGCCGAAGCTATACCCCAGATTCAGCAGGAAATAGGCGCCAAAAGCCAGCCAACTTTGCAGCTTATTTCCCGTCGCCAGATATCCAAAGCCTACAGCCAGCAATAGCAGCATTAGACAAAATCCAACCGCTCCCGGTACCTGCACTTCTCCCGCTGCAATGGGACGGACACACTTGGTTGGATTTTTTCGATCCTTTTCCCGATCCCGAATATCGTTGATCACATAGATCGACGAGGACAGCAGGGAAAAGGCCAGAAATCCCCAAATGGCGGACAGTAGCCGATTCGGCTCCAGAAGCTGTCCGCTGCAAAGCAACGGAAGCAGCACCAGGAGATTTTTTACCGCGTGCGTCGGCCGGGCCAAGCGTATGTAAGCTTTCATTTGATCACCTCAACGCAGGGAAAAACTGTGTGGCAAACACCAGAATTTCTCTCAGCACAGTTATATTTCGAATTCCAACCATCAGGATCAAAGCCAGAAGCACCGCCGCCTCTACGCTCTGCCAACGATGCAGCAGCCGATGCAGCAATTGGAACGCCATCGCGATAAACGCCCAGGCGAAATACAGGCTGTAGAGCAGAAGGCCGTTGTCCACCGTGCCCCATCCGATTATCCCCAGCAGCAGGAAGGAAACTCCCATCCAAACGCCGCAAATCCTTGCAAAGGGGTCTTTTCTTCCCACGATCACGCCGCCGATGGCTGCCGCCAGAACAGCAAACCCCACAGGACGCCAGACAATCACCGGATACATCTGCCAGGATATGTGCCGGTACGTCTCAAAATCCACATGGCTCGCCGGCGCCACCAGTATAGAACCTACGAAGTTCACATATTGCAGCAATTTTTCTCTTAACGGAACCTCCACACCGGTATATTGGGCATAGCCTTTGATATAACTGGGGATATCCAAAAACGTCGTCAGCCGCCCAGATAAGATCATAACGGCGAAAAATGCACCGCAGAGCAGCGCGGTATTCTTCAAAAAACTTTTCACATTCCGATCCCATGTGATCAGCGGGAAAAAGATCCCTGTGGTTAACATACTGCCGGTGGCCGCAATGTACCCCAGACTGCCGCCCACTTTCTCTTTCCGCAAATCGATCATCAAGATCAGATAGAACACCGCAAACAAATACTGCTCCATCGTCAGGGCAAAAATCATCGTTGGAAAGGAGACGCTGAGCAACACCAGGAACAGTGCCTTACCGGCTCCTTCCAGTCCCATCATCCGTGCAATCAAAATCGCAGACACCAGAAACAACAGGATTCCTATGATCTGAAGGATGATCAGATATGCGTTCGGCAGAAAAAACAGTCCCCTGGAGAATAAATACGCTGTCTGAGCAAAGGGCATGGCAAACACGCCGAACAGCGGCTGCCGCAGGTCGTTCTGCGACGCCCCCACATTGCGGAATACGTCCTGCCGCACCAGATAGCCGGAATCGGCGGAATAAATCAAATCAAAATTATACCAGTCCCCATTGACATGGGCACCATAGAATGCCTGGGTGCAATAGTAGGTAAAGGCGATCATTACTGAAAAAAAGATGCCCGCTCCCAGAAGAAACAGTCTCTCGGTAAAATCCGTCCTGCTCCAAAAGTGTCGTCCCAGATCCTGGAAGAAACACACAAACCAGAGAAAATAACCAAATGCCATGGGCAGCGCCGCCAGCGCTACGGCCCAGGGCGCCAGCCGAAGCAGAAAATCAATATGCGGAAGCCCCAGCAGTTCCAGCAGCTTTCTGATCCACCCCTTGCAATTGGTAAAAAAGGTTGATTTCGCCGTATACAGCGCCGATAGCGTCAAAGCCCCTGCAATCAGGCACCGTCCAACGCTCCGGTGGGCAAATATTTTTTTGAGAAAACCGGTGTGAAAACACAGTGCCAGCATCAGGCCAAGCGCCAAAATACCGGTAATGGCAAAACTCATTTTGAATTCTGTCTGTATCAGCAGGACCGCATAGGCCGTCCCGGACAGGGCAAAGCCCAATCGCAGCCACCATTCTTTGTATGCTGTCATTCCTTTTCCCCTCCGGTAAACTGTCGGACGATTTGACGGACTGCGGCAAACAGGCGGGGTTTGAGTTCCTGCATACTGCAAGGTACCTGATACAGGATCACGCTGTAACAGGAAGCGCCCACCAGTTCCACAATCAGGTAGAGCATCAACTCTGTATCCTGTCCGGTTATGCCGCTTTCCTGAGTCATCTGCCGCAGAAGCGCCGGCAAATCGAAGTCATCTTCGATATCCGGGCGAAAAATCTCCTTTTTCTGCATCCCCCAGCTGAGATTCTTTGAAATCAATCTCAGAAGGTCCGGCTTCTCCGCCAATTCGTCCAGTACGCGCTCCACAAAGAACACGATCTTATCCTCAATGGCGTCCAGCGTCTGCTCCTCCATTGCTTCATACGCGATGCGGAGGATCTTGCTGGACTGATAGGCGACCAGCTTATTGCGAATATCCTGCTTGTCCTTGAAGTAAAGGTAAAAGGTTCCCTTGGCAACGCCTGAGGATTCCGCAATATCGGAGATCGAGGTTTTGGCAATTCCTTTGACTGTAAACAGGCGCAGCGCGGTATCCAGCATAGTGTTCAGTTTTTGTTTTTTATTGCCATCGACCTTCCCCACGGCGTCCGCCCCTTCCCTGTTCTGACACATCCTCGTCTCTTCATGCGCCGTCTTTCTCGATGCGGTAAATCAACGCTGCGGATATTATATCCGATTTGGACAGGTTTTGCAAGAACGTGTGAAGATTTTATGACCATTCGTCATTTTCGGATATTCCTGTTGCATTCCCAGTTCAAGCAAAAATTGGTGCGTCGTAGAACTTTGTTTCTCTACGACGCACCGTTTTGTGGTTATTCTATTGTTATTTCCTTTTTATTCGACCGGCATATTTATTTGGAAAAATTTAGTTTTGAGGCGGTTCCCTTCTCTTATTTCTTTTTCTTTTTTCGATAGACGACCCAATATGCCACCAGACAGATGGGAAGCGCCGCCAGAATATCCAGTAGCGAATGCTGCCGCAGAAACACGGTGGAAGCAGAGATAACAAGGGCCGCCAGTCCAAACACCCATCGCCAGCCCCGGCTGGAAAACCGTTCCGTGTTCCAGGCTGTTGTCATGACCGCCGCAGAACCGATCACATGCAGGGACGGACAGACATTGGTGTCGGTATCAAAATTATAGAGCCACTTTACGACGTCTACCATCCAGTTTTCTCTCGGAAACACTGTGAGCCGGAACTCCTGACAGTTGGGAAACAACAGATAGATCACCAATGCCGCTCCATAGGTCAGGGTAAAATATTTCATCATTTTCCGGAATGCCGGAACGTCATAGAGCAGCGTATACAGATGCATCCCGATAATAAACAAAAACCAGAAAAAATATGGGATCACAAACCACTCGCAGAAGGGCATCCATTCATCCAGCGGGCAGTACATCACATAATAACTATTCCGAGGAATCACCCGTTCCAGGAGAAAAAACGCCAATCCAAAGAGCGGCCAAAAAATCAGCAGCTTCAAATGACAGAATTCAGGCGTACCAAGCTTGCTGAGCCGGAAGGTCCGGTAATCCACGGCTTTTGTTTGTGTCATAGTTTTCACTCCACCCAGAAATTCGCAAACAGTAGCATAGCACTATCTCTGTGGAACCAATCCGATTTTCAAAATCTGATTCGCCCTGTCCGCTATACGCCGATGGTCATGGCTGCGTCAAAAGCCGCTCTGGTGACCGTCTTAACATTGCCGACCTTCACACAGTCTCCGATCTTGCGGAAAGTTTCCGCACAATCCCGGAATGCCTCTGCCTGCTGACTGCGGGGCCGCATTCCCACCGCCAGAATCACGGTATCCGCCATCACCTTTTGACTCCGGCCATCTTTTTCATAGGTAACGCCGTCGCTCTCAATTTTTATCACTTTGGCCCCCAGAAGCGCGGCGCAGTGGTCGTTGACCTGTCCCTCCAGTTCTTCCTGATAGGTGCGCATGGCATCAGGCGCCAATTTTTCCTGCATTTCCAAGACAGTGACTTGCTTTCCCTGCATTCCATAGTGAACCGCCGTCTCACAGCCCACCTGACCGCCCCCGATGACCACTACGCTGGCGCCGACTTGTTCCGGCCGGGTGAAGCTGTCGCCCGCCCAAATGACGTTTTCGCCGTCTACGCCGGGAATGTCAGGGATCAGCGGCTCCGCCCCGATGGCGCAGATCACCTGGTCAAAGCCCATGGACCGGATGGCTTCCGGCACAGCCTTTGTTCTCAGCTTTACCGTGATATTGGCGTCCTGCTCCACATGGGCGATCAGGTAATCCTTATATTTTCTGAGATCGTATTTGAAATCCATGAAATCCGCGTCGTTCAGCTGGCCGCCCAGTACGCATTTCTGTTCGAACAGCGTGACCTTATGTCCGCGCTCTGAAGCCAGCAGCGCCGCTTTCATCCCGCCGGGGCCGCCGCCAATGACCGCCACGTTCTGCTTCTTATATTCCTCCGGCACCAGCATACTGAGTTGGCTTTCCCGCCCGGCGATAGGATTGACCGCACAGGAATAGGAATGGGTATTTTTGAAATCGTCCAGGCAATGGAAACATTTGATGCAGGGAACAATATCCTGGGGGGTTCCCTCCTTGATCTTCTTGACGGTATACGGGTCGGCAATGGTTCCTCTCGCCATGGCAACAATATCCGCTTCTCCGTTTGCAAGGACTTTCTCAATGGCTTCAGGCTGCTGAAATGCCCCCACCGTCAACACCGGGATATGGATATCCGGGCAGGCCTTGACCGCCTTGGCAAGATACGCATTGGCCGCTTCCGGCAAAAATCCGGTAGGATGGGTGATAGCTCTCAGACGCTTTTCCCGGACTACGCCGGCGGAGATGTGAGCAATGTCGATCTCATCCTGAGCGAGTTTCAAAAACTCGATGCACTCGTTGATCTCAAAGCCCCCGGGTACGCATTCCGATCCGGAAATGCGGTACTCGATCAGCAAATCCCTGCCTACTTTTTCCCGGATGCGGCGGAGCACCATCATCGGAAACCGGGCGCGGTTTTCCATGGAACCGCCGTATGCATCCGTCCTGTGATTGCTGCGGGGAGATACAAACTCCTGAAGCAGCGTCCCATGGCCTCCATGGATCAGCAGCGTGTCAAAGCCACAGAATTTGACACACGCTGCCAAAGCCGCATAGCGGTCCGCCAGCTTTTCCATTTCGCTTTCCGGCATCTGGTGGAAGCGAAGGCCGTCGTTCCGTACAAAATCAGAACAACCATAGATAACTCCCTTTTTGGCCTCCTCAGTATACTCTCCCTCCGAACCGAAGTGGATTAATTCATAGGAGGCTTTCGCATCATAAAAATGAATGGCGTTGGTAAAGTGGATAAAATTCCGCCAGCCGGCAGGGTCCTCAATATTAAAATTCGAGTGGATGGGATCCCGCCCGGGATCGTTGACCTGCTGACCGCCGCACTCCACCTGGGCCACACCGCCTTTGGCTTTTTCCAGATAGTTTGCGATCATGGCAGGCTCCGGATATGTAGGCGCGTTGTTCTGCATCATATGCCCCATGGAGGGGGCGGTAAAGATTCGGTTCTTAAAGGTGACATTTCCCACCGTCAGCGGCTCGAAAATATGGGGATAGCTGGACTTCATGAGTCACTCCTCCTAAATTGATTTCTTCTATTGTAGCGCACTTTTTACAATTTGAAAACATTCTTTTCCCCAATTGCACATAACAAAATTTTTCTTTCCATATCAATAACATCCCGGAGCCAGCCTCTCCAAGATATCATGTCACGCAGTTGTCAGATCATTGAGCCAGATCCTTTTTTTCACCAGCCAAAGTCCCACCACGGTTTTCAGCGCGTCCACCACCTGCACAATCAAGTACATGCTCAGCAGCGGGACAGCCGTCCAGCGGGCCAGCACCAGCGCCACCGGGAGATTGACAGCCCACATGGAAACACTGTCAAACAGAAATGTCATAAATGTTTTCCCGCCGGAACGCAGGGTAAAGTAGCAGTTATTATACAGCCCCCTCGCCACCAGAAACGCCGCGTCCAGCCGCAAAAGGCCCATTGCCAGCGCACGAACCTCATCAGTCGTATTGTAGATTTTTGGAAAGATCGGCGCGGCCGCCGCCAAAAGTACCGTTGCTCCCAGGCAGAGAAACACGCCGAAAATCAGCATTTTCCGGTTGGTATCCACCGCCCGGTCAAACTCTCCCGCCCCCAGTTCATGGCCTACCAAAATGGAAATGGCCGTTCCCATGGCGAACACCGCCATAGAAAAGAAGTTGCTGACAGTACTGGAAATATTATAGGCCGCCACAGCATCCAGTCCCCGCGTGGAGTAACACTGCACAATCAGCGTCGTCCCCATGGACCACATCAGTTCGTTGACCATCAGGGGCATTCCCTTAATCGTAATCTCCCTGACCATGGGAAGGGGCACCTGGATCGTCCGATAGACGCCGGTAAAATAGGGAAATCGCGCTCTGCGCACCTTGGCATAGACCAAAATCAATCCCAATTCCGCAAACCGGGAAATGGTCGTCGCCAGCGCCGCCCCCGCTACGCCCATCTTCGGCGCACCGAAATGGCCAAAGATCAGAATGTAATTGAGGATCATATTGACAAACACCGCCAAGGTGCTCGCCTGCATGGGGATGGCGGTTTCTCCAGTCTCCCGCATAGTGGAGGAATAGAGCTGCACCGCCGCAAAGGGCACAAGGCCCACCAGCATGATCGCCATATACTCCTTCCCATAGGCCAGCGTCGCCGCCAGATCGCCAGTGCCGTTATCTGTTAAAAACAGGCCGATCAGCGGCTCTCGGAAACACCAGAAAATCACAATGGCAATGCCGGTAAGTAACGCCGTAGAGATAAGTTTATAGCGAAATACGCTCTTAATCTTCTCCTGCTCTCCTTTACCGAAGTATTGAGCGCAGAAAATTCCCGCCCCGGAAAGGCTTCCAAAAATGCAAAGCTGAAAGATAAACAGCAGCTGGTTGGTAATGGCCACGCCGGACATCTGTTCCGTCCCCACCTGGCCCACCATAATATTATCCAAAAGGCCTACAAAATTCGTGATCCCCTGCTGGATCACGATAGGCAGCAACACCTTTAGTACACGCCTGTAAAATGCTCGATCTCCGATATATCTGCTCACAAGAAAGCTCCTTTGCTTTGATTCTCTGCTCAATTATAGCACGCCCCTCCTTCGTCTGCAACCGCCTGTTTCATATGTTCCCTTTTTGTCTGATTCCGGCGCAGGGGATTGACGGAACGGGGTCTTTCAGCTATAATTTAGAATACAGAATAAACGGGTTCTGGATCTTCTCAATTAAGAAAGGAGTTTTCTCATGCGTAATGAAAAGCTGACCACCTATCTGATGGGTGGTAAAGAGGTTCCCTCCGGAACTCCCGGTTCAGTGGCTGTAGAGACTGCGCCAATCTCTCCGGAAAAGGGGCTTTATGAGGGCGGTATGACCAGGGGCAGCTGCGCCTACCGCACCGCGTTGTTTGTAGACGGCGGTAAAATTTCCGCAAATCAGAGCGTGACCGGCGCCATCACCGGGGGAAGCATGGATGATAGCAGCATCACCGGCGGCGCCATCGACTCGGACAATGTCCACTTCAACGGCGTCATGGTCAACAATTCTGATTATATCATCAAAAATCTCACCATGACGGCAGACGGCTCCGGCGGCAACGATTTTAAAGGATTTGGTGCAGGCGTCGCCGTCTATGGAAAATCCAGGGTAGAAGCCGACGGCTATGTGTTTTCCGGCGCTGGTGCGGTCCGCCATGGCGTATTTGCCGGTGGCAATACCCCCGAGGATCAGCTGACAGTGACCGTGAAAAACTCTTTTGTGAAAGCCAACGGCTCCAAATATGAATCCGCCGCCGAGGGAATGTCCTCCTGCCCCTGGATGCTGGGCATCAGCCCCGACGGTCACGCCCGGGCCACCATGTGCGATGGCTACAGCCATGTCAATTACGAAAAGGACATCCTCCTTTCCGACGGCTGGGGCGTCCTCTCCGTGGACGACACCGGCGACACCAAGGATTTCGGTACATATTCCATCGAGATGTGGGTCCGGGACTCTGTGATTGACGTGACCACGGAAAGTTCCAATGACCCCAGCTGCTACGCCACCTATTCCATTGGCGGCTGCCGGAACCGTTTTTACGGCTGCGTGGTGGGCAACGGCGCTGCTTCCGATCAGTTCAAGGCGCTTAAGGCCGCTCTGCCGGATACCGGCGTGGTCTATGACTATGCCACTAAAAAATATGGCTTGACCTATGCCGCTGTGGTCGCCAATGAGCACGCCAGCGCCGGCTGGTACGACGGCTGTCAGGTCACCACAAAATACGGCGTGATGTACCACAAAACCAACAATGTCCGTTATGTCCCCGGCGCAAACGACGACAGTTCCAAAACGCTGCCCGCCTGCGGCGTAACAGAAGTACAGGATTCCTCCTTCCACACTCAGGGCGCTGCCTTCCTGATCAAAGCCTGCACTCCGGCCATTGATGTGAAAAACAGCAAATTCGTCTCTGACAAGGGTGTAATCGTTCAGCTGATGACCTGCGACGATCCCGGCATGGGTACCCCCGCCTTCTCCGAAGCGCTGGATCCCTCCGCCCCTGTGACAAAGGACCCGAACTATAATCCCTATGGCTGGAATCGGAAGGATCAGAAGCTGTTTCGGAAATTTGACGTCAAAAATATGATCTCCGACCCCCAGGTCTCTTTTCAGGACTGCAACACCAAAAACGGCACCGCACTGGAAGGCAGCTTCTTCAACAGCATTTCTGTAGAAACCAACGGTGAAGGGATGCTCTGGTGGGGCCAGAATCTGGCGCTTTCCTTTGATAATTGCGACCTCAAGGGCGCCTGCTCCTCCTCTGTCGCCACCCATGACAATTATTCTTATTATCTGGCCCCTGCGGACAATGAATTCGGCGGTATTCCCGTCAATGCTGACGGCTTTGAAATCGCCGGCAAGTGGGAAAAGCCCTCCTTCGGTCCTCCCATGCCCATGGATGACGCGCCCGGCGGCCCCGACGCCGGTGTCGGAGATATGCCGGAGATGCCTCCCATGAGTGAAATGCCTCCCATGCCCGAGCCGAAGTTCTACTTCACGCCGGATTATGACGCAAAGGGCGACCTTGTCGTGATTGGCAAAGAGAAGCTGTCCCCCACGCTGGGCTGCATTGTCTCCAAGGACGCGACCCTCCTGGGTGGTCTTACCAACACCCCCGCCCCCGCTGTGAACAACGGCGTTTGGGTTTCTCTGAAAAACGGCTCCATCTGGACACCGGCAGGCACAAGCTATCTGACACGGCTGGAAGTTTCCGCAGACAGCGCTGTCAAGGGCACTGTCACTGTGGACGGCAAAGCCGTCACTCCGGAAGCCGGTAATGTCTACACCGGCAATATCGTGGTCAGCGCGTAATTTTCCTATTTTAAATACAACAGGCCTGTTGTAAAATGCAGTTTTTGCAGAATTTGCCCAATCAAAAAAAGATAGAAACAGCAGGAGAAATCACAAAAGCTTGTGGTTTCTCCTGCTTTCATATCAGGTCAATTTCTCAAAAAGACTATTTTACGGCACACCCTTTCGATTTTCAGCAGATAATCTGACTCCAGCCGTAGGGATCCTCTATCCTGCCCCACTGGATGCCGGTCAACGTATCATAGAGGTTTTGCGCCACAGGGCCGATCCTGCCTCCGTTGACCGGGTAGGATACGCCGCCATAGGACAGCGAGCCAATGGGCGAAATCACCGCAGCGGTACCGGAGCCAAAGGCTTCCTCCAGCGTCCCGTCCTTGGCCGCACCAATTAGTTCGTCCACACTGAGTTTCCGCTCCTCCACCTCATAGCCTTTGTCCCGGAGCAGCTGCAGGCAGCTTTTTCTGGTAATACCGGGCAGAATGGAGCCATTGAGTTCCGGAGTCACGATTTTGTTGTTGATTTTAAACAGCACGTTCATTGCGCCCACTTCTTCAATATACTTTCGTTCCACGCCGTCGAGCCAGAGAACCTGCGAAAAGCCTTTCTCCTCCGCCCGTTCACCGGCCCGGAGGGAAGCCGCGTAATTGCCGCCGCACTTGGTAAAGCCCGTGCCGCCGCGAACAGCGCGGACGTCGTCCTCCTCGATCATGATGCTCACCGGCGCCAGGCCGGTGGCATAATAGGGGCCAACCGGGCTGAGAATAATCGCGAACAGGTAAGTGTGGGATGCATGGACGCCAATGTGATTATCCGTCGCAAAAATAAACGGACGGATATAGAGGGAGGTATTGGGTGCGGAGGGAACCCAGTCCTTCTCCAATATTACCAGCTGCTTAACAGCTTCCACGCAGTAGTCCACATCCACCTGAGGAATGCTCATACGTTCGCAGGAATTGTTCATACGTTTAAAGTTCTCTTCCGGACGGAACAGGCGAATTTTACCCGCTCCATCCCGGTATGCCTTCATGCCCTCAAAGATCTCCTGAGCATAATGCAGCACCATACAGGCCGGGTCGATCTGAAATGGGGCATAGGGTACAATGCGGCCGTCATGCCACCTCTTCTCCGGCGTATAGTTCATCAGGAACATATGATCGGTTGTAATTACGCCAAAGGGGATATCCGGGCCGGCCGGCTTTTCTTTATGATTTTTTGTCAGGGTGACAGAAATTTTTTCCATCGCATTCAACCTCCACAAAGTTTAAAATTACTTTTATTATAATCCCTGCAGAAACAAGCCGCAAGTGGAAAAACAACAATGTTTCCGTGATTGATCAGGATAAAATCCTACAAAGCGGCAAAGGTATCCCGCGCCGGTTCCTCCGGCACGGGATAATGTATTTTATTCCGCCGCTTCTGCGGTCTGTGCGTTCTTGATTTCCTCCGCATGAACTTTCTGAATATCCGGGAACACCGAGAGCATTGGCTCAACGTCCTTGTTCTTCAGCTTCCGATCTACATAGTTTCTGGTGATCTTCATGACAATCGGGGACAGCACCAGAACACCGATCAGGTTGGGAATCATCATCATACCGTTGAATGTGTCCGCCAGATCCCATGCAAGGTTATCGCTCATCACAGCGCCGCCGAAGACGGCAATCACGAACACCGCACGATATACAATGGTTGCTTTGGTACCGAACAGATACTCCCATGCCTTGCTGCCGTAGTGACTCCAACCCAACACAGTAGAGAACGCAAACAGCATAATGGCGATGGCAACAAAGGCAGAACCAACTACACCAAACTGATTGCCAAAGACGGTACTCATCAAATTGGCTTTCGTAATCGCTGTTCCGGCGTACTCCGTGACTGTTTCCCCGGTCTCCAGATCCACAAGGCCGGAGGACAGCACTGAGAAAGCCGTCAGAGAGCAGACTATGATCGTATCCGCAAAGACCTCAAAGA
>CAZGOQ010000006.1:9085-38815 GCA_964527315.1 uncultured Oscillospiraceae bacterium | reverse complement strand
ACAGGAGCAAGCCAGAGCTTCAAAATGCTGTTCATATCCTGCTGGGTATTGATAAAACCCTCTGAGAGCCTTGTATCTTTGGTATCTCACCTTTTTATTATTGTGGCTATGGTATTTACTGGTATAGCCTCGTACCGTCTTTATCAAGGTTTTGTACATTGTTTTATGAAAAAACCTTATATATTAAGTGTAACCGCATTTAGCCCTTTTTGCAGCATAGTAAAAGCGGCCTGCCATTGACGGCAAGCCGCTTTCTTGTTTGAGTATCTTAGAACCATACCGTTATAGCGAAACCGCCATTGAAGTAAAAAAGTTCGTTTAATACTCGTTTGGTGGAGCTGAGGGGAATCGAACCCCTGTCCGAAAGCAGCTTGACAGGACTTTCTCCGGGCGCAGACGGTTATTTCCATTCCCTCGCCGGGGCGCAAGCCGTCATGCTCCCCGGTTTAGTAGCTTCATGATGCATGGTATACGCAAAGCTTAGTATACGCACGGTCCCCACTCAAATCACACCCGAAACCCGGCTCGTGGGCCTTCCGGAACGGATGGGCCGCTAATTAAGCAGCAGCCAGAACGACGTTATCGTTGTCAGTTACTTGAAAGTTTGCCCTTTTTATAGAGGTAAGGCGCCTCTGCCCGCTTATCAAGTCTCACTGCCCCCGTCGAACCCATTACAGCCCCATGAGGGCCGGCGGCAGATGCCGCCGGTTGATAAATTATTTGTTAAGAACGGCCAAAGGGATCCGGCAATTTATTTGGCTCCGGATAGGTTTCGCCAAAGGTTTCCACCGTGATGGATTTGATCTTCTGTTCAGTTTGGGGCCGGTCATTGCCGTCGGTCTTGACCGCGGCGATCTGATCAACCACCTCCATGCCCTCTGTGACCTTGCCGAAGGCAGCATACTGGTTGTTGAGGAACTTGGAATCGGCGTGCATAATAAAGAACTGACTGCCGGCGGAATTGGGCAGGCTGGCCCGCGCCATGGACAAAACGCCCCGCTTGTGGCTCAATTCGTTCTTGAACCCGTTCATCAAAAACTCGCCCTTGATGCAATAGCCCGGGCCGCCGGTGCCGTCTCCCTTTGGGTCGCCGCCCTGAATCATAAAGCCGGAGATGACCCGGTGGAAAATCAGGCCGTCATAAAAGCCTTTGGAAGCCAATGAGACAAAATTATTGACCGTCTCCGGCGCGGTCTCGGGGTACAACTCCGCAACGATCTTGCCGCCGTTTTCCATTTCAATGGTTACAACCGGATTTTTCATATCGCTCGATTCCTTTCTTTCATCGCCCGGTCCATCTGGCGTTTCGCGTCCTTTTCCGCCGCCACAGACCGCTTGTCATGTATTTTTTTACCCTTCGCCAGCGCAAGTTCCACTTTGACCCTCGATCCGTTCAAATAGACCGACAGCGGAATCAGCGCGTAGCCCGCCTGCTGCACCTTTCGATCCAGCGCCGCAATCTCTTTCCTGTGCAGCAGCAGCCGTTTGGGCCGCAGGGGATCCCGGTTGGAGAAGCTGCCCTGCTCATAGGGGGAAATGTGCATCTGCTTGAGAAAAACCTCTCCGTTCTGCACCGAGCACCAGGCCTCTTTGAGGCTGACTTTCCCTGCCCGAACGGATTTGACCTCGGTGCCGAAAAGTTCAATGCCGGCTTCAAATTTTTCTTCAATGTAATATTCGTGATAGGCTTTTGGATTTTTGGCGATCACCTTGACGTCATTTCCCTCTGCCACCGGGTCCACCCTCTTTCATAACGGACATAAACATTTCAGCGCCCGCAGGTTGGAGCGCGCGGATGCGTGGTACAATAAACGCTTGGCGTTTATTGTACCACAGCTTTTCCCATTTATCAAGCGGAGAGAACAGGGGGAGAATGGGGAAGATAGACAAATTTTAGGGGCGCACAGGTTCGTGCGCCCCTACATGTTAAAATTCTACCCGATAGATGATGTTGTGTTCCCACATGCCGAAATTTTCATAGAATTTCCGCCCCCGGACATTTCCCCCAGTGCCATCAGTTCTATGGTGGAAATCCCGCGTTCTTTTGCCCAGCTTTTTGCCGCATTCATCAGAGATGTGCCAATGCCCCGGCTTCGATATTCCGGCAATACATAGATGGTGTTCAGCTCCACATAGCGCTGAAACACCCGATAGGGCCTCTGATTGGTTTCCTCCGCAAACAGGGAGACCATTCCCAGCAGCTTTCCCTGCTCCTCCGCCACCAGTATGTCTGCGTTCTCCTGCAAAATTCCAGCCTGAACAAATTCCATATCCTGTGGAGCAGGACGGTACTGACCCGGCTGCAACTCTGCCTTACACCGAAGCGAACCATCGAAAAATTCTGCCAGGGCGGGGTCCGCCAGCGTCGCCTTGCGAATTTCCATCATGCGCCCTCCTTTTTACAGCGGTATAGTAGCGCTCCGTTTTTGATGGTCACGGGGCCATTTTTCGCCATGTGTTTCCGTAAAAAACTGACGAATCTGCTGCCCTGCTTCGTGAGTGCCTGCACCAGTTCCTGATAGGAGTCCATCATAAACTGATACAGTTCCATTGGCTGCTCAAATACCAGTTCATTGTCAAAGGCAATCACCTCCACAGAGGGGAACCGCTTTCCCAGCATGGCGGCCCAAATCTCCCGCCGCTGCGCCTCCGTGTCCTGCCGCTCCGCCAGACAGCTTTCTCCCGAAAAAGCCCGGTAGAGCTCGTCCAGTCCCTGAATCGACGCGCCTGCACTCACAATGAAAGACAGCACGCCGTCGGGTACAAGGGCATCATAGAGTTTATCCAGCAACGGCTCCGGCTGCTTGATGTGCTGGGACATATAGGCCATGAGAATATGGTCGTAGGATTCTGTCAATACGGCTGTCTCTATGTCCTCGCAGCGGAAATGAATCGTAATTCCAGCTTGCAGCGCATCTTTCTGCTCCTCGCAGTAGGACTTCAGCATATCGAGATTCTTCTGCCAGATATCCAGCAGCGTGATCTCCATATTTTCGGGAATGCGCTCCCAGCTATGCCGCCAGATCATACCGTAGCCGCAGCCCACATCCAGAAGCTTTTGTCCAGGTTTTAGTCCCAATTGGTCAAATTCCCAAGGGTACAGTGCTTTGACGCCGTGCTCCCGGCAGACGTGGTAGGTGCGGGCGGAATGATTGATACGGCGCACCAGCTGCATCGTCTCCACCAAACGCTCCGGATCGGCGGCGTCGGACTGCTCCATGCCGTTTAGAAGCGCCACAATTTCCTGAAGCTGGCTGATCTTTCGGGCCAGAAGTTGCTTCTGATCCTCCAGTCGCTCCCACAGGCTCACCTGATCCGCTTTCAGGGCCGTACAGATTTCGTCCAGAGTAAGACCGGCAAATTTCAGCATGATGATCTGCTGGATTTGCAGGAGCGAATTGCTGTCATAAAGCCGGTAGCCGCCCTCAGAGCGGCCCACTGGATTCAGCAGTCCCTTCTGGTCGTAATATCGAATGGTTCTGGGCGAAACGCCCGCCAAATCGGCCAGTTGTCCGGCTGTGTACTGTTTCATAATCGTACCTCCAAATCATTGTTCAAGGCCTTGTATTTGCAGTATAAGGCTTGACGCAGCGTCAAAGTCAAGGGGAACTTCAAAAAATTTCGTGGACATGTCCCGGCCATTCGCCGCATAGTTTGGAACTATACAAGGAGGGACATACATGGGTGACTCGCTGCTGCATCGGAACAGTTCCATGTTTTACGGGGCCATGATGCTGACCGCCGGAAGTCTGGGCCTTCGGCTGGTGCAGATGATATTCCAGGTCTATATTTCCGGCGTTATGGGCGCTGGCGGCCTTGGCCGGATGCAGCTCATTATGACGGTGGGCAATTTCGCCGCAATTCTGGCCTCCGGCGGCGTTCGGATCGCTGTGACCTGTCTTGCCGCCGAGGAAGCGGGCAAGGACAGCGCTTCCGGGGTCAAAACCGCTGTCAGCTGCTGCATTGTCTATGGTTTGGGTCTGAGCCTTCTGGTGGCTGTGGGGATGTTCTTTCTGGCCCCAGTGTTGGCGGAGACATGGGTAGACGATCTGAGCGCCGCCCTGCCCCTGCGGATCTTTTCCGTCTTTTTGCCGATCACCGTACTCTGGTCGGTCCTGGCGGGGTATTTTACCGCCGCAGGCCGCATTACAGAACTGGTGGGACTGGAATTTTTCGAGCGTCTCGCGTCCATTGGGCTGGTCGTACTCGGCCTGAAGCTGGATTTTCTGGGGCTTGATCCCTGCACTATGATCTTTCTGGGTTCCTCACTGGCAACGCTGATGAGTTTTCTTCTCCTGCTCCGGCGGTATCTGGCCACCATCCGCCATACGGCCATGCTGCCCTTTGTCCCCATGATGCGGCGGCTGCTTGCCCTGACTCTGCCCCTGGGCTTTAACGATATCCTCCGCAATGGTCTTAACACCGTGGAAAACATCATCGTACCCAAGGGTCTCCGGCAAAGCGGCAAGGACGGGGAAAGCGCCATTGCCGCCTACGGCACCATTTCCGGCATGGTATTCCCGGTCATCACCTTTCCCAGCGTCATTCTCTACTCTCTCAGCGATCTGCTGGTGCCGGAAATGGCCCGATGCCGGGCAAAAGAACGATTGGAACGGGTGCAATTCCTGGCGGACAAGTGTCTGAGGCTGACGGTGCTGTTCGCCGCGGCAATGGCCGGGCTGGGGCTTTTGTTGGGCGGCGACCTGGGTCAACTGCTGTTCCGGAGCGCCGACGCGGGGACTTATATCCGTATTTTCGCCCCGCTGGCGGTCATTCTCTATCTGGATGCCATTACGGACGGAATGCTCAAGGGCCTGTCCCAGCAGATCCACTCCGCCCGATATAATACCATCACCTCCGTAATGGACGTGGTTTTTCTTGCCGTTTTACTGCCCCGATACGGCATTGGCGGCTTTTTATTCTCCTTTACTGTGACCCATGCGGTGAATTTTTATCTTTCCATCCGGCGGCTAATCATCGTAACCGGTTATCTGCCCAAATTTCACTCCACCGTCAAGGCCGCCATTTCCTGCGGCGGCGCGATCCTGACGGTCTGTCTCCTGCCGAAAGCGGCGGGGCTTCCGGGCCTCCTGTCCTCCGGCGGCATATTCCTGGCCGTGTATCTGCTGCTGATCCTCGTCAGCGGTGCGCTCACCAGAGAGGACATCCGCTGGCTTTGGGGCCTGATCCGCCGGACGGACTGATTCCCCCTGTGCCAATATACCTTGTCCAGTAGATGGAGTGTCAATGCTTTTTTACAAAAATCTAAAAATAATCCCGCCCGGAACCGCTTCTATCAACGGCTCCGGGCGGCGATGTTATATCCGCTCCATTGTGCAATCTTCTCCCGCCATTTCCCGCAGGAGCCGAATTTCTTCGGCATAGCCCTGTGGCTCGTTGGGGGTCTCCAGCACCTTCGGCAGATCCCGAAGCGCCGGGTGATTGACTATGTTCCGAAAAACCTCCAGACCCAGAAAACCCTTGCCCAGCTTTTGATGCCGATCCTTGCGGCTTCCGGTGGGGTTCATGCTGTCGTTCAGGTGCAGGGCTTTCAGCCGGTCAAGGCCGATGATTTTGTCGAACTCCGTCAAAACGCCGTCCAGATCGTGGACGATATCATATCCGGCGTCAGACACATGGCAGGTATCCAGACATACGCCAATTTTATCGCCCAGTGCGACCCGGTCGATGATCGCCCGAAGTTCCTCAAACCGGCCGCCTACTTCGCTGCCCTTGCCCGCCATGGTCTCCAAAAGTACAGTGGTCTTTTGCCCCGGATACATCACAGCGTTCAGCGTATTCGCGATTTTCTCCGCCGCCGTCTCGATCCCCTGGCCCACATGGCTGCCGGGATGGAAATTATAATACTGTCCCGGCAGAAAATCCAGCCGTCTCAGATCGTCCGCCATGGCCATATGGGCAAATTCCAGCGTTTTTTCATTGGCAGCGCAGGGGTTGATGGTATAGGGCGCATGCGCGATCAGCGGGCCGAAGGAATGCTCCGCCATGAGTTGTTTCAGCGCCTCGATATCCGCCATATCCAACTCCCTTGCCCGACCGCCCCGGGGATTCCGGGTGAAAAACTGCGCCGTATTGCCGCCCAGTTCTATGGCCTGCCGTCCCATGGCGGCAAAGCCTCCCGAGATGGTCAGATGGCAGCCAATATACTGCATACAAATCCTCCCTTATTGCCCGGCAATGTGTTTTTCCTCTTCCTCCCGCTCCAAAACAGTATAGGCGACCTTGCCCACCAGCGTTTTCGGCAGCGCATCCCGAAATTCAATCTCTCTGGGCATGGCATATTTCGCCACATAGGTCTTGCAGTGTTCAAGGATATCCGTTTTCAGTTCCTCCGACGGCGTATAGCCGGGCCGAAGGACGATAAATGCTTTGACGCGCTGCATCCTGTAATCATCTTTAACTCCAATGACCGTGCTCATCAGCACCGCTTCATGGGAATCAATGGCATTTTCCACCTGAGAAGGATAGACATTATACCCGCTGGTAATGATCATGCGCTTGAGCCGCTGCTTGAAATAGATAAAGCCGTCGGCATCCATGGTGCCAAGATCGCCGGTGTGCAGCCAGACAAGACCGTCCTCATGCAGCTGGAGCGTCTGGGCCGTTTCCCTGGGATTGTTCATATAACCCTGCATGACCGTCGGCCCGGAAAGACAGATCTCCCCTACTGTCCCATAGGGAACCTCGTCCTGGGTGGCCGGGGTTACGATCTTATAATAGGTATCCGGAAAGGGAATTCCAATGCTGCCCTCCCGATAGGAGGATTTCGGCGTTAAGCAACTGGCCGTGACGCATTCCGTCGTGCCGTAGCCCTCCCGAATCTGCTCCACAGAACCATGGGCTTTCAGGAACGCATCTACCTTGTGCTTGAGTTCAATGGACAGCGAGTCGCCGCCGGAGAAAATGCCTTCCAGCTGAGAAAGGTCCAAATCCTCCGCCTTTTTCAGTCGCAGCAGCGCTTCGTAGAGCGTGGGTACGCCGGCAATATAGTGAGGCTTGTGTTTTTTCAGCAGGGCCGCATAACTCTCCACGGTAAACTGGGGTACCAGAATACAGGTGCCGCCATTGATCAGCACCGTATGGATGCAGACGCCCAGTCCGAAGCCATGGAAAATCGGCATGATCGACAGCATTTTATGTCCAACCTTCAGGCAGTTGCCCGCCGCGGCCGTTTGCAGCCCCAGGGCGTTAAAATTCAAATTGGCCAGCAGAATGCCCTTGGTGGCGCCGGTGGTGCCGCCGGAATAGAGGATCGCGGCAGTGTCCTTGCCTGTGCAGGGATACTTGACCGGCTCCTTCCAGGCCATACCGCCCTGCAGGAACTCCCTCCAAAACAGCACCAGGGAATCGTCCTTTGGCACCGAGTCAATTTTTCTCCCCTGGGTCGCCAGATAGCCCAGTTTCATGGGGCCATGAAGCGCATCCTCAATGCCGGTGACAATCAGCGTCCGAATATGGATCTTTTCCCGAATGGCCGCAAACTTGGGATAAAACTGGGACAGTGTCAACGCCGCCACGGATCCGCTCTCATTGAGATAAAACGCGATCTCCTCCTGCGCGGACAGCGGATGCACCATATTGGCAACGGCTCCCATATAATTGATGGCATAAAAAAGAACGACCGCCTGGGGCGTATTGGGCATACAGATGGTCACTCGCTCCCCTGGCGCAACCCCTATGGCCCTGAGGGCTTTGGCGCAAAGTTCTACCTGAGCAAGCAGTGTCTGATAGGTCGCTTTTGTATTGTAGAACGAATAGGCGATCACATCCGGATAAGCGGCAGCAGTTCGCTCCACCAGATCGATCATGGAGCAGTCTGGATATGTCAGATGCACCGGCACGCCTTCCGAATGAGCATACCAGGGCGTTTTCACGTTCAACTCAGGATTCATAGGGAATTTCCTCCTTGAGCGGTATTTCCAAAAGAGCGGGATGTTGCAGCAGATATTCCGCCAGCTTGAGACTTCTCGCAAAATAAAAGCCGTCGGCAATGCGCTCATCGGCCGTCAGGCCGAGAGTCACCATATCCCGCGCAGCGACTGTGCCGTCCGGCATGACTCTCGGCTCCTTGCGGATAACGCCGACGGTGATCATAATGCTGTTGGTGCCGTAGTTATTGAGGTGGTGATAGCAGCTGCCGCACCGGATGCTCCCCAGATTGGAAAACAGAACGGTCGTATGGTTGGTATCTCCTTCCGTCAATGCCGTCGGCAGATGGCCAATGGCGCTGAGCCACTGCAGCAGGCCGATAATCATGTGCAAAACGGGATTCGGCAGATGACCGACAGTGTTGATCATCTGGTCAAAGCTGTTGCCGTCCGCGCTCGCCCGCATCTCCTTCACGTCTCCGACAATTCTCTTCGTTACATAGTCCAGGTTCATTTCATCCTTCGCCGTCAGCACCATCAGCGATTCCTCGGCGTGATCCTGAAATTTCCGCTTTGCCACAAAACTCAGGGTGATCTCGTTTCGCTGATAGAGCTTTCGTCCGCAGATGAACCGGTTGAGATAGGGCCGCATGGCAATCACTCGGGCCATAGCGGCGACAATGCAGTGAAACAGGGTCGTCTTATCCTCCTGTGTCTGATTTTTCTCCGCAATGTATCGGAGCAGCTCCGTCACATCCACCGGGAATTCCATATAGACCTCCGCCTCCGTGCGCTTTGGCATCAGATGGAGCATAATGCAGTGCAGACCATCCATCTCCCGAATGCGGCGGCCATCCTTTCGGTCTCCGAACTTTTTTCGGCTCATCATAGTTTTCTCCCCTCTTTGTAATTCCATACGGAGTGAGTATACCACAGAAAATACCGTAAGGACAGGGAAAGGCGAAAATATTGTGGAATATTACTATAGAATACGGAATTTTTCGCGCAAAAAAAGCCGGTTTTCTTTCGAAAACCAGCTAAAAATTTGAACAATTTTATCACATAATTGTCATAATGACATAAGGCCCGGTCCCGCATCGATCGATTCCCTTTGTAAAGATGACATTTTGACAGAATTATGCTATACTGTTTCACAGCACAGATTTTGAGGTGATTCCCATGGCGCAGCAAAACGATTTTTCCAAAGGCAGCATTCCCCGCACCATTACCCGGCTGGCGATTCCCATGATCGCCGCCATGCTGGTTAACGCGCTCTATTCCGTGGTGGACCGCATTTACATCGGCCATCTGGCAGGCGTGGGCCAGACGGCCCTGACCGGCATTGGCCTTTGTTATCCCATCACCATGTCCATTGCCGCCTTTTCCTATCTGGTCGGCAACGGCGGCGGCCCCCTGACCTCGATCCTGCGGGGCGCAAAGGACGACGAGGGCGCGGAAAAGGTGCTGGGCAACAGTATCACGCTGCTGCTGATCTTCGGAATTTTGGCGCCCCTGATCTGCTTTTTTATTCAGAAACCGATCCTGTACCTGTTCGGCGCCAGCGACGCCACCTATCCCTACGCATCGCAGTACATTACGATCTACCTTGCGGGTTCTCTGCCGGTGATGCTGACCCTGGGGCTGAACCCCTTCCTCAACGCCCAGGGCTTTACCAGAACCGGCATGATGACCGTGCTGATCGGCGCCGTCTGCAATATCGTTCTGGATCCGATCTTCATTTTCCTGTTTGGATTAGGCGTTCGAGGCGCGGCCATTGCAACCGTGATCTCCCAGACCGTCTCCGCCGTCTGGATCCTGCTGTTTTTTAAGGGGAAGCGGAATCTGGTGCGGGTCCGGGTCAAAAATCTACGGCTCAGCGGAAAAGTTTCCGGGCGCATCATGGGACTGGGCTTTTCCGGCTTTATCATGAACATCACGGAGGCCGCGATTTCCGCCGTGTTTAACGCCAGTCTCAGCCGGTTCGGCGGAGATATCTATGTGACAGTCATGACCGTCGCCACCTCCATCAGCCAGCTGGTGATCATGCCCATGAACGGATTTTCCCAGGGCGCACAGCCGGTGACCGGGTACAACTTCGGCGCCGGGGAATACGGCCGGGTCAGGCAGAGCTTTTGGTTTCTGCTCAAAGCCTGCGCCGTCTATGCGGCGATCGCCTGGCTGATTCTGATGTTGTTCCCCAGGCAACTGATTCATATTTTCAACAGTGATCCGACGCTGCTGGAAACCGCCATGCCTATGCTTCGGGTGTTCTTCTGCCTGAACTTTATTATGTGCCTGCAAATGGCTGCCCAGAACACCTTTGTAGCCATGGGCGAAGGCAAAAAAGCAACCTTCTTCGCTCTGTTTCGGAAGGTCATTCTGCTCATCCCGCTGATCCTGATCCTGCCCCGGGTAGGTTTCGGCATTACCGGGGTATTCGCAGCGGAGCCGGTGGCGGACACCATTTCCGCCCTGACCTGCTTTACCACCTTCATGCTGACGGCTTATCGAAAGCTGGGGAAGCAATCTGTGAAGTAAAAAATAGCCTTTACATTCCCATATGAAGTGCGTATAATATTCAGAGAAATTTCGCAAAAAAGGAGTGACAGGTCATGGCAAAATGGATTGCAAAAATCAACGAGGGCGACAGCAGCTTTGGCGATGAAATTTTCATGGCCATTGCCGGCGGCGAAACCGGATTTGAGGTCGTTTTCAGCAACGAGGAGGATTCCGGCGTAATGCCCGGCTACACCGAAGAAGAAGCCCGGGAGAATTTAGAGGATTATTATGGGGATTATGATACCTTCCAATGGTTGGATGATGAGGAATAAATAACGCCGCTGACGGAAAACCGTCAGCGGCATCTTTTTTGTCTAAGCACCGTGCACTGTACCGCGCCGCATCGGCCGCAAGTGGAAGGCCCAGGACAAGGTTTTGCTTTTTCTCATTGTCCATCCAGGGTCGTCCTCTCTTTGCAGAAGCGATCATTGCTGCGTTCTGCGGCGCAGCCGCCGCTGGCAGGCGTCAAGTCCCACAAGGACTGCTGCAGAAACCATCACAACGATCAGGTTCCGCAGAATCGCCGGAGACTGCTCCATAGCCCAGCCGCCGACAGCAAACATATTCAGCAGAAACAGCGCCAATACTATTTCCGCCAACGTCTTGAAGAACCAGAAGCCCCAGGAGCCGAACCTTTTTTTGGGGACAGCTCCCTGCGTCACGCGGTCAGCTGCGTCTCTCCTTGCCATGTCAACGGACTGCTGAAGCATCATGTTCAAATCGCCGTACAAATTGGTCGTCTGCATATCAGCTGTTTTCATAGGAACCATCCTTTCTATATAGTATCAGTGTCGGGTGATGATTGGAGTCTCTCCTAATTTCAATATAGCAAGGAATCGAGGTTTTGTCAATAGAAAAGCAACATTTTCGTAAAACAATTGTAATATATTGAGCACGCAGCAGCGGCAGACTCTCGCCTGCCGCTGTCCATCTCTCTTTACTTCCCTCTGTTGGCCATTTCCTTCAGCGCATCTCTCCGGGAGAGGTTTACGCGGCCCTTTTCGTCGATGTCGGTAACTTTGACCCACGTCATATCGCCCACATTCAAAACATCTTCGACCTTTTCCACACGATGGTTTTCCAGTTTGGAAATGTGGATCATGCCGTCCTTGCCGGGCGCCAGTTCCACAAAAGCGCCGATGGGGATAACCCGAACTACCTTGCCGTAGTACAGCTTGCCCACTTCGGGAACAAAGCAGATGTCGTCAATGGCAGCCTTGGCGGCCTTACAGGCGGAAGCATCCACTGCGGAGATGAAAATGGAGCCGTCCTCGTCAATGTCTATCTTTGCGCCGGTCTCAGCGGTGATCTTCTGGATGGTCTTGCCGCCGGAACCGATGACCTCCCGGATCTTGTCCACTGGGATCTTCATGGAAATCATCTTGGGCGCATATTCGCTGACCTCTTTCCTCGGCTCGGGGATGCAGGGCAGCATGATCTCTTCCAGGATTTCCAGACGGGCCTTGCGGCAAATCTCCAGCGCGTCCTTAATGATCTCCATGGTCAGGCCGTCGTTTTTCAGATCCATTTGGATGGCGGTCACGCCCTCGGTGGTACCGGCAACTTTGAAGTCCATTTCGCCATGGAAGTCCTCCACACCCTGAATGTCGATAAAGGTGCGGAAGGTATCGCCCTCAGAGATCAGGCCACAGGAGATCCCGGCCACAGGCCGCTTGATGGGCACGCCGGCGTCCATAAGAGCCAGCGTCGTGCCGCAGATAGAACCCTGAGAAGTGGAGCCGTTGGAGGAAAGCACATCAGAGACGACACGGATGGCATAGGGGAACTCCTCCACAGAGGGAAGCACCGGGGCCAGCGCCTTTTCTACCAGTGCGCCGTGGCCATATTCCCGGCGAGACGTGGAACGGCTGCCCCGGGCCTCGCCGGTGGAGAACGCGGGCATATTGTAGTGATGCATCCAGCGCTTGCCCTCTTCCGGGAAAATCGTATCCAGCTTTTGCATCATGGAAAGGGACGCCAGCGTACAGACGGAAAGCACCTGGGTCTGACCGCGGGTAAACAGTCCGGAACCGTGGACTCTGGGCAAAACGCCAACCTCGGCGGCCAGAGGACGGATCTCATCGGTCCGGCGGCCATCTACACGTTTCCCGGCCATGAGCCACTTTTTCACGACCTTCTTTTGCATTTTATACAGGCACACCTCAATGTGCTGCTCATAGTCCTCATACTTCTCTGCAAACTTCGCCGCGAAGTCCAGCCGGGTCGCCGCCAGACGCTCCTCCCGGACGTTTTTATCATCCGTATCCAGGGCATATTCGATCTGATCCAGTCCGTACTCCATGAGATCGTTCAGCAGATCGTAGTTCACAGCGGCCTTTTCAAAGGAAAACTTGGGTTTTCCAATTTCCGCAACGATCTCATTGATGAACGCCACGATCTTCCGGTTGGTTTCATGAGCCAGCTGAATGCCGCCCAGCAGAATATCTTCCGGAATTTCATCGGCCTCCGTCTCGATCATGACGACCTTTTCCGCAGTCGACGCGATCGTAACGAACATCTTCGCTCTCTGGCGCTGGTTATAGCTGGGATTCACCACATATTCGCCGTCCACATAGGCCACCTGGGTGGTGGCCATGGGGCCGTTCCAGGGGATATCGGAATAGGCGGTGGCAATGAATGCGCCCAAGGACGCAACGACCTCAATGGAGTTATCCTTGTCATTGGAAAGGGCTGTGCAGGTGATGACCACATCATTCCGCAAATCGTCATCAAAGAAAGGCCGCATGGGCCGGTCAATAAGGCGACTCACCAGGACACCCTTTTCCGAAGGACGGCCCTCCCGGCGGAGATATGCGCCGGGAATACGGCCTACGGAGTACATTCGCTCCTCAAAGTCGATGGTCAGCGGAAAATAGTCAATGCCGGATTTTGGCGCGGAGGACGCCACTGCGGTGGTCAAAACCACAGTGTCGCCGTAACGGCAAATGCATTCGCCATTACAAAGTTCCGCCACCTTACCGGTAATGACCGTAAAGGGCCGGCCGCCGATTTCGGTCTGGAATACATGCTGATTGGGAAATTCTTTTTTCGTTACCATAAAAATACCTCCTGTTTGGACTCTGGGCACAGGAAGTTTAGCACTTGAAACAGAGCCCAAGCCGGGGCGCTCTTTCAACTGCTAAAGCAATTCCTGCACCGGGAAATGAATGATAAAGGGGCGGCTCTCTGAGCCGCCCCTTTTTGACAAATTTGGCTGCGTTTGCCGGGCGGCAAACCGCTTACTTACGCAGGCCCAGTCTTGCGATCAGGGTACGATAACGGTTGATGTCCTTCCTCGCCAGGTAATCCAGCAGATTGCGGCGCTTACCGACCATCTTCAGCAAGCCGCGGCGGCTGTGGTCGTCATGGATATGGACGCGGAGATGCTCGGTCAGTTCGTTGATGCGGTAGGTCAGGATCGCAACCTGAACCTCCGGAGAACCGGTATCTCCCTCGTGGGTCGCGTACTCGGCGATAATCTGGTCTTTTACTTCTTTGCGAATCATGATAATTCCACCTTTCTTTCTTTTCGCCTGATGCCAAGTGTTGGGCAGGTGAACACCGGAAACTCTCGGCTTATATCCCAAAACTGAGCGTCAGGCCGTGCCTTTCAAGTATACCACATTTTTCTGGTTTGTAAAGCAAAAAAGTCAAAAAAGCGAAAAATCGCCGCCGCAGCGCCCGCAGGATTGCACTTTTCGAAGAAATATGCTATGCTGAAGGAAACACAGGAAAGGGGTGGACGTCTTGCCGGGAATCCATACAACGCTTTGCTATATTGAGCGGGACGGGAAGTATTTAATGCTCCACCGGGTCAAAAAAGCGGGCGATATCAACCACGACAAGTGGATCGGCATTGGCGGAAAATTTGAAAGCGGAGAAAGCCCGGAGGACTGCGTCCTTCGGGAAGCAAAAGAGGAAACCGGTCTTGACTTGATTTTCCCGGAGTATCGCGGGATCGTGACCTTCCTCTGCGACGAATATGAGACCGAGTATATGCATCTTTTTCAGGCCGACCGGTTCACCGGGACGCTCAAACCCTGTGACGAGGGCGATCTCGAATGGATCCCTAAAGAAAAGCTGCTGGAACTGCCCCACTGGGCGGGGGACGAAATCTTTTTAAAGCTGCTGGATGAAAACGCGCCCTTTTTCTCCCTCAAACTGCGCTATCAGGGCGACCGTCTGATGGAAGCGATTCTGAATCAAATGCCTCTACCTGTCTGCGGCCTGCATCAGAGCCAGGACGGAAACGCCGATTAACGCTCCGAACATACCGCCCAGCAAAAAAACCAAAAACATCATAAAACTGTCTCCTTTGGCTGTTTGATCCTATGATGCCCATTTCCATTTGCGACTATTCACAAAAATTTCATCCATCAGAAAATTTTCCGATTATAATTGTAACAGAGAACGAACCGATTGCGGTTTCATATAGGAGGATGTCCCATGGCACAAACTGTTTTGATCGTAGAAGATGACCCCAATATCGCCGACCTGCTCCGTCTATATTTGGAAAAAGAGGGCTATGTCGCGGAGATTGCTCCGGATGGCGGCAAGGCTCTGGAAAAATTCCGCCAGATTGCGCCGGATTTGGTCCTGCTGGATGTGATGCTGCCAGTTTTGGACGGCTGGGAGGTGCTTCGCACCATCCGACAGGAATCCAAGACACCGGTGATCATGCTGACAGCTAAGGGAGAAACGGCGGATAAGATCGGCGGCTTGAAGATGGGCGCCGACGACTATGTGACCAAACCCTTTGAAACGAAAGAGGTCCTGGCCCGGGTGGAAGCGGTTTTACGGCGCACAAGCGGCGCGGCAGTATCCGCCCGGCGGCTGAACTTCGACAAGCTGGTCATCGACATGGACGCCTTTGAACTGGTGGTAGACGGCAAAAAGGTTGATACTCCTCCAAAAGAGATGGAACTGTTGTATCATCTCGCCTCCAGTCCCAACCGGGTCTATACCCGGAATCAGCTGCTGGACGAGGTCTGGGGCTTTGACTATTTCGGCGACAGCCGCACCGTAGATGTTCACATCAAACGACTGAGGGAAAAGCTGGAGGGCGTCAGCGACCAGTGGGCATTGAAAACCGTTTGGGGCGTGGGCTATAAATTTGAGGTGTCCGGTACATGAGAACGACCTTCTCCCGGCAGCTGGGCCTGACCGCAGGAATGCTCCTGCTGAGTTTTGTCCTGTTGGGATGCAGCTTTACCAGTTTATTTTACAGCTATATGCTCCGGGAGGAAAAGGCCTCCCTGTCCACCAACGCGCAAGCCGTCAGCGCCTATGTCAGCACTCAAAGCACCCTGTCTCAAATTGAGGACTGGGATCTTCGGCTGTCTGTCAGTTACGGCGCGGCAGTTTCGGATACCGCTGTCCTGATCTGCGATACCGCCGGTCGGGTCACAATGTGTTCCTGCAATCTGCTTATCTGCGACCATCTGGACAAGTACCTCCCCTCTGATATGCTTCTCAGCATCCAATCCTCCGAATATACTTATGTCACCGGTATTTTGGATGGTATTTACACGGAGGATCGCTATCTCTATGGCGTGCCGGTCCAATCAGCGGAAACCGGAAACCCACTGGGCTATGTGATCGTTTCTACAGAAACCAGAGACATGAGCCAGATGATGAGCCGGATCATCGGTCTGTTTCTGCTGACCGCCATCGTGGTGCTGCTGATCTCCACCGTTGCCACTGTCTTCATTACCCGGCGGCGGACGGAAACCATCCGCGCAATGTCCAGAGCCGCCCGGCAGTTCGCCCATGGAGACTTTTCCGCCCGCATCAACCCGGGAGACGCCGATGAGGAGATTGCGGAACTGGCAACCGCCTTTAACAATATGGCGGCCTCACTGGAACGCTCGGAATCCCTGCGGCAGGAGTTTGTCTCCAACATCTCCCATGAACTGAAAACCCCCATGACCACCATCGCCGGTTTTATGGACGGAATGCTCGACGGCACCATCCCCCCGGAGAAGCACGCCTACTATATGCAGACTGTCTCCGACGAAGTGGGACGGCTGAGCCGCCTGGTGCGCAGTATGCTGGATATTTCCCGGCTGCAATCTACCGGCGAAGCAATTCAGAAAGCCCGGTTTGACGTGACCGAGGTACTGGGTCGGACGCTTTTGACCTTTGAACAGAAAATTGAGGAAAAGCAGCTGGACGTGCAGGTGGATATGCCGGAAAAGGCCATCTATGTCCTTGCCAATGAGGACGCAATTACGCAGGTGATTTATAATCTCATTGACAACGGCGTGAAATTCGCGGAACGTGAAACACCATTTCTGCTGACCGTCTCTACCAGCGGCAGCAAAGCGCTCGTCAGCGTGGCCGACCACGGCCCCACCATCCCGCCGGAGGAACTTCCGCTGGTCTTTGACCGGTTCCATAAATCTGACAAAAGCCGCTCTATGGACAAAACCGGCGTGGGACTGGGCCTTTATATCGTCAAAACGATTTTGGGCAGTCACGGCGAGGATATCACTGTGACCAGCCGGGACGGTCTGACGACCTTTACCTTTACGCTGGAATTAACCAGATAAAAATGTTGTGCAGCGCTGCCCTGGGGCCGTGCTGCACAAACTTTATGTTACCCTTTTTCCTCGTTCAGAAACGGTTCGATCAGTCTGCAGGCCTGCGCAAACGGCTCGTGTTCCATATCCACCCAATGAATCTCGGGATTCCGCCGGAACCATTTCATCTGCCGCCGGGCAAACTGCCAGATGGCGCGGGACAGTTCCGCTGAAAATTCCTCAACGGACGCGTACCTGCCTTCCAGATACCATGCAATATATTTATATTCCAGCCCCAGGCTGTAGAGATGTTCCGGATCTCCTCCGGCGGCGAGATACTCCCGCACCTCGTCCACCATCCCCTGCCGGAGCCGTATCGCAAGCCGGTCGTCGATGCGTTTTTGCAGCTTTTCCTTTGGCCATGTGACGCCGATTTGCAGCACACGGAACCGGCGCGCGTTATCGGGGGACAGGTCGGTTCCGTTTTTCTCTTTCTCAATGACGCGAATGAGACGGCGTTTATTATGGTAATCCGAATGGTTTTCCCGGAGCCGTCGCGCCGCCTCCGGGGAAAGCATATTTTGCAACTGTGCAACGGACTTTTCCTCCAGTCCCCTGCGGAAATCCGGATCGATGGTCTCCTCCTCAAACCGGTAGCCCTTTGTCACCGCGTCGATATACAATCCGGTACCGCCCACCACAAAGGGCAGGTTTCCCCGGGCGAGAATTTCGGGGATCCGCGCATAGACCTTCGCCTGATAGTCCGATACGGAAAAAGGCGTGCCAATCTCGCAGAGATCCAGCATATGATGGGGCACCGCAGCCCGTTCCTCCGCAGTTACCTTGCCACAGCAGAGGTCAAATTTCCGAAAGATCTGTCTGGAATCCGCCGAAATGATCTCACCGTTATATTTCTTTGCCAGTTCAATTCCCAGCGCACTCTTGCCGGAAGCGTTTGTCCCGGAAATCACAATGACAGCGGGTTTTTGTTCCTCCATCTCCATAACCGTCCAATTCTTTTTTTGCGGCAATAATGCCAAACGCACCTGCGCACCGAAGTGCGCAGGTGCGCATACTTTCCGCATGGAATAGTATAGCATAGTTCGGTACGGATGGCAAACGGTTCTTCCCGTCCGATCAGTCCACCTTCGGCGTCTCGTAGATCCGATAGGTGTTGTTTTTGTCCATGGTCTTGTAAGGCTCCGGCCATGCCACCGTATTCTGCACATGCATAATAGGCGTGTAGTTGTAGTGGATGGGGCCGGGCACCGCCACATGAACCTCGCCCTTGGCGCCGCCGGCAGAGGTCGCGCCGCGGGTCGCGCCCTTTTCCTTGACCACCATACCAGGAACATTGGCGTTGCCTTCTCCATGGATGGGCGGCTCCACAATTCCGGCCCCTTGTCCCTGCGGGGGACCGCCCGCGCCGGGAGCGCCGCCCATGCCCTGCGGGGGAGGACCGCCCGCGCCGGGAGCGCCGCCCATGCCCTGCGGGGGAGGACCGCCTGCGCCGGGAGCGCCGCCCATGCCCTGTGGGGGAGGACCGCCTGCGCCGGGAGCGCCGCCGCCCGCTCCGGGGCCGGGCCCGGGGCCTTTTCCGCCGCCGTCAATGCCCATCAGCTTGTTATACGCATCCCGACCGGGGTTGCAGACATCCATGGGGCCGCCCATATCCGGGCAGACTTGCTCATGGAGATAGAGCCACTGATCATCCTCTTCATCATAGATAAAGTCGGAGCCATACCGCTCCCACAGGGTCAGGCCCCGGAAATGGTGGTTGGCATTCAGGGCAAACACCAGAATGCCGGGGGTCAGAAAAGACGCCCGGACGGTTTTGCCGTCATCCGCCGCTTCGATGATATCTGTTCCCAGCATATGCATGGAAATCTCCCGCATACTCCGTGCGTCAAACCAGGAGATTTCCGGATGCTGCTTGACCAGATTGATGTAGCCACGGAATCCATCGGGGTCATAGTTGGAGACGCTGTTATACCACACCTCGTCAAAGCCGCACATGACGCCGAACAGATGACCCCAGGAGGCCTCCTCGCTGGTATCCCAGAACTCGCCCCACTCCTCCTTGCAGTAGGAGGTGGCGTGCAGATAGGTGTGACGGGCGTGGAGATATTCCGCCGCCTGTACGCCCTCGGCGTTGTGAATCCGCTGGGAAAGTGTCAGATGGGTTTTCATCAGCCATTCTCCTTTCTGTAGTTGGGATGTCCCTTATGCCATCTGGGCCGGCCCTCCGGGCCAAAGCCTTCGGCGGGATCATAGGAATAGTATGCTGTGGGCGGCACGGTGGGATAGCCGTCCGACCAGCCATAGTCGCGATTATGTACCACATAGGGCATGGTCGGCTCACCGAAGTCCAGCTGGGCGTCCGTCGGAACGCCGGTAAAGGTTTCCACATCGCCCAGATTGGTGCCCGCCTCATATTCCACATCATTGGAGATCAGCAGGTGCCAGATCTTCCACTCGCCGCTGTCCTCCTTGACAAAATCGGCGCAAATTCGTTCGGGATACCATACCGCCTTGCAGCCGCCGTCCGCGTTGCCGGTGGCCTGCACGCCCATGGAGTACCATACGCCCCTGGCAGTCTTGCCGTCCCCGGCAAGCACCACACAGGGAGTGGACACATGGTGGGCAATCAAATCGCCATAGCCGAAGTTGTCCCGGATATTCCGCAGGCCGGGATTCGCCGCGCACTTTGCGTCCAGCGCGGCCTGCTGCTTGTCGGTATACTGAACCACATAATAGTTGGAAATCTCATCCATTCCAACGTAGTAGCCCCAGTTTGCGCCCATGGAGGCAGTTTTCCGGTACTTTTCCTCCGTGACCCAAAGGGTGTCCAGTTCCTTGCGGCGCTCATTGTTCATATTGAGCACCTGCCGGCGGGCCATCAAATCCTTGACCGTCTCAATGTCCCACACCCGAATGATGCGTTCATCATCTGAATAATACTGTTTTTTGCTCATTGCAGCGCCTCCTGACTTTCAGCGCCATAGCTGAAGGTATTTTCAAAGGTGTCATAAGGCTCCGGCACTTTCGGCAATCTGGTAAAGGGCCGATTGCCGGAATAAAGCGCCCGCAGTTCCATGGGCTTGTTGGGCTGGGCCGGCGCTGTGCCCTCCATCTCCGCAAATTCCTTCATGGGAGGGAATGCGTCGATGGCTTTGGGATCGCCCCATTTCTGGCCGGCAGGCGTGTCCACATCCTCCAGATAGAGAACGTGCCAGATCTTCCAGACGTCGTTTTCCCGAATGAAATCGAAGCAGATGCTGCCCAGCACCCAGTTGGACACCGCGCCCCGCTCTGAAATATCGGTCACAAGGCCGAACACATAGAAGAAGCCCTTGGCGGTCCTGCCGTCTCCGGCAACCTCGATGATAGCATTGTCCAGCGACCGAATTTCCATGGGGCCGCGGCCGTAGAGTTTTTCATCGGAATAGTCCCCCAGATCTTCGGGAAATACCTTCTTCAGCACCTGCGCCTTTTTCTTTGTTGCGGCGTCGATGGATGCGTAATAAGACGTCAGCGCCTCCCGGCCCTCATAGTAGCCGGTGTTTACGCCCAGCGAGATATCCGGCCGGGACGCCCAAAGATCCTCCAGGATTGTAGGCTCCTTTTTCAGCAGCAGGCTCATCACATATTTGCCGGCCAGGTTTTTTACATCTCTGCGGTCTTCAAACCGGCCGACCAGTTCTTCCGTATTGTATTGCAGGAATGACATAGCTGCGCTCCTTTCTTTGGTCATTCTATGGAAACTCTGATGAAATCGGCAAGCGTGGACGGCGAGGGGTTTTCCTCAAAAGCGAATGGAAAAGGCGGCGTACCGGATGTTCCCCCTCTTCAGTCCGCGTATCCGGCGAAAACGATTCGCCGATCCGCCGCAAGCGATCGATTCAGAACTTCTTTCATATATTATAAAAATTCAGAGAGACCTTTTAAAATACGAAAAAGCTATAGTCCATTCCCTATAGTTATGGAAGCCGCTGCCTGAACAGACGGCGGCTCAAAAGGTTCCTGGTGAAAGCCGCTGCATGACAACAATCGTCAATTTACGCGTTCAAATCGCTTCACTGACCGTCAGGAATCCTTTTCTCCCAAATCGGAACGCTTGCCGCGTTCTTAATCCTTCAAGTTGTTGATGCCTAAATTTTTTCTCCCCTCAAACGAACTTTCCGGGAACATTTCTCCAAAATACGCATCCATCTCGCGGCCCAGATTCTGAAAATAGTTAATGGTATAGTGATAAAGCCGGGCCGCATTGGCCTGCAAGATGCGATCTCTGCGTTTCGCCACGGAGAGCAGCCGCACCAGCGCCACGTCCGTGGAGCGGAGTACCGACAGATTCCGCATATTTTTCCGATAAATCAGATCGGCAGGCATCAGGCAAACGCCCATGTTGCTTCGCAACGCATTGTTGATCAAATCACCCTCGTTGCTGTGGAGCAGGACCTCCGGCTCGAACCCCGCCATGCCGCAGAGCACCTTGACGATCTTCTGGTCAAAGCTGGCCTCATCCACCAAAAACGTATCGTCACGAAAATCGGCCAGACAGACATACTTCCGTCCAGCCATTGGATGATCCTGGCTGACCACGATGAATACTTCTTCTTCCATCAGCTTGATCTGTTCGATTTCGCTGTTTTCCACCGTGATGGGCGTTACGGCAAAATCCAGCTTTCCGGAAAGCAGTTCGCTTTCCAGAATGTGTTCCTCATAGAAATATTGATGGATCTGAAACCGCTCTCCGGAACTGAGAAAATTATAGATCAGTTCATGGAGCACGCCTGCCACCGGCGACGCAATGGAGACAGTATCGCCGGATTGTTTCTTCAGTTCCTCCAGCTTTTTCTCCCCCGTCTCCAACACATGGAAAGCAGAGGATACATATTCATAATAGACCCGGCCCATCGCAGAAAGGCTGATGCGTCCCTTCCGCCGCTCAAACAGCGTCACATCCAGATTTTTCTCCAGCTTTGCAATGGCCTTACTGAGCGCGGGCTGGGAGATATAGAGCGTCTCTGCGGCCTTGGTGATATTTTCAATCTCCGCCACAGTCTTAAAATAATAGAGCAGTGTCAGTTCCACGCAATCGCCGCCTTTCCTCTTCTATTCTATCAAAAAGGCGAAAGTTGTCAAGCAATGCGTTGAACGGCGGGGCAAACGCCCCGCCGTTCAAAAGAAGGATGAAAACAACAAATGCTTATGTGCCAATTGCCAAATAGGTTTCGACCGCCTCCTGATTCAGTTCGATCAGCCGCTCTATGTCGAAGGAGGTTTTGACTTCCTCTACAAAATCGTCCCATTCGTCCACCGGACGGGATCCTGTGATCATTTTCAGGACCTCGGTGGAAATGTAGCTGATTGCATCGGAGGAAATCGCGGCGGCTTCTGTCTGCGCATCCACAGACCATACCGCACCGGGAGCCTGCACGCTCTCCGTATTGCGGATCCAGAGATCCAGCGCCTTTACCTGTGCGTCCGTATAGCCCAGGAAATTCCGCTCATTGATGCAGATGGAGGTGGGTGTGGAAGAGGTGTATTTGATCAGTGCCAGCGTAAAGTCATACTCCGGGTTGTCCGTCACCAGTTCCGTCAGCTGGGGATCGCCGTTTTCGTCAAATTCAAAGGTCACATGCTCCACGCCGTAGTTGCACAGGAGAATGCCGTCATCCGAATACAGATAGTCGATGATACGGCAGGCCAACTCGATATCCGATCCGTTCCCCGCCAAAGCGGTTCCTCCCTTGCTGATGCGGGAGGTGCCTGCGTCGTCAAAGCCGTTGAGGTCACCCTCATTCAGCACCATGGGCCGGACGGGCTGCACATCGGAATCCGGCTCATAGCCGGAGAGGTTGGTCAGGCCGTTGACGGAGGAGTTGAAGAAACCGGCGGCATTGCCCACGATCTCATCATCCGTTGCGGTGTTGTTCATGGTCTGGGACACAAAGTCCGGGGAAATCAGGCCCTCGACATACCAGTCCGCCATCAACTGAACATAATCCCGGAAACCTTCCTCAAAGAGACTGAACACCATCTGGCCGTCCTCATAGGTCCAGCCGCCAACGCCGTTGTTGTCGCCGTTATAGGAAATGCCGAACGCGCTGTTCAGCGAAGAGTTTCCGTTGGCCGCAATCCAGAAGGGATGCGCGCAATCGTTCTCAGACTGGAAGGTCAGCAGCACATCGTGGAGTTCGTCCACCGTCACAGGAACCTCCAGACCATCCGCGTCCAGCCAGTCCTGACGAATGGCGGGGCCGGAAGAGGGGATCAGGGAATCCTGAATGTTCTCCGCCTTGGGAACATTGCCCTCCGCAGTATAAATATCGCGGGCAATGGAAGGATTGTTGTTGATGATATCAAAGTAGTTGGGCATGATGTCCTCATAGTCCTTGTAGTTGACAATGATATCGCCGTCGATCAAATCGTCCAGATTGTTGCTATAAAACATACCGAAGTTAAATACGATATCCGGCAGATCATTGGCGTTGACCATCAGGGACATATCGTCGCTGGCTGTCAGCAGGTTGGCAGTGGTAAAGTCCAGCGTCACGCCGGTCCGCTCCTGCAGTTCCACATAGACCTGGCCGTCTTTGCCGTAATCGGTGATCACCGCCATAACCGGGGGCACCACATAGTCCCAGGCCGTCAGCGTTGTAGGCTTGTCTACCAGAGGAAGCTGTTCCGCTTCCGTATAAGTACGGACGATCTCCAGGCTGAACGCTTCTGCGTCCTCCGGAATGTCCTCCATCACGGACGTCTCCTCTGCGGCAGACACTTCCGCCGCCGGAGTTTCAGATTTAATTTCCGCCGGCGCTTCGGAAACTACGCTTTCTGATGCTTTGGATTCCGACACTGCGGAACCGGTTCCGCCGCCGCAGGCTGCCAGCGCAAACAACATGCAGAGAGCAAGCGGCAAAGCTAGCAATTTAACCGTCTTTTTCATATCGAATTCTCCTTTCAAGAATCTCTTTTTATTTTATATCAGGGACAGGAATGCTTCAAATACCAAAAACTCATGAAGCATAACCACAAGTTATTTCTGCCTGCAAATGCGCCCGGCAAAAACCTGCGCCGCAATTCCGAAATGTGCTCCGTCAGCCTGTCTCAGTCTGTTAAACAGCGTTCCTTTTTGATGCAGGACCGTCATGCCCATGTGCCGCAGCAAACACAGGCGCATTGTCTTTATGGCCTGCGAATCGAACGCTCCGTTACGTTGGTAGCATAGTCCAGCGCCGTAACGGTAATATCTCCCTCTATCTCTGTCAGATCCAGTTCCAGACTGTGGCTGGCCGAGCAGGCATTGTCGTTGTAGCTGACCTGACGGATCACCTGCCCGCCGATATCCCTGACCGTCAGCCCGGCCAGGTAGCGGTTATCTTCAGCAGAGATCGTCAATCCCGTTCCTTCGTCATTCAGTTCGCAGACCAGTTCCGGCGGCGTGCTGTCAATGACACAGGAAAAGCGCCACTCCAAACGGGCTCTCTCCCCATTCAGCGATGCATAGACGGAGACACTTACCCTGGTTCCGTCAGGAAGCGCATTCCCGTTCCGGTCTGTGCCTGTCCACCGGAATTCCTGCGCATACTGCCATGCGCCATCTCCAGTGGAATACCATGATTTTCTGGAGTCGTTCCGCGTTTCCTTCCAATAATATTGCCCAGTGTTTGCGTCCTGAATATACAGCGTGATCGAGCGGGCATTTCTCAACTGCATCAGTCCGATCCTTAATTCCTGCGCCATGGCGTTTTCGCCGCTCGAGAGGGCGCATCGGTCCGAAAGAAACGGCTCTGTCCCCAGTGGATTTTCGCCCAGCAGCGATACCTGCTGTCCGTAGCTTCCCTGGAAGGGGTCGATACCATAGAGCGCCGCAAGGTTGGCGGCTGTATTCACAGACAGCAACGCCCGGGAATCCGCGCCTCCGCCGGCGGTATATTGATTATATTTTGCCTGGATCACATCGCCGAAATCTTTCTCCTCCAAAACCGGCGCTTCCTCCCAGTCTCCAAAGAATCCTAACAATGTGGCGTGGATATCCTCTCCCCGGTCGGCATCCTGAAATCCCACGAAGCCTTCTACAAACGTGCCGTTTGAAAATTCCCGCCGGAGTTCCCGGCGGCAGCTGCCGGAGAGCCGGATGGTCACATCGACTTCCTTTTCCTCTGTCCAGCGATTGAATTCCAGCGTATCCCCGCAGGAAAACGTAATGTCATAGTCGAGTTTCCGGGATCCCAGAATGTTTCTTACAGTTCCATCCGCATCCGTCTCGGTCTGATCCCCCATCACCAGACTGTAGGGCTGGAAAGACGCTGTTACAGGATTCTGTTCCAGCGCCCGCGTCAAAATCGTGGCGAACTCTGCTCTGGTGGCATGATTCTTCGGGCTCAAATAGAGCGCCTGGGCGGAGGTGCTGTTGACAATCCCTTTTCCAACCGCCCAGGCCATGGGTGTTTTGGCATATTCACTGACTGCGGAGACGTCCAAATATTCCCGCAGAGAAGCCGTCTCCCCCGAACTTCCGCTGTAACGGTAAAGCATGGTCACCATCTGTTCCCGGGTAACCGGAACCTCCGGCGCAAAAGTGGTCTCCGTAACGCCGTTGACGATTCCCTTTTCTTTGGCCCAGCTGACCGCATAAGCATAGTAACTCTCCGGTGCGACGTCGGAAAAGGAACTGAGTACCCGTACCGCAGGTTCCCCCGCCATACGATAGAGCACCGTGACCATCTGCGCTCTGGTCAGCATACTGTTGGGCGAAAAGGTTTTTTCCGAAGTCCCGTTGAACAATCCCTGATACACCACATTGTCTACCGATTCATGAAACCAGTCGCTCTTGCCGACATCCGAAAACCGCTCTGAGGGACAAGTCTGTCCCTCCATTGCCGTGTTTTTCACCGTCAGCGTCATGGTAAACACGCCGGTCCCTTCGGGATCGTCCCCCAACTCCTGAAGCGGCTCCTTGATATAACAGCCTGTCCGGATCGCCTGCTCCGGATTCACTAAACCGGCGCCCTGCCGCCGGACGGAAATCGGAGCGTCTTCTGTTCCCAAAATTTCCGCCGTGCTGTAGATCCTCCGGCGCGCGAGATCCGCCCGCTGCTTTCGGCTCAGTCCGGACTCCTGTTTCAGTTCTGACAGCACCGCCGCAAACGAACCGGAAACCTCCGCCGCAGCCATCGCTGTACCGGATTGATAGCCATAACCGCCGTCCGCCTTTGGCGTCAGAACATCGCCGCCGATCCCGGACAGGTTCGGGGACAGGGTCATTGCCGGACTCGTTCCCCAGGAGGAACTGTCGCTGATGCTGCCGGCGGCGGCATTTGCCGCACGCACCTTCCCGGTCGGGATCACCATGGTTTTCAAATTCGCGCAAACCAGTTTCTCTCCGTCCTGCTTTGACACCAGGATCACAGGAATTGCCGGATTATCTGCAACAATATCATCCGTCCCGTTTGTATTGTTTACCACAATGACCGCCACCGCGCCCTGCTCCGCCGCATACTGGCTCAGGAGCGCAAAATCCAGCTTTCGCCGCACGACTACGATCTTGCCGCTTATATCCAGGCCCTCATAATCTGCAGGCTCCCCATAGCCGTCCATCAGTACATAGGAATACCGCTGGCCGCCCAGCACTCTCGTCAGTTCCGCCTCCTGCCCCGCTGCCGTGAGATAGGAAATATTCTCCCGCCCCACCTGCAATACATACTGGAGCGTGTAGGGATTGACCGCAGACGCAACAGAAACCATTCCGCTGTAGGATGCCGGAGACGCGATCGTACCGTAGTCGGCATAGTCCGCCAAAATGCTGCCCGGAGAAACCGTGTTATGGGCTCCCTGGCTGCCGTAATCCCCGGCCGCACAGCAGACAATCACACCTGCGTCCTCCAGATTTTCGACGATATTTCCAAAGGCCGCTGTCTCCAGCGCCTCATCATAGGAAAACCCGCAAGGCTCACCGAAGGAAACGCAGATCACATCCGCGCCCAGCACATAGGCATCCTCCATCGCTGCAAAGATCACATCGATCGTCGTAGTCGCCTGCCGATCCCCATAAACCTTCATGACCGCCAACTGTGCGCCGGGCGCTGCGCCGGAGAAGTTCTGATCGGGGTCATAGCCGGCCGCATAACCGGCCATCGCTGTCCCATGCCCATCCACATCGGTTACGTCCGTATCCATATCCCCGTAGTCATACGCAAAAGGGATCTTTGCCGAAAGATACGCGCCCTCTACAAAGGTCTTTTCCATCACGGCCGCGCCTTTTTTCAGCACTGTACTGCCAAGCGCCTCGCCATCCGCGTCGAACGCATAGTGAGACAGATCAAGGCCGGTATCCAACACAGCGATCAGCGTCCCCTGTCCCGCATACGTTTCCTTTGCTGTTTCCTGCTCCAGATAAGAATACGCCTCCGCAGAACCCGCGGAGGTCATCACCGGCGCTTTATAGGTCCCGGAGATCCAAACGCTCTCCACACCGCTCATCTCCCGCAGCGTATCCATTCTGCCGTAAGGCACCTCTATGGCTGCCCCTGTAAAGAGCGTCTCATATTCATGGACAACCTTTAACTCCGGCGCGGCAGCCCTCAGTGTTTCCATCGACCCTGCGTCCTCGAACTGTACCATCACCCGGACGATCTCGTCCTCCGCCAGCCGGGCAGCAGAAAACTCAGACACCTTTGCCGTCCCGGCATCCGCTGGAGTCAGCACCATCACAGCAACCATCAGCAAAACTTGTATCCGCTTACAGTTCATCTCACAATCATCTCCTGTTCCTTTCGAAATCCATAAAATATTTATGTGAAGATCGTGCGCCTTGCAGCGTGGATCCGTCCTTTTACAGGGGGCTTTGCTTGATTTTTGCAAACCGCCGAGGATACTGCTTGGGCGTTGCGTTTATCTTTTCTATGACCACCGCCCGGTGTACCGCGTCTGTGCCGGGAACCGGGTAATCCATAATCTTACTGATTTTTCCCCCTAATACAGAAACTGCACGGGCGGCTTCGCTGAGTTCCAGATCGCTATTCCGGGATTTCATCGCAATAAAACAGCCTCCTGTCTTTACCAACGGCAGACAGAGTTCCGACAGTATATTCAATTTGGCAACAGCGCGAGAGACCGCGATGTCAAAGACCGCTCTATGCCCAGGCGCAAACTCCTCCGCCCTTGCGCAGACGAACTCCGCCGGGATCCCCAGCACAGGCAACGTCTCCTCCAGCCAGTCCATTCGCTTTTTCAGGCTGTCCAGCAGACAAAGTTCCATGGTCGGCTCTGCAATTTTCAACGGTACGCCGGGGAACCCCGCGCCGCAGCCTACATCTACCACGGTCTTGCGCCGAAAATCCGTTGCGCTGAGCAGGGCGATGCTGTCCAGAAAATGAAGCCGGGCTACCTGTTCCGGCTCTGAAATCGCCGTTAGATTCATTACCTTATTTCTCTCCAGCAGGGCCTCGCCAAACCGGCAAAGCGTGTCAAGCTGCGGCTCGGTCAAGCTGCGTTTTTGGGCGACGAGGCCGGAAATCAGGGCTTGTTTCATGGCGTGCTCCTTCGGCTCCACACCTGGGGCATGGAACGCAGTTCCGGGGCGGCAAAGACGCCGCCCCTTTTTGTTCTCTATTCAGAACTTGATCCTCTCCGCAATATAATCCTTTACCTGATCCACAGGAATGCGCACCTGCTCCATGGAGTCCCGCTCCCGGATGGTCACGCAGTGATCGGCTGGGGTCTTTTCATCGCCCACCGTCTGGAAATCCACCGTAATGCAGAAGGGCGTTCCAATCTCGTCCTCCCGGCGGTAGCGCTTGCCAATGGAACCAGTCTCATCGTAGTCGCACATAAACTCCTTAGACAGTTCCGTATAGAGTTTCGTGGCCTGATCCCCCAACTTCTTAGAAAGGGGCAAAACGGCGCACTTAAACGGCGCCAGGGCCGGATGGAGCCGCAAAACGGTGCGAACGTCATCCATGCCGTTTTTATCCTGTCCCACGACTTCTTCATCATAGGCGTCCACCAAAAAAGCCAATGTCACACGGTCCGCACCCAGGGACGGCTCGATGACATAGGGAATATAGTGCTCGTTCTTTTCCTGATCAAAATACGTCAAATCTTTGCCGGAGGTGGTCTGATGAGCGGTCAGGTCAAAGTCTGTGCGGCTGGCAACGCCCCAAAGCTCACCCCAGCCGAAGGGGAAGATAAACTCGAAGTCCGTCGTAGCATTGGAATAGTGGGATAACTCCTCCGGCTCATGATCCCTCAGCCGCAGATTTTCCTCGGAAATTCCCAGATCCAGCAGCCATTTATGGCAAAATTCCTTCCAGTAGGCAAACCACTCCAGTTCCGTACCCGGCTGGCAGAAGAATTCCAGTTCCATCTGCTCAAACTCACGGGTCCGGAAAATAAAGTTGCCGGGGATGATCTCATTGCGGAAGGATTTGCCGATCCGCCCTACGCCAAAGGGCAGTTTTTTCCGGGTCGTCCGCTGGATCGCCGGGAAGTTGACAAAAATGCCCTGCGCCGTCTCCGGCCGGAGATATACGGTATTTTTCGCATCCTCCGTGACCCCCTGAAACGTCTTGAACATCAGATTGAACTGACGGATATCGGTAAAGTTGTGTTTGCCGCACGAGGGGCAGGGAATGTCGTGCTCCTCGATAAAGGCCTTCATTTCCTCCTGAGAAAGCGCATCCACACTCTTTCCCAGGTCGTGGCCCGTTTCCTTACACCAGTCCTCGATGACCTTGTCCCCCCGGAACCGCTAT